>JAYWBR010000269.1:0-35835 GCA_043781315.1 Verrucomicrobiota bacterium | reverse complement strand
CCGCCTGGTGCGCGCAACACGACGCGCTCACGCTCCAGCCCGCCCCGGCGCGCAAGCTGGAGCCGGCCACGTTGAGCGGATCGGAAAGCGCCCACCTCCTGGGATTCCTGATGACGATCCCCAACCCCACGCCTGACATCGTTGCGGCGATTGAAAGCGGTTTGACTTGGCTCGAGGCCGCCAAGCTCACCGGCGAATCGAAGACCAATGCAAACGGTAAGCAATATTTTGAGGTCGCCGCTTCGGGCAGCGAAATCCGCTGGGCGCGCTTCTACGATCTGACGAACAGCCGGCCGGTTTTTCCCGGACGGGATGGCATCGTGTATGACACGTTCGCCGCGATGGCGGCGAAAAATAAACTGGGCTACGACTACTACAGTTCGCAACCGGGCAGCATCCTCAAAAACGGCCAGAAGAAATGGCGCAAGCTGCTCGTCCAGCAATCCAGCCACAAAAGTTCTCAGGAATAATTTTCAACCAGATTTTCCCACAGCAGCACATCTCCAATAAAATCCAAACATCCAAACCTATGAAAACCTCCAACCTTAAACTGTCCCTGCTCACCAGCCTGGCAACGCTGGCAGGTGCCTTCAACCTGACCGCCGCAAATTTAACCTGGGACTCCGATGCCATCACCACGAGCGGGGCGCAAGACGGCTCGGGGAATTGGACGTCACTGGCCGCCAACACCAACTGGTGGGACGGCGCGGCCAACGTCACCTGGAACAACGCCACCCCGGACAACGCCACGTTCGGCGCCGGCGTCGGCGCGGCCGGGACGGTGACGGTTCCCACCACCACCACGAACACGGTGGGCAATATCACGTTCAACGCGACCGGCAGCGGCATCTACACCCTTGCAGCGGGCAGCGCGACCACCAGCAAACTCAACCTTTCTGGAACCCCGACCCTCACCGTCGCCAGCGGCGTCTCGGCGACGAACCTGGTGGTTTTTTCCGGCACCAGTTTCACCAAGCTGGGCGCCGGCACGCTGGTGCTCAAGGCGGGCGGCCCAACATTAACAGCGGCCCGACTGTGGTGGGAGCCGGCACCCTCATCATCGGAGCCAGTGCGGGCCGGCTCGTGATTCCCGGCGACTTGACCATCACCAACGGCGCGACGGTGCAGCTCCTCCAAGCCGAGCAGATCGCTGACACCGGAATCCTGACGGTGAACGGCGGCACGTTCGATACCGGCGGAAAAGCCGAAACCATCGGCGGTTTTATTTTTGATAACAACGCGCAGTCCCCGTCGTCCAGCAGTTCGACGGGCTTCACAAACAACGGCGCCACGTATGATCTTCGCAGCGGTTTGCTCGCACCGAACCTCGCGGGAACCGCCGGGCTGACCAAAACCACCGGCGGCACGGTCACGCTGGCGAACGGTGGCGGCGCGAACACCTTCACCGGCCCGGTGCTGGTGAGCGCGGGCATTTTGCAACTGAACCATTCCGGCACCGGCAACGGTCTGCCCGCCGTCGTGACCACCATCACCAACACGGGTGCGATCCAGCTTTTGCACGACACCGAGTTCAACACCAATGCCACGGTCGTCGTCGCCGGCGGCACTTTTGAACTGCTCGCGCACAATGAAACCGTCGGCACGCACGTTCTCGACAACGCCGGACAGATTCTCAATGCCGGCAGTGCCTCCAAAACCCTGACCGTGAACACCAACCTGGATTTCCGCAGCGGCCTCTGCGCCAGCAAGCTTGGCGGTGCCGGCGTGATGGTCAAGTCCACGGCGGGAACAGTCATCCTCTCCCTGGACAATGCGAACTCCGGCGGCACGCTCATCAGCGCGGGCATTTTGCAACTGGGCGACGGCAGCAGCACCAACCGCGGACAGTTCGGCACCGGCCCGGTGACCAACAACGCGGTCGTCGTTCTGAACCACTCCGGTGCATTTACGCTGGCCAACAACATCAGCGGTTCCGGCTCGATCACCAACCTGGGCGGCTCCGCTTCGTTGACCGGCACCAACACCAACTTCAGCAGCACGGGCAGCGGCAGCGTGACCGTGGCCGGCGGCACCCTGGCCGGCAACGGCATCATCGGCGGGCCTGTCACCGTCCAATCGTCCGCCACGCTTGCCCCTGGAAATTCTGGCCTCGGCACCCTGACCATCAGCAACACTCTGACGCTCGGTGGCAACACCGTGATTGAAATCAACAAAGGCGTCGGCTTCGACCAGATCAAAGCCAACGCCGTGAACTACGGCGGCACACTCACCGTCACGGATCTCGGCCTCAACCTCCTTGCGGGCGACACGTTCCAAATCTTCACCACGGGCTCACACACCAGCAACTTCACCAGCATCGTCGGCAGCCCGGGTGCGAACCTGACTTGGAATTTCAACCCGGCCACGGGTGTGTTGTCCGTGGTCTCCACCAGCAGCACTCCGCCCACCTTGAGCGTCGCCCAATCCGGCAGCACCCTGACGTTCACCTGGACGGATGCCACCTTCAAACTGCAATCGCAAACCAACAGCCTGACCACCGGCCTCGGCACCAACTGGTCTGACTATCCGGGCGGCGGCACGAGTGGCGTCGGCGTGACGATTAACCCGGCCAACCCGTCCGTCTTCTTCCGCTTGTCGCAATAAAATAAAGCCAAAGGCTGATCAAATAAAAAACCCGGAGGCCGCAAGGCTTCCGGGTTTTGAATTTCTTCCGCGTAGCGGCGGTCGGCAGACCGCCGCATTATTTAGATGTGCGGCGCTCTACCGAGACGCCGCTACAACGCTTACTTGCTCTTCTTCAACGCGCTCATGCCCGCATACACTGCGTTCTTGCCGAGCAATTGTTCGATGCGCAGGAGCTGATTGTATTTCGCCAGACGATCCGAGCGGCTCAGGGAACCGGTCTTGATCTGCCCGCAGTTCGTCGCCACCGCGATGTCCGCGATGGTTGCGTCTTCGGTTTCGCCGGAGCGATGCGAGAGGACAGCGGTGTAGCCATTGAACTGCGCAAGCTGCACCGCGTCGAGCGTCTCGGTGAGCGTGCCAATCTGGTTCACCTTCACCAGAATCGAATTCGCCGTGCCGGTATCAATTCCCTTCTGCAAAAACTTCACGTTGGTGACGAACAGATCGTCGCCCACGAGTTGCACCTTATCGCCGATCTTGTCGGTGAGCTGCTTCCAATGTTTCCAGTCGCCTTCCGCGCAGCCGTCTTCGATGGAGACGATGGGATACTTCGCGCAGAGCGTGGCGTAAAAGTTCACCAACTCTTCACCGGTGATGGTCTTGCCGGTGGATTTCTTGAACGTGTAGGTGCCGTCGTGGTTGTAGAATTCGGACGCGGCCACGTCGAGCGCGAGGTTGACCTGCTTGCCCGCCTTGTAACCGGCGATTTTCACGGCGGCGAGGATGGATTCGATGGCGTCTTCCACGCTGTCGAGCTTGGGCGCGAAACCGCCTTCATCACCGACGGCGGTGGACAGGCCGCGCTTCTTGAGCACGCCCTTGAGCGCGTGGAAAATTTCCGTGATCGCCTGCAAACCTTCGCTGAAGGTGTCGAAGCCGTGGGGCTGGATCATGAATTCCTGGAAATCAATCGGGGCGTCGGAGTGCGCGCCGCCGTTGATGACGTTGGCCATCGGGACGGGGAGGACTTTGGCGTTCGGCCCGCCAAGATATTTGAAGAGCGGCGTGCCGATCGCTTCCGACGCGGCTTTCGCGGTCGCGAGGGACACGGCCAGAATGGCGTTGGCACCCAGCTTGGATTTGGTTTCCGTGCCGTCGAGGTCGAGCATCACGCGATCAACGGTGAGCTGATCGAGCGCGTCAATGCCGAGGAGGGCGGGCCGGATTTTGTCGGTGACGTTTTTGACGGCCTTGGTCACGCCCTTGCCGAGGTAGCGTTTCTTGTCGCCGTCGCGGAGTTCGATGGCTTCGTGTTCGCCGGTGCTCGCGCCCGAAGGCACGGCCGCGCGGCCCATCGCGCCGCCGGCGAGATGAACGTCCACTTCCACGGTGGGGTTGCCGCGCGAGTCGAGGACTTCGCGCGCCTGAATGTCATAGATGGTGCTCATAGTTCGATTTCAAATGAATTGGTCTGACTAACGGGGCCGCATCATAAAGACGTCGGGAGGCGAGTCAAGAAAGCGGTTCCGAGTTTATGGTGAGCGCGGTTTGCCTTTCGGGCCGGCCTCGCTACGCTGGGGCGATGATTGAACCGGTGCAGATCGCGCTGCTGTTCGGAACCGGACTCACCGCGGGTTTTGTGGACACGATTGCCGGCGGCGGCGGGCTGCTCACGCTACCGATGCTGCTGAACCTCTGCCCCGACCCGGTCACGGCGCTTGGCACGAACAAGCTGCAATCCACGTTCGGCTCCAGCAGCGCCACGTTTCACTTCGCCCGCGCGGGCGCGTTGAGTTTCCGCGAAGTCTGGCGCGCTTGCCTGCTCACGTTTCTCGGCTCGCTGTGCGGGACTTTTCTCGTGCAGCAGTTTGATCCCGGCCTGCTGAAACGCGTCGTGCCCATCCTGCTGTTTGCCGTCGCGATTTTCGTCTGGTTGCGGCCGCAGTTGGGCGCGGCGGACATCCATCCGCGCATGTCACGCCTCCAGTTTGATTTTATTTTCGCTTTCGGCATCGGCGTCTATGACGGATTTCTCGGGCCGGGCACGGGCACGTTTCTCGCGCTGGCGTTCATGCTCGGACTGGGATTCAACATGGCGCGTGCCACGGCGAACACCAAGGCGCTCAACTGGGCGAGCAACGTCGCGTCGCTCCTTCTGTTTTTGATCGCGGGCAAAGTCTGGTTCGCCGCCGGGTTCATCATGGGCGCGGGCCAGACTCTGGGTGCGCAACTGGGCAGCCACATGGTTGTCACGCGCGGCACCAAATTCATCCGGCCCGTCTTCCTCACGATGGTTCTCCTCATTACGCTCAAGATGATTTACGACAACTACCTGAAAACCTGAGATGAATAACCCCAGCACACCAAACCCTGCGCCTCCGGTGGATCGCCTCCCGACTCGTGAAGGCTACGATCGTTGGTCGGCATGTTACGACGACGAAGATAATCCGTTGATCGCCTTGGAGGAACCCAAGGTGGCCGAACTCTTGGAGCCGGTCAGCGGACTGCGGATTTTGGATCTCGGTTGCGGCACGGGCCGTCATGCGCTGCGACTCGCTGCGGCTGGTGCGCAAGTCACGGCGGTTGATTTCTCCGAGGGCATGTTGGCGCGGGCGCGTGACCGGGCTGGCAGTCTGCCGATAAGTTTTTGCGCGCATGACCTGACCCGGCCGCTGACTTTTGCCGACGCTTCCTTCGACCGGATCATCTGTGGACTGGTGCTGGATCACATCCCGGAGTTGACGCCCTTGTTTGCCGAGATGCGCCGCGTTTGCAGCCCCGCCGGTTTTGCCGTGATCTCGGTGATGCATCCCGCGATGTTGTTGCGCGGAGTAGAAGCCCGGTTCACCGACCGGACTACGGGGCGGGAAACCAGACCCGCCAGCACGCGCCATCAACTGACCGGTTACATCAATGCGGTGCTCGCCGCCGGTTGGACGCTGGCTCACGCCAGCGAGCATGAGGTGGATGAGGCGCTGGCTGCGCGCTCGGAGCGTGCTCGAAAATATGTCGGGTGGCCGCTGCTTTTTCTCCTGCGCCTGACTTAGCCGCATGACGGGCCAGCCAAGTAGGCGCGGCACCGAGGTTGGGGTGAATCTCGATGCCACATGGGTGGCAGAAAGCTCCTGAGCCTATTTGAAAATCACGGAGTCGGGCTACGATTACAACCAAATGCTCGGCCGGCTCGATCTCGCCGACGCGTGGCAGCGTCCCGCGCCAGTTCCGTGATCAATCTGCCGATATTATCCGGCGCTCCGGCGGAAGCCGGTCAAAGGGCACGACGTGGCAGCGTTTGGCCCACGTGTCATATAAATTGGAAAGCTCCTTCACTATTTCAGGACGCGTTGCCGCCAGATTTTTCTGCTCCGTGCGGTCGGCCTCGACATTGTAAAGCTCCCAGTCCTGTCCCTGGCGCGCGACGAGTTTCCATTGCTGCAAACGCACGGCGCGGTTGCCTTCATGCTCCCAGAAAACCGGCGCAGCCTGCACGCGGGTTCTGCCCTCGAAGACGGGCAGCAAACTTTTTCCTTCCAACGGCTGAATCACGCGGCCGTCAAGATTGGCCGGATGTTTCGCGCCGGAAATTTCCACCGCCGTGGCCATGATGTCGGTGACATGACCAAGCTGGCCGGAAATTTTCCCGCCGTTCTGGATCACCGCCGGCCAGTGCGCGATGAACGGCGACGCGATGCCGCCCTCGTGTGTGAAATGTTTGTAGAGCAGGAACGGCGTGTCGCTCACATTCGCCCACGGCACGCCGTAGCTTTGCCAGACGGTTTCTGGTCCGGCGAAGACGGCGTGGTTGCCATTGCCCACGGCGATGGTGCGTCCGTCGCGCGTGCGGCTGGGCAAATCATACCAGTCGGGTTCGAGCACTTCGGCGCAACCGCCGTTGTCGGAAAAGAAAATTACCAGCGTGTTGGTCTCAACGCCCTTTTCCCGCAACGACTGGAAAATTTTCCCAACGCCAACATCAACATGTTCAATCATCGCGGCGTAAGTCGCCATGCGGTTTGCTTCCCACTCCTTGTCCTTCACGTTGCTCCAGTCGCCCACGCGCGCATCGTGTGGCGAGAGCGCCCAACTTTTATCAATCACGCCGAGTTCAATCTGCCGCTGATAACGGTTTGTGCGGATGGCGTCCCAGCCGGCGAGATAACGCTGACGGTTTTTAGCGATGTCTTTTTCCGGCGCCTGCAACGGCCAGTGCGGCGCGGTGTAGGCAACGTAGAGAAAAAACGGTTTGTCGCCGCCGGCCAGACGGTTGATGTCGGCCACGGCATTTTCCGTGAGCGCGTCAGTGAAATAAAAATTCGTCCCCTCCGCGCGGACGGGCGTGTTGCCGCGCACCAGCGAGAACGGATCATAATAACTGGCCACGCCGTGGATGATGCCGAAGTATTCCTCGAAGCCGCGTTGCAACGGCCAGCCCTGTTTGTCGTCCCAGAACGGTTCGTTCGTTTCGTAGTTCAACTGTTTTTTTCCGTCGAAGGCGATGTGCGACTGGTGCCATTTTCCGACCATCGCCGTGTGATAATTCGCGCGGCGCAATTCCTCTGCGATGGTCAGGCAGTTCGTGGCCAGCTCGCCGCGATAGCCGGGCAGCCCGCGATCTTCCATCATGTAGCCGATCCCAGCCTGCTGCGGATACAGCCCCGTGAGCAGCGCGGCGCGCGACGGACAGCAGCGCGGCGTGGTGTAAAACTGCGTCATCCGCAAACCACCGGCGGCCATGCGATCCAAATTGGGCGTGGAAATTTCCGAACCAAAACAGCCGAGGTCCGAGAAGCCAAGGTCATCCGCGAGAATCACGATGATGTTCGGCGGCGAAGTTTTTATCTCTGCCGACAAAGAATTTGCGGCGAGCACGGTGAGGCAGGTAAGCAGCAAAGCCCTTTTCCATGCAGACAAAAAATGAGCCGGCGTTTGACGATTCATAGAATTGTTTGAAAGGCTAGTCTGCCGGCCGCGTGGCGGCAATAGTCCAAGCAGACGGGTGGCGTGGCCTTTTCATGCCACAAGCCTTCACCGGGCGATGTCGTTAGCCTGTGGCCGATTCTCAACGCAGCATTTTCCTTCAGGCAAAATCATGCGGTGACAATCCAAAATACTTTTATGAAAAAAAATCCAATGTTTCATCTGGCCGCCGGGTTGCTGGCCGCATTGGGCCTCCACGCCGAGACGTTCCGCCCGCCATCCGTGCCGCTCGTGGCGTGCGATCCGTATTTCAGCCTGTGGTCGCCGGCCGATAAATTGACCGACGCCGACACGACGCATTGGACCGGCAAAACTCGCCGCCTGACCGGACTGGTGAAGATTGACGGAAAAAATTTCCGCGTCATGGGCACCGAGCCATCGGATGTCCCCGCGCTCGCGCAAACCAAACTTGAAGTGTTGCCCACGCGGACGATTTACACGTTTGCCGGCGAAGGTGTGCAACTCATGCTCACGTTCATGACGCCCGCGTTGCCGGATGATTTGGATGTGCTGTCGCGCCCCGTGACGTATCTGACGTGGGAAGCGCGCTCGACCGATGACCAGAGTCACAAAGTCTCCGCTTACTTCGACGCGTCTGGAGCGATTGCCTGCAACACGCCGGAACAGGCCGTGAATTTTCAGAAAGCTGATTCCGCAGAGATCAAAGCGTGGCGCGTCGGCACGGTGGAGCAGCCCGTTTTGCAAAAACGCGGCGACGACCTGCGGATTGACTGGGGCTATTTTTACGTCGCGCTGGCGGACGGCGTCAAAGGCACTGTGTCTGCCGGCACTGCCAGCGCGGAGCGCACGGATTTTCTCACCGGCAACAAAGTGCCCACGGCGGCGGCGGAATCCATCTTGCAAAACAACGACCGCAACGACAGCGTGCTGGCGTGCGAACTGAATCTCGATGCGAAGCCGAAACAGGTTTCCTCCGCGTGGCTGATGCTCGCTTATGATGATTTGTTTTCGATTCAATACATGAGAAAAAATCTGCGTCCGTATTGGCGGCGCAGTGGCTGGGAGGCGGCGGATTTGCTGAAAGCGTCGGCACACGATTACGCTTCGCTGCAAAAACGTTGCGCGGCGTTTGACGCGGAACTCATGGCAGATTTGACCAAAGCGGGCGGGGAAAATTACGCGAATCTCGGAGCGCTCGCCTATCGCCAGTGTTTCGCCGCCGGAAAAATTGTCGCGGATGAAAACGGCCAGCCGCTCCAGTTCTGCAAGGAAAATCATTCTAACGGCTGCATCAGCACGTCCGATGTTTTCTATCCGATGTCGCCGCAGTTTCTGCTGTTCGGGCCGACGCTGTCGAAGGCGTTCATCGTGCCGTTCATGAATTACGCCGCGAGCGAGCGCTGGAAATTTCCGTTCGCCCCGCACGATCTCGGCACATATCCGAAAGCGAACGGTCAGGTTTATGGCGACGGTGAACACGGCGTGAACAACCAGATGCCGGTTGAGGAAAGTGGAAACTTGCTCTGCCTCTTCGCCGCCGTCGCGGAGATGGAAGGCAATGCGAAGTTCGCCGGACTTTATTGGAAGCAGCTTGAGCAGTGGGCGAATTATCTGAAGGAAAAAGGTTTTGATCCCGAGAAGCAGCTATGCACAGATGACTTTGCCGGCCACCTCGCCCACAACGTCAACTTGAGCGTGAAGGCGATCTGCGGTCTCGGCTCGTTC
The DNA here is from genome assembly GCA_043781315.1 of Verrucomicrobiota bacterium. Taxonomy (GTDB): domain Bacteria; phylum Verrucomicrobiota; class Verrucomicrobiia; order Limisphaerales; family CAIQOK01; genus CAIQOK01. Next base: position 26,586 of record JAYWBR010000269.1, on the reverse strand, counting down.
GCGAAGCTGTGCGAGATGCGCGGCGACCACGCGAAGGCGGATGAGTATTTCAAACTCGCGCGCGCGTTCGCGCAGCGCTGGGTGAAGGAAGCCAATGACGGCGACCATTATCGTCTCGCGTTCGACAGTCCGGGTTCGTGGAGCCAGAAATATAATTTGGTCTGGGACAAAGTTCTCGGCCTGAATCTTTTTCCCGCTGAAGTCGCGCGCAAGGAAATGGATTTTTACAAGAAGACGCAGAATGAATTTGGCCTGCCGCTCGACAACCGCAAGGAATACACCAAGCTCGACTGGATCACCTGGACGGCGACGCTCACGCAGAACCGCGAGGACTTCGAGGCGCTCGTCGCGCCGATCGTGCATTTCATCAACCACACACCGGATCGTTCGCCGCTGACGGATTGGTATCAAACAAAGACCGCGAAAAAAGTCGGATTCACTGCGCGCTCGGTAGTCGGCGGCGTGTTGATGCGGATGCTTTACGACAAACCGGTCTGGCAAAAATACGCGCAGCGTGACAAAACCAAAGCCGCGAACTGGGCACCGATGCCGAAGCTGCCGGGTTTTGTAGCCATCGTTCCAGCGGCGGACACCCAGCCGGCGCTGTGGCGTTATACGACGACGAAGCCGGCGACGAATTGGGCCGCCGGTGACTTCGATGCGTCCACTTGGGCGGAAGGCAAAAGCGGTTTCGGCAAAACGGACAATTCCGCCGCCATCGTCAACACCGCGTGGACGACCGACGACATCTGGCTGCGCCGCGAAGTGGAATTGTCCGTCGGCCAGTTGGACGAAATTCTCGGCTGGCTGCATCACGATGACGACGCGGAAGTTTTCATCAACGGCGTGCTCGCAATTCGCACGACGGGAGCCACGGGAACGTATGAAGATTTCTCCTTCAACCGCCGTGGCCGCAGCGCGCTCAAGTCCGGCAAGAACGTCATCGCCGTCCACTGCCACAACACGGGCGGCGACACCTACATTGACTTCGGCCTCGTAACGGCCAGGACCGTCAAATGATCTCACCCGCAAAAGGCAGCCATCCGCGACCGAAACAGTCCCACCAGTCGCGCCGGTGAAACTTCTCCTTGCCGGGGAGCGCTGAGGTGATTTTGGTGCGGCTTGGCTTCGTTTCGTGGTAGCTTTCACTCCACGCTCGTGGAATCCTAAAACCAATTCGATTCCGACTCGTTGTGAAACTTGCACTGTCATCCATGCTTTGCTTCGCCGCCTTGACCGGCCCGGCGCAAACCAATCCGCCTGCGGCCACCAACCACTTCGCCATCGCGGCCACTTCACCCGTGCCTGCCAGCAACGCCGACACCAACTACGGTCTGGCCCTGGCCCAACGCGTGGAAGACATGCGGGCGACCTGCATCCAAAACCGCCGCATCCTCTGCGGCAAAATTCTCAAAGTGTTGCCGGACGGGCTGGTGATTGACAGTGGTTACACCAACCTGATGCGCGAGCCGTTGAACAAGTCCTGGCTGATCCCCGGCACGGTCGTGGCCGAGCGTGCCACCAACCTGGTGGAGGCCAATCAACCTGACGCGATTTGCCTCGGCCTCGTTTTCCTGACCGATCTGCCGAAATCGCCCGGTGCAAAACCCAGGCTCTACGACTATGTGAACGTGGAGGGATTTCCGATGGGCCAGTACACTTACACCTCGGTGGGCGATCTCCGGCGCACCGTCCGCAAGTTCACGACCAAGCTCGCCAACTCCGTCCGCTGGAACTTCGAACAGAGCGTCAACCCCACCGCGCCGCCGCAATGAAGGCTGGCTTCCGCACGGCAATGCGACGCTTCAAGAACCCGCGCAAACATTGGCTCGCCGCCACGGTTTCGTTCACGTTGATTTGGTTTCTCCTGTCCTGCACCGCCGGAAATAAAACAGCCGCGCGTTACGGCCTGCCCACCCGGCCACCGGCGAAAGCGTTTTTGCAAATGCCCGCTCGCGCCACCAACACCTTTCCACGCTTGCTCTCCCAGACCGGCGCGTTCCAAGACACTTTGCGTCTCGTGCCGGCCTCGACCCTGATTCCGTACGACCTCATCGTTCCCTTCTGGTCTGACGGCGCGGACAAGCAGCGCTGGATTTCCCTGCCGGCCGGGAAAATCAAATTTGCCGCCACCGGCGAATGGATCTTCCCGCCCGGCACGGTGTTCGTTAAACAGTTTGAACTGGCGACCAACGAAATCCATCCCGACCTCAAACGCCGCCTGGAAACCCGCCTGTTGGTCTGCGACGCGGACGGCGGCGTGTACGGCGTCACTTACAAATGGCGCCCCGACAATCGCGACGCCGATTTGCTGGAGACGAACCTGACCGAAGCCATCGCCATCGAAACCGCGACCGGCGTGCGGACGCAGCAATGGTATTATCCGAGCCGTCAGGATTGCCTCGCCTGCCACACGGCCAATGCCGGGCTGGTCCTCGGCGTCAAGACGCGGCAGTTGAACCACGATTTCACCTTTCCCTCCGGCGCGACCGGCAACGAATTGCGCGTCTGGAATCACCTCGGCTTGTTCGACACAAACCTGGATGGCGCGAATTTGAAAAATCTCCCCACGCTCGCCCGGGCCGACGACCCCACCCGCACCCTGGAAGACCGCGCGCGCTCCTACCTCGACGCGAACTGCGCGCATTGTCATCGCCCGCGCGGCACGGTCGCCTACTTCGATGCGCGCTACGACACGCCGTTGGCCCGGCAAAACTTGATCGGCGGCCGCGTGCTGATTGACCAGCGGATTGACAATCCGCACATCATCGCGCCCAACGACCGCTGGCGTTCGCTGCTGTACGTCCGGGCCAATACCGTGGAACCGTTCAAGATGCCGCCGCTCGCGCACAACACCGTTGACGTGCATGGAATGGATTTGTTGCGACAGTGGATTGAAAGCCTGCCCGGCCCGCCCGTCTTGCCGCCGCCGGAAATGTCCCCGCGCGGCGGAAATTATCGTCAGCCGGTGGAAGTTGTTTTGAAAACCGAACCGGGCGCAACCATTCGCTACACTTTGGACGGCACGGTGCCAACGACGGCGGACTCGCTTTACGAAAAGCCAATCCAACTGAACAGCCCGACGATTCTGCGCGCGAAAGCCTTTCAGCCCGGGTTCACCCGGAGCGTTACCGTTCAGGAAATTTTCATCTTCGGCGAATAAACGCTGATCGGCACAGACCCATTTTTGCCCTATCCACCCCAATGAATAGCCTGCTCGAAGCCACACTGGCCTCTCCGAATTTGCACTCTCCCAACCGGAAGAAATCTTGCCTCGGCAGGTAAAACCTGCCATCCTGAAGCTGTTCATTTCTACAACAATCCTGCCGCGCTACACCGCGTGAACCGATGTCCGATAATGAACCTGTCCGACGGTTACAAAACCGTTACGGGCCGGACGATCCGGCACCTAATAATACAAAGAAAATGTTTTTTCTGAAATTTGGCTTTGTGAAAAAACCCGCCGCTGTCGCCGTCGGCCTGTTGATCATTCACGCATTGCCGTTGCACGCCGCGACCATCGCGCTGAACGCCAGCGACGCCGGCGGCGCGACGAGTTTTAACACCGGCCTGCACTGGGTCGGCGGTGCGGCACCCATTGGCGGCAACACCTACCAGACGCTCACCTTCCTCCTTCGCACGCCGACCGCGAACACTCCCGTCACCTTCGCCGGCGACTCGCTGCAGGTCGGCGGCACGCTGCGCATCAAAACCATCGCCACGGTCACCGTCAGTAATCTCGTCGTCAGCAACAACGCCGCCGTGGAACTCACGCAGCCGAACGGCGGCACGACCGGCACGCTCGCGGGCACGATGTCGCTGAACGGCACGGCGATTTTGCGCGCGGGCATTGCGGCGGGCGAGGCGAACAACTCGCTCACCGTCAGCTCCACCATCAGCGGCACGGGCGGATTCACCACCACCGGCGGTTTCGGCACGCTCACGCTCACGGCCAGCAATTCCCACTCCGGTCTCACGACTGTGAACGGCGGCACGTTGCTCGTGAACGGCACGTTCGCGAACAGCCCCGTGAACATCACCGCCGGCACGCTCGGCGGCAGCGGATTTTTTCTCACGCCCGTCACCAATACGGCCGGCACGTTGCAGCCCGGCACGGGCGCGAACCTCGCCACGCTCGCCATCAGCAACTCGCTCACGCTCGCGGGCGGCACGGTCGTCATGCTCGTCAACCGCACCAACGCGCCGACCGCGTCGCTCATCATCGGCGTCACCACGCTCACCGAAGGCGGCACGCTGACGGTGAACAACGCCGGCCCGGCGTTGCAGATCGGCGACTCGTTTCAACTGTTCAACGCGGCGAGCTACATGGGAAATTTTACCGCGCTGAATCTGCCCGCGCTCAACAACGGCATGGGCTGGAGCAACAACCTCGCGCTGAACGGCAGCCTCGTCGTCATCACTTCGACCGCCGTTGCGTTCGGCACCTGGACCAATGACGCGAGCGGGTTGTGGAGCGCGGCGGCGAACTGGGGCGGCGGCAACATTGCCAACGGCACGAGTTCCAATGCCGACTTCAGCTACATCAACATCACGGCGGACCGCACCGTCACGCTCGACACGTCACGCAACCTCGGCAATTTGCTTTTCGGCGACACGTCCGGTTCGCAGAACTGGACGCTCGACGCCAGCGGCGGCAGCGTGCTGACACTCGCGGTCACGGCGGGTTCGCCAACCATCACCGTCAACAACAACACCGCCAGCATCAGCGCGCCGCTGGCGGGCACGCAAGGTTTGACGAAGGCCGGAACCGGCACGGCGGTGTTGAGCGGAAATAATTCCTACACGGGCGCGACCCTTGTGAAGGCGGGCACACTTTCCCTCTCCAACGTCGGCGGCGGCGCGGCGGCGGCAAGCACCCTGACCGTCGGCAGCACGGCGGGTTCGCCCGCTATTCTCAACATTCAGCCCGGCGCGAACTTCACCGCCTACACGCTCGCCATCGGCGGCAACGCCACCGCGCCCGGCGCGGTCTTCCAAAGCGGCGGCGCGCTCACGCAGGCGCAGGCGGCGAACATCACGGACTTCCGGCTCGGCGGCGCGGCGAACGGCTACGGCTACTACAATCTTTCCGGCGGCACCCTGACGGTGAACGAAGTCGGCGTCGGCAGCGACCTCGCCGGCTCCGTCGGCGTGCTGGACATCAGCGGCGGCAATTATGTTTCCAGCGGCTACGTCACGCTCGCGCGCGGGGTCGGCAGCCTTGGCGTCCTGAATGTTTCCGGCGGCACGATGACGCTTTCCGGCACGGCGGCGAATTCCACCATCGGCCTCATGTGGAACGGCAGCGGCGCGAGCATCGGCGTGGTGAACCTTTATAACGGCGGCACCATCATCGGCCCGAACAACACGACGTATCTGGCGAACTACAATCCGTTCAGCAGCGGCAGCACGTTGCAGTCGGGCCTCATCAACCTCAACAGCGGCGGCACGCTGCAAATCGGCGGCGTGGCGAACCCCGCGCCCGCCATCGGCACGACGCTTTTCAATTTCAACGGCGGCACGCTCAAGGCCACGGTCGCCAATGCGAATTATTTCCCGAACGCCGTCACCGCCGTGAATGTGTTCAGCGGCGGCGCAACCGTTGATGACAACGGCGTCGCCATCACCATCGCCGAGCCGTTGCTCGCCCCGGCGGGTTACGGCGTGACGGCAATTTCGCTCGCCAGCGGCGGATCGAATTACATCGGCGCGCCGTTCGTCGCCATCTCTGGCGGCAGTGGCGTGGGCGCGACGGCCAATGCGCAGGTGAATTTTTTCACCGGCGTCATCACGAACCTGCTCATCACCAGCCTTGGCACGGGCTACGGCAACGGCGATGTATTGACCGTCACTTTCACCGGCGGCGGTGGGACTGGTGTGACCGCGAACACGCCCACGCTCACGGCAAACACAAGCGGCGGCCTGACGAAAATCGGGGGCGGCACGCTCACGCTCGCGGGCGCGAATACATTCACCGGCGACACCATCGTCAACAGCGGCACGCTCGCGCTGGGCACCGGCGGTTCGCTCGCCAGCAGCAACATCATCGTGACCAGCGGCAGCACGTTTGATGTTTCGGCCATCAGCTGCACTTTGAGCGCGGGCCAAAATCTTTTGGGCGGCGGCGTGAACGTCGGCGCGGTCAGCATCGCGGCGGGCGGAAAAGTTTTTGCGGGCACGGACGGCGGCACCGGCACAAACACGTTCACGGGCAACCTGACGTTCGCATCCGGTTCCTCAGCGCAATTTGATTTGAGCAGCACGGCCGGCGGCGCGAATGACCAGATCGTTTTGAACGGCGCGGGCGGCGTGCTGACCGGCGGCGGCGCAAGCATCGGCATCAAGTGCGGCGCGACGCTGGATCAGGCGGCGGACTACACGCTATTCAATCTCACCGGCGGCGGCGCGAGCATCGCGGGCGGTTTTGCCGCCGCGCCGGTTTGGACCGGCACGACGCCCGCGAACTCGGCGGTGTTTTCCATCGTCACGCTCAGCAACTCCGTGTTGCTGCACTACTCCGCCGGCGCGACGAATCCGCCCGCCGTCACAAACCTCGCCGCGTCGAGCGTGCTGGCCACGACGGCGACGCTGAACGGTCAAGTGACTTCAACGGGCGGACAATTCCCGACGGTGAAAATTTATTACGGCACGAGCAACGGCGGGACGAACCCGGCGGCGTGGACGACCAATGTTTCGCTCGGGCTGCAAGGCGGCGCGTTCGCGACCGCGCTCTCGAACCTCACGGCGAACACGACTTATTATTTCGCCGCGTTCGCCTCCAACTCCGCCGGGGCAACGTGGGCGCAGCCGTCACGCTCGTTCACCACGGCGGCGGGCAATCCAGCCATCGTCACAATTTCCCCGGCGGCCAACGTGCAGGGCGCGTCGGCGATTTTGAACGGCCAGGTTGTCTCCGTTGGCGTCGGCACGCCGAACGTCACGCTTTACTACGGCACGACGGACGGCGGCACGACGGACGGCGGCACGACGGACGGCGGCACGAACGCGGGCGCGTGGGCGAACAGCATTTATCTCGGCGCGCAGAGCGGCAGTTTTTCTGTCACCGCGCAAGGACTGGTGACGAACACAATTTATTATTTCGCCGCTGCCGCCGTGAACGCCGATGGCACGGCGAGGGCGCAGCCTTCGCTGTCGTTCACCACGCTGCCGACGGCGCCGGTCGTCTCGATGCTGACGTATCACTACGACAACGCCCGCAGCGGCGCGAACACCAACGAGGTTTTGCTCACGCCATCGCAGGTCAACACGAACAATTTCGGCCGCCTCATCAAATACACCACCGACGGCTACATCTACACGCAGCCGTTGATTGTGCCGGGCGTGAACATTCCCGGCGTCGGCGTGCGCAACGTCGTTTATGTCGCGAGCGAGCACGACACGGTCTATGCGTTCGATGCCGACAGCAGCGCAGGCGCGAACGGCGGCTTGCTTTGGAAAACCAACCTCGGCATCGCGGCCTTGAGCGCGAATGGCGAGTTCGGCGCGCGTTACTGCGGAACGTGTTTTCCCGACATCGTTCCCGAGGTTGGCATCACCGGCACGCCGGTGATTGATCCCGCGACCGGCACGCTTTACGTCAACGTCGCCACGCGCGAAGTCGTGGCCGGAGTCTCGACAAATTACATCCATCGCCTCCACGCGCTGAACATCACCAACGGCACGGAGCGCAGTTATAGTCCCGTGATCGTGAGCGGTTCCGTTCCCGGCACCGGCACGGACAGCGGCGGCGGCGTGATGACGTTCAACGGCAAGCAGGCGAACCAGCGCGCGGCGCTGACGCTGGCGGGCGGAATTTTATACATCGCTTACGCCGGCTACGCGGACACCGATCCGTATCACGGCTGGCTCTTCGGCTACAACGCCACGAACCTCGCGCAGGTTTCCATTTACAACACCACGCCTAACGCCAGCATCGCCGCGTTCGGTTCGCACGCGGCGGAGGGCGGCGTCTGGCAGGGCGGTCACGGCCTCGTGGTGGACGCGAACACGAATTTATATTTCATCACCGGCAACGGCAGCTTCAGCCAGAACACGAACGGCGGCGATTATTCCGACACGGTGATGAAGCTGGCGACGACGAACGGCCTGACCGTCGCGGATTATTTCACACCCTTCAACCAGGCCGCGCTCGCCACCGCCGACACCGACCTTGGCTCAGTCGGCGCGGTGCTGCTGCCGGACGCCGTCGGCAACGGCACGCATCCGCGCCTGCTCGCGGCGGGCGGCAAGAGCGGGACGATTTATCTGCTCGACCGCGACAACATGGGCGGCTTCAACGCGGCGAACAACAATCAGATCGTGCAGTCCGTCATCGGCGCGACCGCGCAGATCTGGAGTTCGCCCGCGTATTGGAACAACCGTCTGTTCTACCAGCCCGCGAACGCCGCGATGAAAGGTTTTTCGATCTCCAACGCGAACATCAATGCGACGGCGTTCGCCACGGCGGGCGCGTCGTTCGGCGCTTACAACGGCGGGCCGGTCGTCTCCGCCAACGGCACGAACAACGGCATCGTCTGGGTCATCAATGGCGCGGGCGGCGGCGCGACGGAAGTGCTCTACGCCTACAACGCGACGAACCTCGCGACGCTTTACAGCAGCAGCCAGCTCCTCGCGCGCGACAATCCCGGCGGCGGCATCAAGATGATCACGCCCACCGTCGCCAACGGAAAAGTTTATGTCGGCGCGCAATACGCGCTGAACATTTATGGTTTCAACACCTTCCTCGCCACGCCCACGATTTCGCCGAACGGCGCGAGCTACACGAACTCCGTCACCGTCACGCTCGCCGACGCCACGCCCGGCGCGACGATTTATTACACGCTCGACGGCACAACGCCCACGACCAACTCGCTGCTCTACACTGCGCCGTTCGTCGTGACGACCACGCTGAACGTCTCCGCCATGGCCGTGAAATCCGGGGCGGCCAACAGCGCGGTGGCGACGGCGTCCTTCATCAACACTGCCGCGCTCGGCAACGGCACGGGCTTGCTCGGTCAATATTGGTCGAACACCACGGCGGTGGTTTTCTCGAACGTGAATTTCGCGACGGCGGCCACGCTGACGCGCACCGATGCCGTGGTGAATTTCAACTGGAGCAGCACGCCGCCGAGCGCCGCCGTGGGCCAGACGAATTTCACCGCGCGCTGGACGGGCTGCGTGCAGCCGCAGTTCACCGAGAACTACACGTTCACGACGATTGCCGACGACGGCGTGCGGCTGTGGGTCAACGGCCAGTTGCTCGTCAACGATTGGACGCCGCACACGAACGCGGCGACGAATAGCGGCGCAATCACGCTCAACGCGCAGCAGCTTTACAACGTGCGGCTGGAATATTTCCAGAACGCGAACACCACCGTCGCGCAACTGCTGTGGAGCAGCGTGTCCACTGCGCTTGGCGTGATTCCGCAGACGCAGTTGTATCCGTTCACGAATCCGCCGCCGAGCGTCGTGCTGACGATGCCCGCGAACGGCGCGAGTTACACCGCAAGCGCCAGCGTCACGCTCGGCACGGATGCCGACGCGCCGAACAATCCGATCAGAACGGTGAGTTTTTACGCCAACGGAAATCTGCTCGGCACGTTGAGCAACAGTCCGTATGCGCCGTCGTATTTCCTGACCGCGACCGGACTCGGCGCGGGCAGCTACGCACTCACCGCCGTCGCGACTGACGGCAGCGGACTCGTCAGCACGTCTGCGCCGGTGAGCATCACCGTCGCTGCCGCGAGCGGACAGCCTTACGGCCTCACGACGAACGGAACTTTCGCCGCGTTCGGCAGCATGCCCACAACGGGCGGCGGCGCGATGCCCGCGTTGCTCTCCGGCAGCGGCGCGTTTGCGAACACGCCGGCGCGCACGGCGGCGGGCGGTTTCATTCCCTACAATCCAAACACCGCGCTCTGGTCCGACGCGGCGCAGAAATCCCGTTTGCTGGCCGTGCCGAACAACAGCGCGCTCATCACGCCGGACAAACAAATCGGATTCACCACAAACAACGCGTGGACGTTCCCGGCCGGCACGGTCTTCGTGAAAAACTTTGATCTCGTCGTGGATGAAACGAACACGAATGTTCCGCCGCGCCGTCTCGAAACGCGGCTGCTCGTGCGCGACATCAACGGCGCGGTCTATGGCGTCACTTACAAATGGCGCGCGGACAACAGCGAGGCCGACCTGCTCTCGTCGAGTTTGAGCGAGGACATCACGATCACCAACGCCAGCGGCGTGCGGACGCAGTCGTGGTATTATCCGAGTCCGGCGGATTGTTTGACCTGCCACACGCCGCAGTCGGGTTACGTTCTCGGCGTCAACACGCGCCAGCTCAACGGCAACGTGACTTATCCCGCGACGGGAAATTCCGACAACCAGCTCCGCACGTTGAACCGGCTTGGACTTTTGTATCCCGCCTTCAATGAGACGAACATTTCCGGCTACTCAAAAATGTTCGCGCTCACGAACACCACCGCCTCGCTCGAACTGCGCGCACGCTCCTACCTCGACGCGAATTGCGCGCAGTGCCATCGCCCCGGCGGGCAAGGCATCACGTTCGATGCGCGCTTCGACACGCCGCTCGCCGGCCAGAACATCGTCGGCACGTTCGCATCGTCGTCGCTCGGCATTGACAACGCACACGTCGTCCAGCCGAAGGACATCTGGCGCTCCGTGCTGCACGTCCGCATGAACACCGCCACGAACACTTACAAAATGCCGCCGCTCGCGCGCAGCTTGATTGATTCGAACGCCGTGCAAGTCGTTGGCGACTGGATCAACAGCCTCGCCGGCACGCCCGCGCTCGCGCCGCCGAGCATCACGCCGAACGGCGGCACGTTCACCTCGCTCGCGAACGTCACGTTCGCCGCGCCCAACACGAACGTGCTGATTTATTTCACGTTCGACGGCTCGCTGCCGACAACCAATTCGTTCCTCTACGCCGCGCCGTTGTCGCTGACGAGCAATCTCACGCTCTCGGCCAGCGCCTTCGCGACCGGCTACGTCAACAGCGTGACCGTCAGCGCGCTGTTCACGATCCAGCCGATGAAGTTCACGACGCTTGGCTTCGGGACGAATGGATCGTTCCAACTTGGTTTCCTGGGCGCGCCCGGCCAGACCTACGTTCTGCAGGCCAGCAGCAATCTGGTGAACTGGGTTCCGCTCAACACCAATGTCGCGGTGACCAACCTCTTCCAACTGGTTGACCCGGGAGCAGGCAACTACCCGCGCCGGTTCTATCGCGTGCTCAAGCCCTGAGCGGTTGATTGTCCGAACAGGCTTTATTTCTGATCCGGCACGGTGACAATGCCCCACGGGCCGCCGGGTGATTTGACGCGGGCGATCTCCTTTTCCGTGGCCAGATCCACGACCGAGACGTCGTCGGATGGGCCGTTCGCGGAAAAAAGAAATTTTCCGTCCGGCGAAAACGCGATGCCCCACGGACGTTTGCCCACGGCAATTGTGTTCAACAGTTCGTACGTATTCGCATCCAGCACAACCACCGAGCCGCCGCGACCGGTGCTGGCGTAAATCTTTTTTCCGTCGGCGGAAACTTTCACCGTCATCGGACGAGACCCTTTCGGCAACGTGACGACTTTCAGCAGCGTCTGGTTCGTAGTGTCAATCACGTTCAGTTCACCGACCGATTCCGAGGGGATGAAAGCGCGCGAACCGTCCGGCACAAACGCCACGCTGCGCGGACGCGGATGCACAGTCAGATGGCCGATGACTTTGTAAGTCTTCGCATCAATCGCAAAAACATCGCCGGCCGTCTCGCACGTCACGTAAAAAAAACGCCCGTCCGGGCTGATGCCCACCCCCTCCGGCTCGCGGCTGACCGGGACGAAGGTGATCACTTTTCCATTGGTGGCATTGAGGATCGTCGCCGCCCCCACATCTTCGTTGGCGATGTAAATGCGCGAGCCGTCGGGACTCAGGCAGAACTGCTCGGGATCGGAGCCGGCCGGAATTTTGCGCAAAAATTTTCTCCCCGCCGCATCCACGAGGCCGATGCCGTCGGCGGATTTGTCGGCCTTGGCCTTGTCATCGTCGTCGTCGGAATTTTTTTTCAGGATCGGATTGCCGGCGGCATCGAGCGGCGGCGGCGGCTCGATGGGCGTGCCACTGAGAGCGACATAAACCGTCTTGCCATCGGGGCTGGCGTGAATACCACGCGGGCGTTTGCCGACGGGAATGGTGGCGGTGACCTTGAAATCGCCGCCGCTGATGACCGTGAGGTCGCCGGATTTTTCGTTGGAGACAAAAATCTGGTAGCCCCCGGCGGCCAGGGAGCAAGTGCCCGTGAACCAGAGCGTGCCGGAAAGAATCGCCGACATCGCAGCGAGTGAGAAATGGGTTTTCATGTGCGGCTACTCATTCCAGAATTTTCCCGTTCTGTCAGCAGGAATTTGGTTTGCCAGGCTGGTTGGATCAGGTTTTTTCCGGCGCGATTTCAGTTAAGCAAACTTGCCAAATGCCTCGTTCTGCAAAATCATCGCCGCCGACGTACCGCAACCCTGGAACAATTTTAAACACCATGCCCAACCCACCCACCAGCTACGACGTGATCGCCTATCCGAGTTACACGCATCCGCAAACACACCCCGACCGGCTGGCGGTGATCGGGCTGCTCTTCGGCCTTGAACCCGCGCCGGTCAGCCGTTGCCGCGTGCTGGAACTCGGCTGCGGCAACGGCAGCAATCTCCTCCCCATGGCGTGCGGACTTCCGGAGAGCGAATTTGTCGGCATTGACCTCGCCGCCCAGCCCGTTGCCCAGGGTCAGGAGGCCATCCGCGAACTCGGCCTGAAGAATGTGACGCTGCTGCACGGCAGCGTCACTGAATTCGCCGCCGACCAGGGAAAATTTGATTACATCCTTGCGCACGGACTTTTTTCCTGGGTGCCGCCGCAGGTTCGCGAATCGGTGCTGTCGCTGTGCCGCAAGCATCTGGCTCCGCATGGCATCGCCTTCATCAGCTACAACGCCCTGCCCGGCTCGCATCTGCGCACCATGCTGCGCGAGATGATGCTCTTTCATGTGCGCGGGCTGGCGGCGCCGCAGGAGCGGGTGCGGCAGACGGAGGCCTTCATCCAATTTCTCGCGAACGCGCAGGACTCCAAGGACGAATATCGCCAATGGATCAAGGCGGAATTGACGCACATCCTCGGCCACGAAAAGGGCCACTTGTTCCACGACGAACTCGCAGAAATCAGCGACCCGTACTACTTCACGCAATTCATCCAGCAGGCTGAACCGCACGGCCTGAAATATCTCGGCGAGGCTGACTTCTTCGAAATGTTTGATTACGGCTTCAACGACGCCACCCGCGAAACCTTGAAACAGCTCGGCCAAAACCGCCTCCTGCGCGAGCAATATCTGGATTTCCTCAAATGCCGCCGCTTTCGCCAGACGCTGCTGTGCCTGGCCGACGCCCCGGCGAACAGCGAGCCGGCTCCGCAAAAAATCGCCGGCTTTTTCATCTCCTCCTCCGCCAAATGTTCCGGCGGCGAAAACAATTTGCAGCCCGGCGTCACCGTCACCTACCTGACCACCAAGGGTGCGCGCTGCGCCACCGATTTTCCGCTCGGCAAAGCTGCACTCGACCTGCTCAGTGTGCTGGATCCCCTGCCCCTGCCCTTCGACGAACTGCGGCAGCGCGCCGTCGCCCACCTCGCCGCCGCGGGGATTTCCGTAAGCACCGAGGATCAGACGCCGGAAAAATTTTCCGCGTTTCTCCTGGAACTTTACAGCGCGGGCGTCGTGGAATTCCGCACGGTCGCGCCAAAGATCGCCCGCACGGTCAGCGCCCGCCCCGTGGTCAGTCCCCTGACGCGGCGGCAGGTGCAGCATGGTGATTTTGTCACGTCGCAATTTCACGTCGCCGTGAAAATCGAGGACGAGATCGGCCGCTGCCTGCTGTCCTCGCTGGATGGCACGCTCGACCACGACGCGTTGCTAGAGAAAATCTGGCAGTTGTTAAAATCAAAAAAAGCGCTGGTCGTGCAGGACAACGATGAAGCCGCCGCGCGGCTGAAAGTCAAAGCCGACCTCGAGAACAATTTGAAGAAACTGGCCCAGATGGGCTTGCTGGTCGGCTAGGCACCGCACCGCACCGCCAACGCAAGCCAATCAAACCAAAAGTGATTTGCGGGGTTCAATTGTCAGCTCTGATTCGACCCAACACCAGCGGCCCGACCCAGCGCGTGTTGTATTTTTGAATCCACGCATTGTTGGTTGCCGATGAATCCGGCAACGCATCATAAGCCTGATCATCCATGCCGCGAAATGGCAGCGGCTCGACGCGCCAGCCCTGGCCGACGTGGAAATCCGCGTCCTTGTCCCAGCCGACGACATGCAGGAAAAAATCGCGCACAAACCCGGCGGGCTTCGGCGGCAACTGCCCGGCGGGAAATGACAACGCCAGTTCGTCGCCGCCGTTGAGTAAGGCGAGCGCATCGTCGCTCTTGGAAACCAGTTCATTCACTTCGCCGTAGCGTGTGCACCAGCCGGACGGCGTGCGTCGCCACGGTGGACCGTCGTGAACTTTCGCGTAATCCGGCGTGAGCGGCAGGCTCGCGGGTAAATCTCGAAACTCGCTGAAGCCGCGCCAGTGCAAGTCGGTGTATGTGGCCGGGAGTTGAAATTGCTGATTTGCAGCGGCGGAAACTTTTTCGCATAACGCGGCGGAGTCCCAGTGAATTTCAAACGCCGTCGTCAGCCGCAGTTGCCGCGCACCGGCTGGCAGTTTGTTTTCCAAATCAACCAGAATGGTTTTGGTTTTGCCGCACGGCGCGCCCACATCCACATCTACTTTTTTCCACGAGCCGTCGGGAAGTTGCGCTTCCAGTGTCGGAAATGGAAACGGCAGACTCGCATCCAGCGACGCGCCGATGTTCGCCATGCCGCCGCCAAAACGCAGCCAGCCGTTGAGCGCGAGCACCAGCGGACGATTCACGGGCAGTTCGCCGAAATCCAGCGTCACGGAAAACGGCTCGGCCAGTCCGCGCAGTTGGGCTTCGCGCAATTTTACTGGAGAAACCATTTGCGAATCCGTCTGGGCAAGTGCGGTGGTCACGTCAAGGCCGTCGCTGCGCGTCGCGTGTTTCGGCGCAGCGAAAGGCCGCAGCGTCCAGAGTTCATGCGGCGGAAACGGTTTGCCCGGATGTAATTTGCTCGTCGGCAAAACGAGCGTGCCCGCCGGATGATCCACCGCGACGAGCGAGGCCTCGTCGAGATACAACACTTCGCGCAATTCTTCGGTGAGGCGGATTTCAAAGCTGCCATCGCGCGGCGCGAAATGTTCTTCGCCGCCGAGTGCGATAAATTCTTCCGGGTCGGCGTCAATGTAATGCGACTTGGCGACAGGCAATCCGAGCGGTGCCGCGCCGAGAATGTCCGTGACGAATCTGAATCCGTGGCCGTCCCAAACGTAAAGATAGGGACACGAACCTGACGGCAAGGTCAGTTCATCGAGCGTCAGCGTGTTCGTCGGCACCGGCAAATCCACGAGCGAACTGGCAAGATCAAACCAGCGAACTTTCAGCGCATCGAGCTTGTCGCGTTTGCCGACGCCGATTTCCAACGGAAGCTGGTGCAGCGTGCGGATCGTCCGCCAGTTGCCCGCCGCCGCCTCGACGCGGCAGCCGAGGGCGCTGGCGTTCGAGCGATTGCCGACGAGGTGAAGTTTTAGTTGGTGGTTCGCATTGCCGCCGTCGTTGCGCCAGAACTGCAAACCATTCGGCGTGCTGACAATCAAATCCGTGTCGCCGTCCGCATCAAAGTCGGCGGCGACAATTGAATCCACGGAAGAAATCTTGTCCAAGCCAAGCACGGCGGTGACATCCGTGAAGCCAGCCGAACCTTGATTGCGCCAGACGCGCAAACCATTGCCGTAGGCAATCAAATCAAGCCAGCCGTCGTTGTCGTAGTCGGTCAGCAAAAGTCCTTTTGCCTGCAATCCATTCAGGGGCAGACTCAACTTCGGCTTGGTGCCCGCGAAAATAATTTCCAGATTTTTTTCGCCCGCCAAGATGAGATCGGCGCGCAGGTCGTTGTCGAGGTCGCCGGTGGCGAGAACCTTCCCCGACGGCCAGTTGTTGGTTGCGACGCCAGGTGAAAAATTTCCCGCGCGCTGCTTGGCGAAGAAGCTCGGCGACTTGCCCGCCTGTGTCACAAAAACTCCCGGCACGTCTTCGTTATTCCAATCTTCGACCGCGAGTTGTTCCGCGCCGGCGAGCGCGGCGGGCAGACCCGAATCCGCCGTCGCGTCCTGAAAAAATGAATTGCCGAGATTGCGATAGAGCCGCAGGCCGCCGCCGTTTGGCAGCACCGTGAGCAAGTCGAGCTTGCCGGTGAAATCCAAATCCGCGAGCAGGCCATCACGGCCTTGCAGCGCTTTCAATCCCGTCATCGCCGTGACGTCGCGGACGCTGCCGTTGGTGGCGACTTTGAAAATGTGCGAGGCCGCTTCGCCCAGCACGACGATGCTTTCGGTGCGTCCATTGCTCAAATCGCCAACCAGCACGCGGCGATAATTGGCGCCGGATTTTCCCGGCAACAAATCGCCGAGCGGCTCAAAGCGTCCGCCGACATTGTTCAAGAGACGAAAATCGTTTTCACCTTCACAAACAAAAAGACTGTTGCGTCCGTCGTGGCTGAAATCCACCACGGCCATCGGCCCATGAAAATTTCCCGGTTGTGCAAACGCCGTCGTGGTCGCCTCAACGAATTTTACGGGAACCCCGCGCTGGTCGGGTTGCTCCAACGCGAAGGCGATGCGCGGCAAGGTGTATTTGCACCGCTCGAACGTGGAGGCCGTGGCGGTGACGCCGGCGTTTTTCGCAGACACCTGCTGATGCTTCTGCATTTCCTGCGCGGCGTCCGCGCTCCGACCGGCACGTTCGTAGAGCCGGCTCAAGCGGTAGTGAACCGACGGATGCTGCGGCTCGAATTTCGCGACGGATTCAAACTGCGTGATGGCCTCCTCGACGTGGCCGAGTTTTTCCTGCGCGAGGCCAAGCTGAAAATTCAGCGCGGTGACGGCGGGATCAAGATGCTGCGACTGCTGGAAGTTTTTCACCGCCGGTTCCGCCTGCTCCAGCCGCAACTGCGCGCAGCCCATCAGATAATACGCCGCCGCGCTGTTGTGATCGAGGTTCAGCGCCTGCTGGGATTGTTCGATGGCGTTCGCGGCATCGCCCGCGAGCAGGCAGGCGTTGGCCAGGTTCAAGCGCGCGTCCAGACTCTCTGGCGCGAGCTTCACGGCTGCTTGATAAGCGGCAATGGCATTCGTGCTTTCGCCTTTTTCAAAAAAGCCGTTGCCGCGCGTCATCAATTGCGTGAACGAATCGGCGGCCTTCCGGTCGGCGGGTTTGGCGTCGCCATTGTTTTTCGAACACGCGGGCAGAAAGACCAGCAGCAGAAAAAACGCGGTGACGGGAACGGACCAGATGATTCGGTTGCGCATGACGCGGGAAGCTAGCGGATTCAAATTCAACCGCCAAGAAAATCGCCGGCCGCCCCGCCCGCTCCCGCCCCGCAACCGGGTGAGGTCAACGGATATTTCCCATGAGCGAGATGATGGGCAGATAGATGGCGAGCGCCACGGTGCCCACGACGGCGATCAGAAACAACATCAGCAGCGGCTCAAGGATGGAGAAGATGGCTTTGATCCGGCGGGGAATGATCTGGTTGTAATAGTCGGAGACGGTTTCCAGCGCCTCGTCGAGGTTGCCGGTGACTTCGCCGGTCGCCACCATCCGCACAAGCATGGCGGAAAAGACCGGCTGCTGGTGCATCGCTTCGCTGATGGTGCTGCCCGTTTTCACCTGCTCCTCCACCTCGGCCACAGCTTTTTCAACCACGGCGTTGCCGATCAGGCCGCGCTTGCACAGTTCCAACGCCTGCAAAATCGGCAGGCCGGCCCGGTAAAGAATCGAGAGGTTGTGCGCGAAGCGGGAGAGCGCCAGCATGCGGTTGAGCGGGCCGAAGATGGGCAGCTTGAGTTTGACGGCATCGGCAAACAGCGTGAAGCGGCTCGAAAACCGGCGGCCGACGGGCACTCCGACCACGGTGAGAATCATCAAAGGGAGCCAGATCCACCACGATGATTTCACCACGTCACCCGTGGCGAAAACGGCCTGGGTGAGCAACGGTTGCTGCACATGCAGCTTGTCCAAGAGTTCGGCAAATTTCGGAATAATGAAACCAAACAGGAAGAGCACAAATCCAAAGATCACCGTCATGACGATGGCCGGATAGAGGGTTGCCTGGCGGACTTCGGCCAGCAATTCGTCCAGCCACTCGAGGTAGTCTTTTAGATCCTCCAATCCCTCCGGCAATTTACTGCTGAGTTCGCCGGAACGCACGACACTGATGAAGTGCGTGGAAAAAATCGTGGGATAGCGCGCCATCGCCTCGTGCAGGCGGAGGCCGGATTCGAGCTGGCCTTGGATGTTGCCGAGGATGTTGCCGAAATCCGGATGCCGGCAATCCTGGCGCGACACCTCCAGGGCTTTGACCAGCGGAATGCCAACTTTCACCTGATAGGACATCACGGTGCAAAAATCAATCAGCTCGCGGCGCAACCGCCGGCCGCGCAGCCGCGTGAAAAACAGGCCCGGGGCCGTGCTGGCGGCGGGATTTTTATCGGGCGCTCGGGCGATGCTGCTCTCCGTCAACCACAGCCCCAGTCCCATGAGTTTTTGTTCGAGATTCGATTCGCTGAGGGCGGGCATCTCGCCTTTCAACGTCCGCCCTTTCCGGTCCACCGCTTCGTAATGGAATAATGGCATGGCTTGTGTCCTCGTCAGCGGTTGATCTGAGTGATGCGCAGCAGCTCCTCAATCGTCGTCAGGCTTTGCAGGGCTTTGCGCACGCCGTCTTCAAACATGCTGGTCATGCCGCGCTCGCGCGCGAGCCGCAGAAATTCCGGCGCGCCGGCGCGGCGGAGAATGGGATCGTGGAAGCTTTCGTCCAGCTTCATCAATTCATAAATGCCCACGCGGCCTTTGTAGCCCGTTTGATTGCATTCGTTGCAACCCTTGCCGCGCCACAACCGCAGCGGCAGGCCGGGCGGCGGGAAAATTTTCAGCCGCTCGAAAATGGCCTCCGGATTTTTGATCTCCTCCTTGCAATGTTCGCAGTTCGTACGCACCAGCCGTTGCGCCAGCACGCCCAGCAGACTGGCGGGCAACAAAAATGCGTCCACCCCCATGTCGAGCAACCGTGGAATCGCCCCCGGCGCGTCGTTTGTGTGCAGGGTCGAAAGCACCAGGTGCCCCGTCAAGGCCGCGCGCACCATGAGCTGCGCCGTCTCGGTGTCGCGCGTTTCGCCCACGAGAATGATGTCCGGGTCCTGCCGCAGCAGCGCGCGCAGTCCGCTGCTGAAGGTGAGTCCGATTTCCTCCCGCACCTGCGTCTGGCGCACCAGCGGCATCCGGTATTCAATCGGGTCTTCCAGCGTGAACGTGCTCACGTCCATCGTGCTGACTTCCTGCAGCACGGCGTACAGCGTCGTGCTTTTGCCGCTGCCCGTCGGGCCAGTCACGAGCACCACGCCATACGGCTGGTTGAACAGCTCGCGAAATTTTTCCTGCTCGTCCGCCGCAAAACCCAGCGAGGCCAACGTCAGAACCTGCGCGCTGGGATCGAGGATGCGCGCGACTATGTTCTCGCCAAAACTGGTGGGCAGGCTGGACACGCGCAGGTTCACATGCCGGCCGCCGATCAAGACGCTGGCGCGACCATCCTGCGGCACGCGCGATTCCGTCAGGTCGAGATCGGCGAGAATTTTCAGACGCGTGACCACTGCGGACTGCATCGCTTTCGGAATCAGCGCGTCCTGGTGCAGCACGCCGTCCACGCGGGTGCGCACGCGCATCATTTTTTCTTCGGGTTCAAAATGGATGTCACTGGCGCGGCCGTTCACGGCGCGGGTGATGATCTGGCGGACGACACGGATGACGGGGGCATCGTCGTCGCTGGTGGTGAGGCGGCTGAGGAGTTCGTCCAGCGATTGGGCGGCGTGGCGGTCCTTCTCCTCGAGAATCTTGTCAATGGATTCGCCGATGGTGTCGCCAGTGCTGTAATAAAGTTCGAGACAGTTGAGGATGTCGCGTTCGGGCGCGGTGACGACATCAATCTCCAGCCCGGCGATTTGCTGGAGGGTGTCAATGGCGGCGACATCGAATGGATCCGCCAAGGCCACGGTGAGGGTGCCGTTCGTACGCGACAACGGCATGGCCAGACAACGGCGGGCCACGTCCGCCGGGATCAGCGTGAGGACGTTTTGATCCACGGTCACGCGGCTGAGATTCACCGCGCGGCTGCCGGCTTTGCGGCCGAGAAATTCCGCCAGTTTTTCCGGGGCGACGATGGCGAGCTGGATGAGGACGTGCGTCAACTGGCCGCCGTTGCGCTGTTGCTCGCGGCGGGCGAGTTCCAACTGCGCGTCGGTGATCAGTCCCTCGGCGAGCAACTGCTCGCCCAGCATCGTCGGTGGTTTGGCGCTGGCCATGGGCTTGTTTTTTCGTCCGCAGCAAACTGGGGTTTGCCGACCGGGTGCTGCCGGAATCCGTGCGCAACGATTCGCAGGGGACGGACGACCGCGCACGGCCGTCCGCCCTCCCGAATTTCAGTTGCGAATCCAAACGGAGTCGAACGTCAGCTACGAATCAGCGATGGGTGACGTAGATGTACACCGTGGTCGGGTCGGTGCCCGCGTATTCCACCCGGCCCTTGTTGTCAGTGCTGCCGGCCGCCGCACCGAGTGCGGTGCCATCAATCAGATCATTGAGGTCTTTGGCATCCTGCTTGGTGACGCCGTACATCACGGCTTCAACCACGAAGGATGCGTTGGTTGTGCCCGAATTGACACCGTCGAGTTTGTAACCACCCGTGCCATTTTCCGAACCACCAGCTACGAGTTGCAGCACGGAGTTGGTGCCAATCTTGGTGGTGAACGGCTTGTCAATGAAGCCTTCCGTCAGCAGCACATTGTCGAAGTTCGTGCAAGGAAGTGTCAGACTAGTCGTTCCCCCCTGAGTATCGAACTTGCCAAACTTACCGTAGTGATCCGCCGTGGCGGACTTGACGGTGTTGATGGTGATGGACACCCCGTTGACCCGGGCCTGGTTGATGGCGCTGAACACTTTCGGGATGAGCAGCGCGGCGAGGATGGCGATGACGGCCAGCACGCCGATCATTTCGATCAGGGTGAAGGCCTTTTGGCTTGGTTTGTTTGATGTGATGAGTTTCATACGTTTTTTATTTTGGATTGGTTAACTGAACTAGGTTTGTTTTTTTTCTGTGACCGGCCGGGGGATTGGCTGCAATTGCCCAATCCACCCGGCCGGCCGCAAAGTGTTAAAGCAAGCGGCGCATTTTATTTCTTGGCCTGCTTGACGTGCTGGATGATTTTCCATTCTTCCTCCGCCGGAGTCGCCGGCAACGGCGGTTCCTGTCCGTCGCGGATGATGTGCGGCGTGATGAACATGACCATTTCCTTCTTCTGCTTGAACCGGAACGTGCCCGTAAACAGTTTCCCCATCCACGGAATATCTCCAAGCAACGGAACTTTCTTGTTGTTGATCGCCGTCTGGGTCTGGATCAAACCGCCGATGACGATGGTGGTGCCGTCGCGCACTCGCACCAACGTGGACGCCTGCTTGGTGTCCAAGTCCGGCGCGGTGGCGCCGCTGCCGCCGGTGCTGCCCGTGCCGCTGCCGGTGCCGCCAAAGGTGACCACCTGTTTCAAACTGGTCAGCACCGGGGAGATGTCGAGCGAGATCCAATTGTCATCCGATACCTGCGGTGTGATGTAGAGAATGGTGCCGATGGTGATGGAGTTGACCGTGATGTTCTGCTGTTGAATGGAAGTGCCGATGGTCGCGCCGGGCAAAGTCGTGGTGCTGCTGTTAAAGAAGGGAACGTCTTCGCCGACCTTCACCATCGCGGTCTGATTGTTCATGGTGCGGATGCGCGGTTTGGAAACCACTTCCACGGTGCCTTGTTCCGCCAGCGCATTGACGGCGGCCTGGGTGTTAAAGTTCTTGAACACGAGGGTGGAAAGATTTCCGCCCGGCGTCGCCGAAGCCGTACTGCCGACGGACGAAATATGGTTGATGCCTCCGAGTGCCGAATCCAGTAATTGCGCTCCGCCATTGGCCACCGGAAACGTCGCCGCGCCGAACCCCAACGTCCCGCCGTACGCCGCCGCCACATGCGCCCAATCAATGCCGAACTGAAA
Organism: Verrucomicrobiota bacterium; assembly: GCA_043781315.1. Lineage (GTDB taxonomy): Bacteria > Verrucomicrobiota > Verrucomicrobiia > Limisphaerales > CAIQOK01 > CAIQOK01. Next base: position 4,333 of record JAYWBR010000269.1, on the reverse strand, counting down.
CTGATCGTTTAATGTGACATCGTAAATCCGCGCTTCCAGATCCACCTGACGATGCACGCTAATATCCACCCCGCTCAAATAGTCCTGCACTCGTTTCAGCGCCGACGGACGGTCGGTGACTTGCACCAGTCCGGCAGTCATGTTGATCGCCAAACCAGCCCGGCCTTTTTCGGTGAGCAGCGCGCCGAGTTCCTCTTTCAACTCTTTCCAAAAATCCACCGGGTTGCTGGCGGTCATGTTCACGCTGGAGGCGCCACTGATGGAACTGGAACTGCCGCCGCCACTGCTACCCGAATTGCCACCGCCGCCACCGCCGCCACCGCTGCTGCCCCCACCGCCACCGGTGGAGCCGGAGGCCAGTGTGGCCGAGCTTTGGCCGACGCTGGTGCGGGAGAGACGCAGGTAATCCACGTTGAAAGTTTTTGTCTCGGTATTGCGCACCCGAATCAATCCGCCATCCTCTTTCCACAAACAGTCGCCGTCTTCAAGCAGCGCGCGCAGCATCTGCTCGAGCGGCAGGTCATGCACGTCGAGGGTCACGGTGCCGACGACGTCCCGGTCGGGGATGATGTTCAGATTATTGGCGCGGGCAAACTGGGCGAGCGCCGTTTTCAATTCCAGTTCCTCGGCCTTGAACGCATAGAGCTGCTTGACCTCCGCGGCCGGAGCCGGCGGGATCGCCGCCGGGGCGGATGCCGGCGCTTCCACTGCGAACAACGGTGCCGGGGTGTTCAGCGCCAGCAAGGTTTCCGGTTCCGCTGCGGGGCTGGTGATGCCGGGCATCTCCTGGAACTTGGCCTTGCGGGCCTGCGCCAGATTGGGCGCGGCACACACTGCCAGAAGACAGGCACCGGCGAGGACGGCGGGCCGCGTGAGTTGGGTCTGGAGTAGTTTTTTATAGTTCATACGTCTGAGGAGTTGGAGGGTAATGTTACGGGCGTGAAAATTATTTTGGCCTCAAGGGTTGTGGGTTGGTTTTATTTGGGTGTCTGGGTTTCGCCCTGCCGGTTGGCCAGCGACGGCGGCGCGCTTTTGTTTTTGCCGGGCGCATTGGTCCGCGAGCTTTCGAACTCAACCAACTCCCGACCCTCCGGTCCCTTGAGCCAGACCTGGGTGTCCTCGATCCGCTCGACGGTCAGCTCTTCGATGTGGTCACCCTCGCTGTAAACGCTGTTGTTGATGGCCGCGACCCGGCTGCCGGTCTGCGCCCAGATCGCTTTCAGATGCCAGCGGGAAGCCATCCCGTTGGTGGAAGGAACGCAATGTTTCACCACCGGCGCCGTGAAGACATCCCGCTGTGATTTCGTGAGCCAGTCACTCAGATGCAATTCCACAAATTTCCGATCCAGCACCAGCGCCGGTTCGGGCGCAGCCGGCACTGCAAGAGCTGGCACTGGGACCGCCGGCGGGGCTGCGTAGGCAACAGGTTCTGCGGCGACACTCGCGTGACCCCGCCCAGTGGTTCCGAGGACTTGATAAATAACCAGGCCGACGGCCACCATCACCAGCGTTCCCGTCAACCACGGATTGCCCAGGAATTTCATCGGGCCGCCTCCGATTCCGCCCAGAGATTCAGCACGAGCGTGGAACTTTCCACGGAACTGCCGTTGCCGGTCACCGTGAGTTCCGCGAGATCAATCCGTCTGCCGGCGGTGTCCAACTGCCGCAACCACTGGCCCAGCCGCTGGCTGACCAGGCCGGGAGACTTGCGCTCGTCGTCCCGGTGCAACACGCCGACTTCGATGGTGGCGGGAATAAGCATCAACCCGGCGGCGTTGCCGGTGAGCGGCACGGTGCGGCCGAAGTTGGCCCGGGTGCTCAAGTCCAACGGCCCGGCCTGGGCCTGCAAGTCCGCCAACCACGCGGCCAGCGAATGTTCATCCGGGAACAGTTGCGCGCGCACCTCGTCCCGGCGCGCGTTGGATTGCTGGACCGTTTCCCGCGAACACGTCCGCTGCAAGTCGTCCACCGCCGTGGCCAGCCGGGACATTTTCGCGCTGGCCTCTTTGCACTCCCGTTGCGCCGGCAGCAAAACCCGGGTGAGGCTCCACCACGCGGCCGCCAGCGAGCCCAGCACCAGCACGGCCACCACGATGCGAAATCCGGCCACCCGGGAAAACAACGGCTCAAGCACCGGAGTCGGAACGGCAGGCTTGGGTTGCACTTCGATCTCACTCATCGCAACACCCCTTCGATTTCAAAATGGCCCGCCGACTCGTCCGCCGCTTTGGCGACCGGCGCGCTGCCCAGATTCGCCAGCCAGGTGGAGATGCCGCCAGCACCGGTGCGGGATGATTCCTTGGTCGCGGCATCCGCGCCCAGAATTTTCAGATGAAAGGGGGCCCCGGCCAGGCGCGCGGCCAGCAGCGCCGCCGGACTGGTTTGGGTCGGAGACTGTCCAGCATCCGCAGCCGTCCGGCACACACCGCCAAGCTGCACTTTCCAAGAATTCTCCTCGTGGCGGACATGAAAGTTCGTGACGGTCAGACCCGGCGGCACGGTTTCGCCCAGGGCCGCAAACAACCACAGCGGCACTGCAGGCGGACGATCATTCAAAACAATTTGGTCGCGGCTCTGCTCGCGGGCCAGTTGGTTTTTGAGCGCTTCCAAAGTGGTTTGCTGGGCTTCCAAGCGCTGACATTGCGCGGCCAGTTGGCGGATGGAATTATTTTCCTGACGCGCCTGCACCAGGGCAAAAATGATGACGGCCAGGGACACCAGCACCACCAGCGCGGTCATCACCAGCACGGCCCGCGCGAACACATCCCGCTGCTGGGCTTTCTGCATCACCGGGCTGATGAAATTGCTCGTAAGTTGCGGACGCAAGGCCAGCACGCGCGTCGCCGCATAAAACGGATCGTACTCCACCGGACTGCCCGCGACGGCATTTTGCATGTGCGGTCGAACGGACAAGGCTTGTTCCGCCGCGCCCGGCCCGTAGAGCCACAGCTCCTTGGTCAGGGCGATCCCGTACTTCTGATTGGCAAACTGGATCGTGCGGTTCAGATCCAACGCGAGCCGCTCGCCGCCTTCCTTCCAGGTGCCGTGCAAGGTGCGCACAAGCAGCACGCGTCCGTCATTGCGACCAATGATGACAGTGGTGCCGCCGCCCGTCTCGCCGGCCAGGAGCGCCACGTCGGATTTTTCCAGCGGCAGTTGGCGCAACTGCTGTTGAAAAACCGTTGACGGGGGAACTGCGGAAACCAGATGCAGACCGTTGCGCTGACACGCCGCCGTCAACTGGTTCAGGGCGGCCTGGGGCAGGAGATGCAGAATGATTCTCCGGCTGTCACCTTCAACAACCGATTCCTCGTAGGACCAGGCCGCCGCGCCGGAAAAAAACTTTTGCTGCTGGGCCTGGCGCGCGAGAATTTTTTTCAAGGCCGATCCTTTGACGGGCGGAAGATCCACCATTTGCTGGGCGGACCAGGATTGCGCCAGCACCAGGAAGACGGAGGAACCGCGAAAGCCGGTCTGGTGAACCGCCTCGCGCAACAAGGCCTCGAAGTCGCCGACATTGGCCGACTCCGCAACCTGCGTCCAGACACCCGTCACGGTGCCGCGCTGCATGGCGACCGCCTTGAATTGGTTGTTAAACCAACTGATCCCCAAGGCGGCCGGGGAACTCACGGGGAAATCCATTCCTCCTTTTGCTGGTGTGAATTGGCTAGCCATGACAACGATTTCCAAACCAAGCTTCGAATGAAACCAGCCCAGCAGACAGAGCCGACTGCCCCCGCAACCGCGCTGGGTCTCCGGCCACTGCTCGCGGAAAAATCCCCGCAACCAACCTGCTTCTAAATATTTCCATTCGCCTATAAAATCTCAAAAAAACGGAGGTTTGCCAAGGCCTAAGACTACGGAAGTTGCCCGGAAAAATTGCGGAGACTATCTATTAATGGCAACGACACAGGCGATAGCAGCTCCGTATATTAACGGATACCCGTCGGGGTTTTCCGCGCTCGTAATTTATAACCAAACCCCTAGTATCTGAGGAGTGGATCGAAGCTGGGTTAGTTGCCAAGTATGTATCAGTGGACGCAGCACGCCATGACTTAGGAATAGATTCCGAGTGTGTGCGGGATAATTGGTCGGCTAGCTCCGTGGCGGCGATTTGAGAAATGAATACTTTGCGCACATCAGCTCGCTGCCGTTGCAGCGCGAAAAGGAATGCGCTCCGGTGCCAAGCGCTGGCCCGTCGCCGCCATTCTGCCTTTACGCTCGTTGAGTTTATTGGCGTGCTTGCCATCATCGCCATTCTCGCCTCGTTCATGATTCCCGCAGTCGTGAAACGGATTGATTTCGCCGTTTGGACCAAGGAGAACGCCGATCT
>JAYWBR010000268.1:0-4776 GCA_043781315.1 Verrucomicrobiota bacterium | reverse complement strand
AAACCCTGCTCGGCAAGCCAGACGTTGCCGTCAGCGTCGGTCAACCCCGCCGACGGGCCGGCCTTGATACGCAATGTCGCCCGTGGCGACGCGGCGTGGGCGGGAGCTGCGGGCGCCACGGCCGGGGTGGCGGCCGGCGCGCAGCAGGATTGGGTGGAAGCGGTGCGACAGCCGGCCGACAACAGCGTGGCCAGCGCGAACACAAAACCGGCGGGCCGATATTGAAGCAGACGATTGATGGTATTCATGGATTTGTTTCGGTGGTTTGGTTTAATTTCAGTGGCGGCACAATGCGGCAACCGACCGCCGGACGGCAAACAAAAAATGAGGACCGCCCTCTCGATTCAGGCTTTGAACTTGACCAATCCCGGCGGGCGAGATCATGGCCGCGCCTCAGAGACGTGAGTTTCATGCCCGAAAAATCAATGGCAATCCTGCCGCCCGCGTGTATTTTAACGCTAGGTAAATTTTCCCTTTGAACGGATGAAAGCGAGCCGTGCCTTTACCCTGATTGAACTGCTGGTGGTCATAGCCATCATTGCCATCCTCGCCGCGCTGCTGCTGCCCGCGCTGTCCACGGCCCGGGAAAAAGCGCGGGCGGTTTACTGTCTCAACAATTTGAAGCAATGGGGTCTGGCCACCCATATTTTTGTCGCGGACAATGATGACTGGCTGCCAGAGGAAGGCTTCGCGAATCCGTCCACCTACAGCCAGTTCACCAACGGCTGGTATTATTCCCTGCCCGAAGTGCTGGGCCTGCCGGTCTATTTCGACCAACCCTGGCGCACCAACGCAAGCGTTGAACCGGCGCGCTCCGTGTGGATTTGCCCAAGCAATCCGCGCCGCAGCAGCGGGGTCAACTTGTTTCACTACTGTCTCAACGAGGAACACGACGGCACCGGCCCCGCCGATCTCAAACAGGTCAAGCTCACCCAACTGCGTCGGCCCGGTTCGCTCGTGTGGCTGTTCGATTCGAAAAACATTCCCGCCCTCGGCGCGGCGAGCTTTGTGCATACAAACCTTCACGGTGCCGGGGCGCAGTTCAATTTTCTGGACGGCCACGCGCAGCGCTTCAACCGCAGCGCCTACCGCGATCCGGCTACCAGCGCAGTCATCACCAACAACCCGTCATTGCTCTGGTGCGGCATCTGCGAATGACGGCGCGGGTTTTTGCTTTTGCTTTCGCGGGATTTTTTTTAAGGTGCCGCCATGCCATCATTCGACATCGTCTCGCAGGTCAACTCCATGGAAGTGGAAAACGCCGTGAACCAGGCCAAGAAAGAATTGGCCAACCGGTTCGACTTCAAGAACACCAAGTGGGAAATCACCCTGGAAAAAGTGGAGATCAAACTTGTCGCGCCTGACCAGTTCAAAATTTCCACGCTCAACGAAATCGTCATCGGCAAGCTCGCCAAGCGCGGCATCAGCTTGAAATGCGTCGAGCAATGCGACCCGGACATCTCGCCGCTCGGCCACGCGCGCCAGAGCATCAAGATCAAGCAAGGTATCGAAACCAAGGTCGCCAAGGAAATCACCACCTTCATCCGCGACAGCAAGTTCAAGGTGACCACGCAGATTCAAGGCGAGGAAGTCCGCGTCAACGGCAAGAGCCGCGATGATTTGCAGGCGGTCATCGCCGCCGTGCGCGCGAAGGATTTTTCCGTGCCGGTGCAGTTTGTGAATTTCCGGGATTAAACCCACTTTGGGGAATCCAAGCTTGGCAGGGACGCCGCCGTTTCCTAAGTTGCCGGGGTGATTGCCTTCCTGCGCTTTATCGGGCTGATGAACGCCGCCCTCTGGCTGGGGGCGGTGGTTTTTCATTCCATCATCGTCGGCCCGGCCTGCGCGTCACCCGAGATGGAGCAATTGCTCGGCGCAAAAAATTTCCCATTTTTCTCCGGCGCTTTTGCCGACGTGGTCACGAGCCGCTACTTCCTGTTCCTGGGTTATACCAGCAGCATTGCCTTGCTGCATCTGCTGGCGGAATGGGGTTACATGGGACGACCCACCCGAAAAATTTCCCTGGCTTTGCTCGCGGGATTGTTCGGCCTGGTCCTGCTCGGCGGCGCCGGGTTGGAGCCGCATTTGAAACAGCTTCACGCCCGCCGTTATGCTCCAAACACGCCACTGGCTGAACGCGAAGCGGCCGCCCGATCCTTCCGTCTTGGCCAGGCCGGCCTGCTCGCGCTCAACCTCGCCATGATCGGAGGACTGGTGGTGTACGTCTGGCGCGTGGCCAATCCGACGGATGCCCCAAGGTTCATCAGCTCGGTGAAATTCCGGGGTTGACAAACCCCCGGACCAGACGAATTTTACTGCCAATGTCTGAACGCCGCTGCGGCGTTCAAAATCTGGGAACACTATGATCTCAAATGAAAGACCATCTCCTTACGGGAACCGGCCCGCTTACGGTTTCAACAAACCGCCGGTGAATGAGGACACGATCAAGTCGGACAGCCTGCAGATCGAGCGGAAATCCTTCGTGTTTACCCTCAAGGAAAATCCCCGGGGCCGCTTTCTGAGAATCACCGAGGACGTCGGCGGTCGCCGCGACAGCATCATCATTCCCGCGCCCGGCCTGGAAGATTTCAAGAAACTGCTGGAAGCCATGGTGAAGCTTTCCGCCGACACGCCGGTCAAGCCCGGCTAGCGTTCCGGCCCCGCCTAACGGATCACTTAGTTTTCACCGCCGCTTTTTTGCGCGGCTTCACCGTCTTCGCCGCTTTCGCCGGCTTGGCGGCACCCAACTTGGGCGCGTCGCCCCACAGCGTTTCCAGATCGTACCGCTCCCGCACATCCTTCCGCATGATGTGAACCAGCACGTCAAAAAAATCCAGCACCACCCACGCCGTCCCCAATGTCCCGTCCACACAACGCGGCCGCAGATCGTGGTCGTCCCGCAACCGGTCCGTGATCTCGTTCATGATCGCGCGCAGGTGCGGTTCGCTTGAGCCGGTGACAATGACGAAGTAATCCGCCACCGTGGACACCGCGCTCACATCGAGCACCACGATGTCTTCCGCTTTGCGGTTGTCCGCGAATTCGCGGCAGAGGAGGGCCAGTTTTTTTGAGTCCATCGAAGGCTATCTTGCTCGGATATTCCCTAAAGATAAAGCGGATTGTTCCGCAGCGCCTCGGCCACTGCCGTCGGCACCAAATGATCCACGGTTAAACCCGCCTTGATCCGCGCCCGAATCTGCGACGACGAAACTCCCAAAGGAAATCCTTTCAGCCATCGCCCACGAAACGGAGTTGGAAACAAAACCTCTGCCTGCCCGGGCCGAGGAATCACCACGAACTCCGCCAGCCGCGCAAGTTCGGCGGCCTCGCGCCACAACGGGAGTTTCGCGACGTTGTCCGCTCCGATCAGGTAAAAAATTTCCGCGCCGGGAAATCTCCCAGCATAGTCACGCACCGTGTCCACCGTGTAGGAAATGCCACCGCGCTGAAGCTCCTGCGCGTCCACCTCGCACCACGTCTGGCCCGCGAGCGCCAGCCGCAGCAGCCGCAACCGCTCGCGCCCCGCCGCCGCGTGATTCTCCGGCTTGAACGGCGATTGCGCCGCCGGAATGAAAAACAGTCGATCCAAACCCAACTCCTCCCGCGCCGCCTGCACCACGAGCAGATGGCCGAGATGCACGGGATCAAATGAACCGCCGAACAGACCGATCTTTAGTTTCGAGTTCAAAGTTTCGAGTTTCGAGTTACACAATAAGCGGGCGAACTCCAACTCGAAACTAGAAACTCAGAACTGGAAACCAAATCAGCAACACCGCCGCACACCTTTGAACCGTTCCTCCGTCGTTTCCACGTAAATCTTCGCGGGTGATTTTTCGCCGTGCGCCGTCCCACATTCACACGCCTGCCGCTGCGCCCGCTCCAGATGTGCTTCGCCCGAAAGTTCCTTCACCAACGCCAGCCCCAGCGCGAGCAGGCTGAGAAAGTTCAACGGCTTCGCTTCCGCGACGGCGTAATCCGGCAGCCACACCGGCGGCGTCTCGCGCAATTCGGCGACCTTCTTCCGCGCCAGCAACAGCAGCCACTCGCGCAGGCTGATAAGGACAATCACCGTCAGCAACGCCAGAAAAATGCCCGCAATGACCGCATCCAGCAACTGGTTGAATCGCAATCGAAAAAGTTGATTGGCTTGAACAACCAGCGCCGACAATTCCTTGGGGTGGTCGAGTAAAAACGGTTCCATCGCCATTTTGGTTTCTGCAATTTTTGAGGTCAACGAATTTGCCTGCGCCAGAAAACCAATCCGCGGATCCGAATGCCAGATTTTTTCCACCCCGGCCGTCAGCGTCACCGCCAGCAACCAGCACAACGGCACCAGCGTGATCAGTGCAAGCGCCGGCCTTCCAACTTTGGAATTTGGATTTTGGATTTTGGACTCCCCGCCCAACTGCATTTTCAAAATCACCGTCGTCGCCAGGCACAGCGCGATGGCCGCCAGCATTTGATTCGCGATGCCGAACAGCGGCCACAGCGAATTGATGCCGCCCAGCGGATCGCGCACGCCTTGAATCAAAAACCAGCCCCAGCCGCAGACCATCAACCCGCTCGCCAGCGCGTTTGCGCCCAGATTTTTCGTGTCGCCGAGCGGCTTCCACAGTCCACCGAGCAAGTCCTGCAAAATGTAGCGACCCACGCGCGTCCCGGCGTCGAGCGTCGTGAGAATGAACAACGCCTCGAACATGATCGCGAAGTGATACCACAGATCCAGCCACCGGCCGTTGACGACCTTTGAAAAAATCTGCGCCATGCCCACCGCCA
>JAYWBR010000267.1:0-4780 GCA_043781315.1 Verrucomicrobiota bacterium | reverse complement strand
GAATTCGTTCGGCGGCGACCAGATCCAGTTTGTCCTCGGTCTCCTTTTCCCACGGCAGGTTGAGAATCCAGTCCAGGTAGTGCCGCGAGACGCCGTATTCGGCGGCGGCGGACGGCGTTTGCTGGAGGCGATCCAGTTCCTGCACCGCGACTTTTTTGACTTCCGCCGGGAGAACCGCCCGGTCAACTTTTTCGCGGAGGCTGGCAATCTCGGTGGAGCTGGCATCCGTTTCACCGAGTTCGCGCTGGATGGCGCGGAGCTGTTCGCGCAGGAAAAAGTCGCGCTGGGTTTTGGAGATGGACGTGGCGACATCGGTCTGGATTTTGGAACTGAGCGAGAGGACTTCATGCTCGCGGCTGAGCATCGGCAGCAGGAAGGTGAGGCGCTCTTTGACCGAAGTCAGTTCGAGCAGTTTCTGCCGCTCCTCCAGGCCGAGATTCAAATTGGCGGCGATCAGGTCGGTGAAATGGCCGGGGTCTTCCGTGTTGAGCGCGGTAATTTTAATTTGGTCGGAGAGCGCGGGCGACAGCTTGATGATTTCCTGAAACTGCGTCTGCGCGTTCCGCATCATCGCGGACAGTTCGAGCGAGTCTTCCTTCTCGTCTTTCAGCAGCGCAAATTTCGCGGTCAGATAAGGGTCGGCATCGGTGTACGGCCCGAGTCGGATGCGCCAGAGTCCTTCGACGAGCACCCGGACGCTGTTGTCCGGGAACTTCAACATCTTGAGCAGCCGCGCGGCGCAGCCGACCTCGTGCATCTCGCCGGGCGCGGGATTCTCCGCCTCGGGATTGCGCTGCAAGACCACGCCCAGCAGACGGTCACCGCCGACGACGTCATCAATGAGCTTGATGCTTTGCGGAGTTTCGACGAGCAGCGGCGCGACCATGCCGGGAAAGATGACGATGTCCGACAGGCCGAGGACGGGCAGCGTCTGCGGCAGGGACTGGGCCGAAACGCGGGCGGGCGTTTCCGGGTCGGCGGAGCCGCCGAGGATGCTGATAAATTCTGTGTCGGGTGAACTCATCGTTGGATTATTCTACAAAGTTGGAGGCCGCCATCCGGAAAAATATCCGGGTGGATTTAATTTCCCTTGGCCACGAAGACCTTGGAGGTTTTCCCGTGTCCCTGAACCAAGGGCACATCAATGCGCAAAAATCCATTTACATACGCGGCCTTGGCCTGGCTGAGGTCATAGCCGGAAGGCAGATCCAGCGTGGTTTCAAACGGGCCGTAGCTGATGGCCATCTGGAGGAAATTGCACTTGGGTCCCCGGCAGCCGTCCGCCCGCTGGCCGCTGATGCGGAGGCGCTGGCCTTCCACGGTGATCTCGAGATTCTCGCTGCGCATGCCGGCCAGCTCGACTTTGATCACGAGACCGTTGTCGGTGGAATAGACGTCGGTGTTGGGGTTCCACTGCGCCTTGGCCGCACCATCATGCGGCCCGGACGAGAGGGTTACGAAATGCAGAGAGGAGCTGACTTTGCACATGGCCATTGGTGGATGGAAATTATCTCAAGGTTGTGGGTCGCGCAAGGGTGCTATTGCATTTTCACAATAATCTCCGCCGGGCCGCCCTTGCGTTTGCGCAGGATCACTGAAGGCGGCGGCCGGGTCGGCCGGCTGCTGCTGCAGCCGCAGTGCGTGGCCCGCGCAAAACTGAATTTGGGGCGTTGCAGCCTGGCCCGCAAAAAAAGCGCGGCGGTGGTTGCGACAATCAAGAGAGAAATAAACTGCTGCCAATTCATGCCCGCAAGATACCTGCAAAGTTCCGGCCTGCAACCGGTGATTTTTTTGGACGCGTTCACCCCCACAATTGCCGGTCCAACGAGCGAAACTGGATCGCCTCCGAAACATGGTCGCCCAGAATTTTTTCCGCCCCGGCCAGGTCGGCAATGGTGCGCGCCACTTTCAAGATGCGGTCGTAGGCGCGGGCGCTCAGGTTCATGTCGGACATCGCGAATTTCAAAAGCTCCTTCGTCGGCTCGTCGAGGTCGCAGAATTGATTCAGCTCCTTGGAACCCATGCGCGCGTTGCAGGTGATCTTGGGCCGCTCCTTGAACCGCGCGATCTGCCGTTGCCGCGCGGCGATGACGCGCTCGCGGATTTGCGCCGAGGTTTCGCCGGCCGGCCCGCCGGAAAGTTCGCGGAACTTCACCGCCGGCACTTCGATGTGCAGGTCAATGCGGTCGAGCAGCGGCCCGGAAATTCTCCCCAAATAATTTTGAATCTCGCGCGGCGAACTTTTTGATTCGTGCGGCATTTTTCCATCGGGCGTTGGATTCATCGCCGCGATCAACATGAATTGCGCGGGGAAGGTAAGGGTGCCCGCCGCGCGTGAAATGGTGACGCGGCCATCTTCCAGCGGCTGGCGCATGGTTTCCAAAACACTGCGCTTGAACTCCGGCAGCTCGTCCAGAAACAGCACGCCGTGATGCGCGAGGGAAATTTCGCCCGGCGTCGGATTGATGTTGCCGCCCAGCAAGCCGGCGTCCGACGCGGTGTGATGCGGCGCGCGGAAAGGCCGTTGCGTGATCAACGCCTGGCCCGGCGCGAGCAGGCCGACGATGCTGTGAATCTTGGTCGTCTCCAGCGCCTCGTCCAAAGTGAGCGGCGGCAGAATCGTGGCGAGCCGCTTCGCGAGCATGGATTTGCCCGTGCCGGGCGGGCCGATGAGCAGCGCGTTGTGGCCGCCGGCGGCGGCGATTTCCAGGGCGCGCTTCACGTTCTCCTGGCCCTTGACCTCGGCGAAATCCGCTTCGTCGTCCAACGAGTGTTCAAACATTTTGACGAGGTCCACCTTCGTCGGCGCGATCTTGATTTCGCCTTCGAGAAACTGCGCCGCCTCGCGCAGGTTTTGGATCGGGATGACCTGCAAGCCCGCGACCACGGCGGCCTCGGGGGCGTTGTCCGCCGGGACGAGCACGCCCACCTTGCCGTCCGCCTTGGCCCGCAGTGCGATGGGCAAAACTCCCTTGCACGAACGCACGGCTCCGGTCAGCGCGAGTTCGCCGACCACGACGAAATTATCCAGTTGATCGGATTCAATTTGCTCACTCGCGGCCAGCATCCCAAGCGCGATGGGCAGGTCAAAACTTGGCCCCTCTTTTTTCACATCGGCGGGCGCGAGGTTGATGGTGGTGCGGCCCATCGGAGACTTGAATCCGGAATTGGTCAGCGCGGTGGTCACTCGGTCGCGCGATTCCTTCACGGCGGCATCGGGCAGGCCGACGATGATGATGAGGGTGTCGCCCCAGCCGACGTTGACCTCGACTTCAACCGGGTAAGCCTCGATGCCGTTGACGGCGGCGGAACAAACCTTGGATAACATGCGGGATTTATGTTCGAGCGCGGGGCAAAGTTCAATCCGTATTTTTTTTCACCGGACAATCCGGGCTTGACGCGCCGCGCCGATTTGATTGCATTGCACCCATGAAAAATAAATTTCTGTTCGTGCTGCTGGGTTTGGGGATCGTGGTGGCCGGTTGTGTCGCCACGGTGGACGGCAACAACGCCGCCGGCCTGCCGTTGATCAAGGATCGGATCCAGGCGCGCTACGACCGTCCGGCGGATGAAATATTCGCGGCGGCCAAGGAAGTGGTCAGCTTGAACGGCGTGCTGCTGAACGAAGGAACCATTTTTGGCCAGACCAACGCCGTCAACAACGTCGCGCGCACTGTCATCGGCAACGTCAGCGAATGCCGCGTCTGGATTCGCATCGAACAGATCGAGCCGAAGATTTCCGAAATCACCGTGCAGACCCGCACTCGCGCCGGCACCTCCGATCTGAACCTTGCCGCGCAGCTCGACAAGCAGATCGCGCTAAAGCTGGTGCGGTGAGCCGCGCTTCAAACCCACGTCGTCCTCGTACGAGCCAAGCTTCACCGCCTGGCTTTTTTCTTTGCCCTTCAAGTCCAGCCGCAGATGCGCAATCCGGCTGGCGGCCAGGCTGGCCGCGGCGGTGTCCGGAAACAAATCCGTCACCCGTTGCAGCGTGTCGTGAAGGGTTTCGTAATTCGCCCCGTGCTTCAGTTGCAAATCCGTCAGCAAGTTCAGCCAGTGCGCGACGTGCCGGGCCGGCTGGTTCGGCGCGGCGATCAACTGCTCCAGTTGCGCCGCCGCCAGATCGAGCCGCTGGAAATGATCCGCGTAAATCACCGCCAGTTTTTCACGCGCCTCGGTGTCGAGCGGATGCGCTTGAAGATGGCGCACATAATCCGTCGCCTGTTTGCCCTGATCCACCTCCGGCGCTTTCGGCTGCAGCGCGCCCGACAACAAGCCGATGTCCTCGACGCCGGGCGTGACGACAATTTTTCTCCGGTCATGCGGCGAGAGCAGTTGCTCGGTCTCCGCCAGATGCGCGAGTCGCTGGGACGCGGCGGCGGACATTTCTGAATTGGGCAGCAGCTCGATGATCTTTTCCAGATCCCGGCCGGCCGCCTGACGATCCTGGTCATATTTCAAATGCCAGTCCGCGAGTGAATTCAAAGCGTAGGCCAGGCTGCGCGGCGCGTGGCCGGGCTGCGCGATCAGCCGTTGGATCGTCAGTTCCGTGCCCGGCATGTCGTTCATGTGCTCGGCTAAAATTTCGGCCATCAACATCTGACCATCGAAGTCGTTGGGAAACTTGGCCAGTTCCTTCCGGACGCCAGCAATGGCCTCGGGATATCGTCCCCGTTTGCGATGCGCCAGGGCTGCCGAGTAAAACGGCTTCGGTTCAATTTGGCGATCCCCGTCGTCAAACATGCTCGTCAAGGGTTTGGCCACCCACGCGCCAATGTGC
>JAYWBR010000266.1:0-4797 GCA_043781315.1 Verrucomicrobiota bacterium | reverse complement strand
AGTTACGTGGTGGAGACCGACGTGCATTTCCCCACCGACTTGAACCTGCTCTGGGACGCGGGCCGCAAGTGCGTGGACTTGATTGAAGGATTTCGCGCGTCCGGCTACGAACGGCCCGGCTGGCGCAAGGCCAAGGACTGGCGGCGGCAACTCAAGAACCTCCAGCGCAGCACCAGCCAGATTATTTATCGCGGCGGGCCGAACAAGGCAGCGCGCGTCAAATCAGCCGTGCGCGAATATCTGGCCGTGGGCCGCGCGCGCGCAGTCAAAGTGCGGTCAACCCTGCTTGAACTCTGCGATCTGTCGGCCGATGCCCCGCGTTGGGAGCAGTTGGAATACTTCCACGCGATGCTCGCCAAACACTTGGATTGGGTGGCGCGCCGGTTGTTGAACGGGGAAACCATTCCCGGCCACGAGAAAGTATTTTCCATCTTCGAACCGCACACCGAGTGGATTCAGAAAGGCAAGCCACGCCCGAACGTGGAACTGGGGCACCAGCGCCTGCGCGCGACCGATCAGCAGCAATTGATTCAGGACTACGCGGTATTGCTGGGCGCCGCCGCAGTGGTGATGCCTAAACGCGGCAAGAAGAACGCGGCGGAAACGGAACGGGAGCGCGCAAAGAAATTTGTGGCGCGGCGAAACCCGCGCGCTGGCGGCCTGACCCCGCCACCCTTGAAACCACCCGCCACGTCCGACAGGTGCAGTGTCGTCGTCGCCGGAGAATTTTGACGGTTGGGCCACGTCGAGACGAAAAATCAGCGGCGCTCTGCCGAGACGCCGCTACGACGCCAGCACTACGAATTTTCAACCGACTTCTCGAAATCCTTCCGCACCGTCTCGCTCACCGCGCCCGGCTTGTACAACTTGTCGTAAAACTCCACGTCCAGATGGCACGCCTGAAAACCCAGCACGGTGCGATACGGCGGCAGATAAACCGGGAAGCGGCCATAACGCGCCCAGAGATATTCGCAGTAGGCGATGGTCGCCTCAATCGCCGCCTCGCTCACGCGCGGCACGGCCTGCACGACTTCGTTGTGTTGCGTCCACGCGCTGCCGTGACCCGCGCTGCGAAATAGTCCGTCCGCACCGTATTTTTTTTCCACCACGGCGCGCACGGCGTCGGCCATTGAGTTGTAGTACGGCGGACAAAACGGTTTGAGCAGCACTTCGCCGTTCCGTTCCAGACCGACTGGGTAGGGAATGTTCGGATTGCGTTTGAGCAGTTTCATCGCGAGCGACGCCAGCCGGCCCGCGCCAACGTAGCGATTGACGGGCATTTGCTCCATGCGAAAACCCAGCGCCTGAAACCACGCGAACTCGTGGTTCGCAAAATTCGGAAAGCCGCCCAGCCCGAGCGCCTGCGCCATGAGACCAAGGTTTTGCAGCATCATTCCCTGTTCGACCGTCACGAACTCCGTCACGAACTGTTCGATCTGCCGCACCGTGGCGACGCGGCCTTTATCCGGGTTGTCTTCGAGATGGCCGCCTTTGCTCCGCGCAAATTTCCCCAGACCGGCGGGCAGAAAATTATTGCGGTCATCCAGAATGAACGTGCCGGTGTGCTCATTCATGATTTCAAGCAGACCATTCACATACATGAACGTCAGATCGTTCACCGGCAGAAAGTAGGTGGTGCCCGGCGCGTGCGCGGACCAGCGGTTGGCGTTGATGTTGAACAACGGTTCGGTGGGCGTGGTCGCACGGCCATCTTTAATTTTCACGCGGGATTTCCGATACAGCTCGGTGAACTCGCCCTTGCGGCTGTGTTCGATGAATTCAGGCATCGCACTGGCCGGCAGTTCGCGCGGACGGCGGACGAGGTGCGTGGAGTGATCGTTCGTGACAATGAGCGCGACCGTCTGCAAGCCGTCGCCGCTGGCAATCGTGCGTGCCACGAGTCCCGACATGATCCCGCCGCCGCCGTCCTTCGCGTAGCACAAATCCGCCAGCGCGTGGCCCGTGATGCCGGACGCGGCGAACACGAGCGCGGCTTCCTCATCTTCGGTGAGCGGCCTGGGCTGGTGCCGGCTTTTGAATTCGAGCGGCCCGCCGGGAATGTTCATGCCCAGCCCGAAGCGGCGCGAGCGGCGTTCGCGCAGCGCGGTCAGAAGTGGAAACTGGTTTAGTTTTTCCTCCGGGCCGGGCGTGCCTGCATTTTGGGTGTCCATAGCTTTTGAATGTTCACCGCGTTTCTACACGATTGGTTTCATTTGCGCCACGCAGTTTTTTAGAAACACCGGTCTCCGGAGCAGGGGCTGCCTGCGTCCGCACCATCCGCCAAAAATAATTTCCTTTGCCTGCATCCAATTGAACCGGTCGCGCGTATTACCCCTTGAAAACGCGAAATGAAAATGCACCCATCCCATCCAAGCCGGTTTATCAAACTGATCTGCCTCACCCCCGGCACAACCGCCCTGATGCTGGCGTTGCTGACTTCAGCCGGCTGCGGAAAAGTTCCGCACACCGCGACAACCAAAACCAAGGACGCCCGGATCATCGCCGAACCGTTCCGGCTGGTGCTCCTGCCGCTGGGTGGCGACAGTGCGCTTGATCTTAAAATTTCCCGCGCGCAGGAAAAAGTCCGCACCGCCGCCGATCCCGCGCCGGCCCTGGAACAGCTCGGGTGGCTGTTCGTGGCCAAGGCCCGGGCGAGTTTTGACCCCGGTTTTTACAAGCTGGCCGAGCAATGTTCCTTTGCCCTCGAAGAAAAAAAACCGCACGCACCCGAGGCGTTGCTGCTGCGCGGGCATGTGTGGCAAAGCCTGCATCGTTTCAAAGACGCCGAACCGCTGGCCCGCGAGCTGGCGACAACTCGAGGACGGGCTTTTGACTACGGACTTCTCGGAGATGTTCTCATGGAGCAAGGCCGGCTGGACGAAGCCGTCGAAGCCTATCAAAAAATGGCGGACATCAAGCCTGACCTGCACGCCTACACCCGCGCGGCGCATGTGCGCTGGCTGAAAGGCGATCTGGAAGGCGCGCTTGAAATGATGCAACTGGCCGCGCACGCCGCCAGTCCGAGCGACGCGGAATCCGCCGCGTGGGTTTACGCGCACCTGGCGCAGTATCAATTCCAGGCGGGCGATCTCGCCGAGTCCCTGCGCGACTGCGAGGCCGCGTGCGCGTTTCAAACCAATTACCCGCCCGCGCTGCTCGTGCGTGGAAAAATCCAACTCCACCAGGGGAAAACTGCCGACGCCGTGACTTCCCTCGCGCTGGCCGCCGCCGCAAATCCGCTGCCCGAATATCAGTGGACGCTCTTGGAGGCGTTGCACGCGGCGGGTCGTCCGGCGGAGGCGGCGGCCGTCGAGAGTTCACTCAACGAACGCGGCGCGGCGAACGACCCGCGCACGTTCGCCGTTTACTCAGCCACGCGAGGCAACCGCATCGAAACCGCCTTGCACCTCGCCCAAGCGGAATTGGAAACGCGCCGCGATGTTTTCACCTACGACGCCGTGGCGTGGTCGCTCGCCGCCGCCGGCCGGTGGGACGAGGCGGACGCGAACGCGCAACGCGCCTTGGCGGAAGGCACGCAGGACGCGCGGCTGTTTCTGCACGCCGGCATCATCGAGTCACAATCGGCCAGGCCGGCACGGGCCGGAAAACATTTGCACCAGGCGGCCGCGCTGTCCCAGATGCTGCTGCCCTCGGAGCGGGCGCGGCTGCGGGATTGCGCCGGCCGGCTGGGCCTGAACCTCGCGCCGCCGGCCGCCGTCGCGCGAAAAAATTTCTCAGAACAACGGACGTTGTTCCCCAACGAGAAAACAGAAAACAACCAAACCACAGGAGTCAGTTCGTTATGACAAATAAAACAAAAATCGTGCGGGCCGCGCTGGCGGCGGCGATGCTCACCTGTCTGCCGGGTGCCGTGCGCGCCAGCAGCCACATGGATGCACCGCTGATCACGCTGGATCCGGCCGCCAACACCACGGATGTCTATGCCTTCGTCAGTTCGAGTGGCGGACAAAAATACCTCAACGTCGCGCTCGGCGTTTATCCGTTCGAGGAGCCGGGCATCGGGCCGAACAAATACAACTTTGATGACAACGTGCTTTACGAGATTCATCTGGCGTTGGGCAGCAATTACAAGACCGGCGTCGCCGACCTGAGCTACCAGTTCGCGTTCAAGACGCACTACAAAAACACCGGCACCATCCTGCAATCCTACCTCGGCGTGATTCAGGACGTGGATGATGCGAGCCAGAACCTCACGCAGACTTACACCGTCACCAAGGTGGATCACCGGCGCGCGATGATGAAACACGAACGCACCGACGCAAAACCGCCGGTGGTTTTGGGGAGCGGCGTGGTGCCGCCCAACAACCAGGGCATCGCCACCCCAAAATACAACCAGGGCGACAATGGTGAAAACCCGGCGCGCGGCGGCGTGGCGACGGCGGGTGAACTGGATCACTACACGCAGCAAGCCATCGCGAATCTCTCCGGGAATTATCGCGCCTTCGCCGGCCAGCGCGACGATGGTTTCTACGGGGACATTCAGGCGGTGTTCGACCTGCTGCAGTTGCGCAACCCGGGCCATGATGCGCAGGGCGGCTACAACCTCCACCTGATGGCGCTGCAAATTCCCATCAGCGACCTCGACGGCGATCAACAGGTGGTCGGCGTGTACGCCACGACCAGCCGGAAACACGTCACCATTCTGCGCGACCAGGGCGAGCATTCTCATCCCGCGCCGTTGACCGCCGGCCGCTGGATTCAAGTGGCGCGGCAGGGGAATCCGCTGTTCAACGAAGCCCTGGTCGCCATTGCCGACAAGGATTTGTACAGCCGCAC
>JAYWBR010000265.1:0-4801 GCA_043781315.1 Verrucomicrobiota bacterium | reverse complement strand
CCCACGGCCTGCGTGGCGTTGAGCACGAGGTTGAACAATGCCTGCCGGAATAATTGTTCGTCGGCCTCGATGGTCAGCGCTTCGCCCTTCACTTCGAGCCGGATTTTTTTCTCCTCGAGATCGTAGCTCAAGGCACGGGCGACTTCGTTCAAGGCGGTGGTCAAAGGCAGCGCGGTGCGGCGGACTTCGCGCGGACGCGAGTAGTTGATGAACTCGTTCAACTGCGCGGTGACCTTGTCCACCTCGTCCACGATGGCGCGGGATTTTTCGCGGGTCTCGGCGAGCGCGTCCGGGTTTTTGGAAAGCATCTGCGCCATGCCGCGGATGATGTTCAGCGGGTTGCGGGTTTCATGCGCCAGCCCGGCGGCGGCGAGGTTCATTTCCTTGAGATGGGTGTTGAGTTCGCTGGCGCGGATGAGGCGAAATTGCAGGTCGGAACTTTTCGTGAGGTTGCGCCACGCCAGGCCCGCGCCGAGGGCGGAAACACCCGCAAAGAAACAGATCACATAGCGCAGCCAGAGATCGTGGCGGCTGAAGGCCTGGAAAACTTCCGTGGACAACGTGATGACCAGGCCGTGCAGCTCGCGCTTTTGGATCATGGCCTGATACTCGGCGTCGTTCAAACCGCGCGACCAGAACGGCCGCCGGGTTCGTTCCCCTTCGCCGGGCGGGGGGCCGCCGCGTTCGCCCCGATTGGGCGGACCGAAGCCGGGGCCGTCCGGCGGCGGCAGATTGTCCGGCGGATTTTGGGTCAGCGGGTTGGTCTCCGTGCTGCCGGGTTCGGGTGGCCATGATTCCCGGCGGGGAAAGCGGCGGGCATTGTTGGTGGGCGCTTCGAGGATGAACGGACCTTGCGTGTTGGTGCCGCCGTCCGGCGTCAGGCTCGCGCCGCGCAACGGATAAACCATCGTGACGGTCCTGGCGCTCCAGCGTTCGTCGCCTTCCTGGAGGTTGTTTTTCAGATCGGGATCAAACGGCCGGCCGGCGAACGCCACCGGTTCATCGTTCGCGTTGAGCAGCACGATGGAAACAATTTCCGTGGACTTGGTGAGCTGGTTGGTGCCGCTGTTGACCAGTTCGTTCAGCACGGGTTCCAGCCGGTCGCGAAAGACCGCGCCGCGAAACTGCTGGCCGCGCACGACGGCGCCGAGCGTGCTGGCAATCGCCCGCGAATTCCGGCGCAGATAATTTCGCCCGCCCTCCACCAGCCCGGCGTGTTCGCTGATCTGCCAGACGACCACCACGATCCAGGCCACGGACAGAAATCCGTAAACCAAAAGGCGGCGGCGTGAGGGTTCCATGCGACGGCGGATTTAAGAGCGCGACGATCCGCTACTTCTTCTTTTTCACCGGGACTTTTTCGAGGAAGCGGTTCAGCTCCTGTTCCGAATAGGATTTCGGCGTGAGCATGTGATTTTGTTCGCTGGCGGTCAGCGCGGCCAGTTGTCCCGGCGCCTGCACGATGTGCGGCGTTAGGAAAATCAGCAGTTCGTTTTTACCCGCCGCCGTGACTTTGCGTTTGAAGAGATTGCCCAGCACCGGAATGTCGCCGAGGAACGGCACCTTGCTTTCGCTGGCGGCTTTGGTGCTGCCCATCAGTCCGCCAATGACGACGGTCTGCGAATCCGGTGTGATCACCACGGTGTCCGCCGAACTGATGTCTATCACCGGTGCCTGGACGCCCGCAGAAATCGTCGGCCACTGGCTCTTGTCGGGATTGATGGCGGAGTTTTGCGGCGACACGATCATCTCCACGTAGCCTTCGGGAGAAATGTACGGCGTGACTTTCAGGATGATGCCCACGTCGGTGTAGGTCACGTTGTTGACGGGAATGTTGGCGATGCCCGAGTACGAGACGGAGGAAATGAGCGGCACGGATTGGCCGACGGTAATGGTCGCCGGCTGGCCGTCGCGCGCGAGGATGGAAGGCCGTGACAACACTTCCGATTTGCCAGCCGTCGCGATGGCGCGAAGCGTGGCCTGAAAATCCGTGCCGAGAATCTGATACATGCCCGCACCCGCGCCGGACTGCGTCAACGCCGGAATGGCACCCGCCGGGCCGGAGAAGTTGAAATTGGTCGTGATCGTGTTGAGGCCGTTCGCACCAAACACATTGGCCACGCTGCTGGTCAGGGAGTTGCCCAGGTAATTTCCAAACGTGCCTTCGATGCCGATGTCGGTCGTGTCTTTGTGCGTCACCTGGAGGAAAACCACCTTGATCAACACCTGCGGCTTGGGACGATCCAGATTGCGCAGCACCTCGCGGATTTGGGCGGCGGTCTGCTCGTCCGTGCTGAACACAATGTTGTGGGTGTCAGGATCCACGGTGATCGTGGCCGTGCCGACGGCACCGTTGGCGTTGTACGCGCCGCTGCCGGTGCTGCTGCGATTATTTCCACCGCCGCCAAACCCACCGAAGCCGCCGCCAAAGCCGCCGCCGCCACCGCCACGTTGCTGCGCGGGGAGTTGCAGAATTCCTCCCACCAGCAGCACCAGCGCGCCGGCGATAATTTTCTTGGAAAGTTGTTTGTTCATAATGGTCGCTCGATAAATTGTTTTTTGCCGCCGTTTAGAATCCGCCCCGCCCGCCGCCGCCACCGCCGGTGCCGCCCCGATTGCCGCCCAACGTGCTGGAAGAGGACGACGACGAATTCCCGATGGAGCTGGCGTTCTGGGTTTCGCGGGTTTGCAGCGCGCTGTTCTGCGAGGAACTGTTTCCGCTGCGCGACGTGCTGCTGCTCGGGAACATCCCCTGCAACACCGCCGCCGCCGCCTGCGGATCGCCATGATCCAGATGATACACGTAAACTTTCTGATCCCGCGTCGAGCTGACATCAATCTGCTCGATCATCCCGGCGATCTGCTCCATCAAATCTTTCTGCGCCGTCACGACCACCGAGGACGTGCGTAAATCCGCCACCGCCACGACCTGCGTCTGTTTGCGGATGCGGTCATTCTGGCTGCCGCCGCTGTTGCCGCCACTGTTGCCGCCACCGCCGCCGCCACCACCCATCATGCGCGCAAAAAATCCTCCCGGCCCGCCGCCGCCGCCACCGGGTCCGCCGCCGCCGCCGAACCGGACAGGCGTCTGACTGCCGCCCGAGGAACTTTGGCTCGGAAAAACTCCGCCCAGCAAGGTCGCCACATCCGTCGGATTCGCATGTTGCAGATGGAAGACGCGGATTTCCGTGGACGCTTCGGCACTGGAGTCAATCGCCTTGATGATCTCGCACAGGTGCCGGATGTTCGCCTGCGTGTCGGTGATGACAATGGAGTTGCCGGCCTCGTTCGCGATGATCGTGGCCGACTGGGAAACGAACGGCGACAAATCCTTCACCAACTGCCCCGCCTCCACGAAGCGCAGCGGAATGATCTGCGTGACGATGATGTCGTTGTTCGGCACCAGCGCCGGATCGCTTTGCACGATGACGGGGATGTTGCGGCTCTTCGCGTCGGCCTTGTCCACGATGGTGAGGAACTGCTCGTTGCGGATCGCGGCGTAACCGTTCTTGTTCAGCACGGTGTTGAGCAAGATCACCGCGTCATCTTTCGTCATGGCGTGGCTGCTGATGACGGTGACGTTGCCCTTGACCTGCGTGTCCATGACGATGTGAAAACCCGCCGCGTCGCTAAGATATTTCAAGACCAGCTCGAGCGGCACGTTGCTGAAATTCAGCCGCAGGCCGTTGGTGCCGCCGGTGTTGGTGGCCGCCGGCGCATTGGTCGCGGTGGTCGCGGTGGTGTCGTCCGCCTTCGCCTCGGCGGGCGCGGACTTTGCCGCCGGCGCGGGTTCGGCGGTTTGCGCCGGAGCGCGGAAAGTTATGGCAGCCAAAATCGCCGCCAGGAGCATTGCATTTGTCGTTTTCATATTCTTAATTTCGATTTCCAGATTGTTGTTCTTCCTGCGCCCGGAGTTCCATCAGGCGGCGGAGCGCGTCGCTCGCCGGCCCGGCTGGCAACGTCAGGGTTTCCGCCGGGGTGTTGTCGGCGGCGGGTTCGGCGGCGTCGGTGGCCGGCTCGCCTTGATCCGCGCCGAAGTCGGGCATGGCCCCGCCGTCCGGCGCGTTCGTGTCGGCATTTTCCGGCGACGTTTCGCTGCTGGTTTCACCGCGCTGCCCGCGATTGCCGCGCCGACCGCCACCGGAGTTTTGCGCGAAGGAAATGTTCTCCGTCGAAAGCGCCCAATGGCCCCGGCCATCGTCACGCATCTGCTGGCCGATTTTCAAAACGGTCGTGTTGGTGTCGAGCACCAGCGTCACGGACTCCGACGTGATGGCGGCGATTTTGAAAACGGCGATGGTGCCGTCCACCTGCAACGCCTTGCGGTAATCCCCGCTCGTGCCGTCGAAGAACGCATGGAGCCCGGGGTTCTCGCCCTCGTCGTAGCTCATCGTGCCGGCCAGCGCGAAACTGTTCCGGCGCACAGTTCGGGTGCGCGGAACATACTTCGTGTTGGCAGCCTTCGCGTAGCGGTTCGGATTGAAAATATTCCGCTCGGAAATGAATTTGCCGAACGCAGAATAATTCGCCGGGCCGTTGGTGGATTGCGCCACGGCGGAAAATTCGTGGGTAAGCAAGAGCAACGCGAGCAGCGCGCCAAGCGGGAAGTGGCGGATGGGAACATTCAACCTTGAACATTCAACCTTGAACGCCCAAGGAAAAAGATCGCCGCCACTCTCAGGAGTTGGGCGTTGAATGTTGAGGGCACCTCCGGAAACCCTGTTTTCTGAAAACCGAATCGGCACAAAGGCCAATGAAATCATGTTCATCGTTTCTGGGAATTGGAGTTTCCGGAGGTGCC
>JAYWBR010000264.1:0-4824 GCA_043781315.1 Verrucomicrobiota bacterium | reverse complement strand
AGCGAAGTCCTCAAGAAGGGCGACGAAGTCGAAGCCGTCGTGCTCGAAGTGGACAAGGCCAATCAGCGCATCGCCGTTGGCGTCAAGCAGCTCTCGGTGGATCCGTGGGACAAGATTGACCAGCTCTACAAAGTCGGCGACCTCGTCACCGGCCAGGTCACCAAGCTCGCGAGCTTCGGTGCGTTCATCGGTTTGCAGCATGAGATTGACGGCCTCGTTCACATCTCGCAGATCACCGAAGACCGCGTGGACAAGATCAAGAACGTGCTCAAGGTCGGCCAGGACGTCAGCGCCCGCGTCATCAAGATTGACCGCGCCGACCGCCGCATCGGCTTGTCCATCAAGGCCGCGAACTACTCCAACGAACAGCTCAAGGCCGAGCAGGCCGTGCTGGACGCGTTGAAGCCCGGTGAAGACCTCGTTGCCCTGCAACACGCCTTCGACGCCGCCGACGAAATGGTCAAAGACGACAAGCAGTAAGCGGAAGACCGAAGTTGGAATTCACGACCGGCGGGCTGGAAACGGCCTGCCGGTTTTTTGTTTTTGGCCAATGCAGGTTTACTAGTTGCCCTGTTTAACTAGCCTCATCAAACCACCTCTTCTTCTCTGAATCCGTTGCTTCAACAAGAAAACAGTCTAAACCAAATGTTTGGGTGAAATACTTGACCATCACTGCCGCTGAGTCACTTGGATGGGGGCCATCGCGCATGGTTCCTTTAATTAGTGCCTGACGAATTTGAGCGGGGGTCAGGTTTTCGCAACAGGACAGGCACCGTCCTACTTCGAGTTGAGTTTGTGTCGGTGAAGCGACCGGGCGAATGCATAACCAATGCATTGTGCTCGCAAGCTCTCGTATCAAATTGTCGGCCAAGGCAGGATCATCTGTGGTGGCAGCGTCCCACAACTTGTCCAAACTCGTGTCAAATAATCTATCAACGTAACTTGCTGGAGACATCTTGCTCTTTTGGTGTTTCTTTTTCATGTGCTTTAAGATGTGCGCGGTGCTGTTCAACAAACAATAGCTGCCTTGTCTTACATCCACCCCTTCTTCATCGCCGAACTTTATTTTAGCCGCCCACCCCTGTCCAACCCAATTCTCTTTGCGCCCTCGGCCAAACGCTCCCTTCCCCCTAGCGGCGTCCCGGCAGAGCGCCGCATTCATTTCCCCTTTTTCAAATGGCGGCTTTCTGCCGAAAGCCGCTACGCCGTTATGCAAAGGTTTTGCTACGTCCCGGCGTGTCATGGACTGCGCCGGCAGAGCGGCAGCGGCGACGGCGCTTTCGGAGGGCGTGGCATGTCCTGTTTTTCCATTGCCTTCCCCAAAGCGGGGTCGCGCTGCGCTTGCCCCCGCAGTCCAAATTCGCCAACGCCATTTTGTGTCCGCAGAAAGATTTTGGCCGCCCACCCCTGTCCAACCCAATTATCATTGCGCCCTCGGCCAAACGCTCCATTCCCCGTAGCGGTGTCTCGGCCCGCCCCCGGAGCGCGGCTGTGTCCCGCGCCGGGCGGGATCAGCCGCAGCAGCTTCGCAATGCGAACGGGTGAGGAAAATTTCCCCGCCGCTCAACCTGCGGACGCGCTGCGGCTGGTCGCCGCGACACAGCCGCGCTCCGGTGCTTTCGGAGGGCGTGGCATGTCCTGTTTTTCCATTGCCTTCCCCAAAGCGGGGTCGCGCTGCGCTTGCCCCCGCAGTCCAAATTCGCCAGCGGCATTTCGCGCCCGCCAAATGATTTTGGCCGCCCACCACGATCCAACCCAATTATTGAGCCGCACCCAACAATTCTTCTCTGGCTACTTCAAGCAGGGCCACGAGGACAACCAAGGCGGTGATATAGATGCACCAGAAAGCGGCGGTGGTGAAGCCAAACGGAATGATCCAAGCAACAATCAGAGCAACCCCAAAGACCTGACCGCAAACCCAGTAGTAACGAATGCGCCGCTGGGGCATTGGCCATGACCGCGCAATCCGCCGCGACAAACGAGTCAAAGCGACGAAGCGGCGGCGGTAAAGGTGATGCAGCCCAAGTGCCAAACCCAATAACACCAACTCGACCCAGAGCGGAATGTGGCGGGACGCAACGCGCCATAAAATCCCGGCTCCCACCGAGGCAAGCAGGCGGAGGTCGCAGAGGGCGAGAATCTGCAAGGTGGTGAGGCGTTCGCTTTTCATGGCACGCGGTGTCCTCCAATCAACTGCCAAACACTCCGCTGCTGTCGCTCGCTTCAATACACCTTCCGCAAATTCGACGGCAGGATGTTCAGTTCCGAACGGTATTTCGCCACGGTGCGGCGGGCGATGACGATGCCTTTGTCCGTGAGCATCTTCACAATTTCCTGGTCGGACAGCGGCTTGGCCGGGTTCTCGGCCTTGAACATGTCCGCAATCATGTCCTTCACGCTGGTGTTAGACATGTCCGATCCCCCGGCGGTCTGGATGCCGGCGGTGAAGAAATACTTCATCTCGAAAATGCCCTGCGGCGTTTCCATGTACTTGCCGGACACCGCGCGGCTGACGGTGGTTTCATGCACGCCCACCACTTCGGCCACCATCACCATCGTGAGCGGCTTGAGATACGCCACGCCCTTGTCCATGAAGTCGTGCTGACGTTTCACAATCTCCTTGGCGATGTTCAGAATCGTGGCCTGCCGCTGGTGCAAACTCTTGATGAGAAATTTTCCCGCGCGAATCTTCTCCCGGATGTAGTTGCGGACCTCGGAGGAATTTTCACCCTGCGACATCAGATCCTTGTAGGTGTTGCTGATGCGGAGATGCGGGATGTGCTCGTTGTTCGTGGTGACGTTGAAACCATCCACGGTGCGGGTCACGAAGACTTCGGGCAGGACGTATTGATCGTTGTCTGGCAGAAATGCACGGCCGGGACGCGGCTCCAGCTTGGCGATGTTTTCCAGCGCGTCCTGGATTTCGTCCACTTCGCAGTCGGTGCCCTTGGCGATTTCGGGAATGCGCCGTTTGCCGAGCGCGTCCATGAAATCACGGATGATGCGGTATTCGAGGCTCTCCGTTTGTTTGGCGCGTTCGAGCTGGAGCATCAGACATTCGCGCAGATCGCGCGCACCGACGCCGGGCGGATCGAAGGTTTGAATCGCCGTCAACGCGCCCAGGATTGTTTCAACCGGAAAACCGAACAGGGCGGAAAGTTCTTCGAGCGGAGTCTTGAGGTAGCCGTAGTCGTCAATGTTGCCAATAATCATCTCGGCGGCGGGGCGGAGGTCTTCCGGCACGCCCGCTTCACGCACCTGCTCAAGCAGCATGTCCTGGAGCGACGTGCTGGCGACGAGCGAATCAAACATGAACTGGCGCTTCTCCTCGTCCTCGGCGGTGGCGCGGCTGGGGAGGTTCGCGGAGGAGGCGTGATCGCGCCATTCCTGGTCGAGCTGCGCTAGGCGTTCAAACTCCTGCTGAAAATCATCAGCGGCCGGCTCGGGTTTTTCGGTGGCGGGATCGAAGTTCACGTCCTCGGGCGGCTCCGCAAGATCGGCGGGCGCGGGCGAGTTGTCGTCGTTGCGCGGGTCCTGCTCCTGCATTTCCGTCTCGGTGGTGGTGGACTCTTCGAGAACGGGATTTTGCTGCAGCTCCTGCTCGACGAGCGCCTTGAGTTCGAGCGTCGGCGCCTGGAGCAGCGCCAGCGACTGCTGAAGCTGCGGCGCCAGCACCATCGACTGCGACATTCTCTGCGATAAATGTAAACCTTGAGCCATGTTTCGAGGCGGATGTTAGAGGATGCGGCACATAGCTCAAGCAAAACGTGGCACGGCTTTCGCTAATCCCATCACTTTGACCATTTCATCGGTGGAAACTGGACGTGCTTTAAGCAAAACTCGGCCAGCACGGAAAATATTTTTTATCCGGCCGCCTCCGGGAAAATCATTGCCCAACTTTCGACTGCTGATTAACGTCCAGCGTGGCTGTTTCACTGACAATCCTCGGCAGCGGTTCCGCTGGCAATTGCGCCTACGTGGAAACCGCCGAGACGCGCATCCTCGTGGATGCGGGCTTCAGCCTGCGCCAGATCCGCCAGCGCCTCGCCACCATCGGGCGCACGCCGGAAAATCTCACCGGCGTCCTCATCACGCACGAACACAGCGACCATGTCGCGGGCCTGCCGATGCTGTGCGAGAAGCTGCGCATCCCGATCTATTGCAACCGTCCGACGCACGAGGAGATTCAGTTTCAGTTCAGCAAAAAATTTGACTGCCGCCTGTTCGCCACCGGCGCGAGTTTTGAAATCGGCGATATCCTCGTCGAGACGTTTTCCATTCCGCATGACGCGCAGGACCCCGTCGGCTATTTGCTCCGCACGAATGGGGTGAATCTCGGCTTTCTCACCGACCTCGGCCACGCGACCAAGCTCGTGCTGGAACGTGTCCGCCCCGCGCACGCGCTCATCTTGGAATCCAATCACGACGTGAAGATGTTGCAGGATTGTCCGCGCCGCCCGTGGAGTTTGAAGCAGCGCATTCTTGGACGTCACGGTCATCTCTCCAACGAAGCCGCCGCCGATGCCGCCCAGGAAATCATGTCCGCCGAACTGCGGCATTTGTTCCTCGGCCATCTGAGCAGCGAGTGCAACAAACCGGAAATTGCCCGCCGCGTCATGACCACGCGCCTCCAGAAAATCGGCGCGACGCACGTCCAGGTGGAGATCGCCGCGCAGGATGTGCCGTGTGCGACGCTGGAATTGTCTTCAACCACAACGACCTCGCCGACGAACTATCAGCCACTGGGGCAAGGCCTGCAGGGAATCCCTTCCGAGACCAGATTGTCCGCATGAGCATTGCCTGAACGCTCATGTTTCAAGTTCA
>JAYWBR010000263.1:0-14130 GCA_043781315.1 Verrucomicrobiota bacterium | reverse complement strand
TAAACGGCGTCGGCCACCTGCTCGGGCGTAAGCGTCGGACCGATGGGCGTGCGGCGCGCGGATTCAGCCAGCAGTTGCTCGCGGTTGGGAAAATGTTTCAACGCGTCGGTGTCCACGACGCCAGCGCTGACGATGTTGACGCGAATTTTCTTCGTGTGCCCCAGTTCCAGAGCCAAACCACGCGCCAAAGATTCGAGCGCAGCTTTCGACGCGCCGATGAACGAGTAATGCGGAATCGCGCGCACCGAACCAAGACTCGACATGCCGATGATACAACCGCCTTCCGGCATGATCGGCACGGCGTTTTGTGCGAGGGTGTTGAGCGCAAGCGCGTTGGTCTCCATGCACCGGCGAAAATGTTTCAGGGTCAGCTCCATCGCGGGCTTGAGTACGCCGATGGCCGCGTTGCTGATCACGATGTCCACACGGTCAAACTGCTGGCGGAAGGTGGCAAACGCCTCGGCGATGCTGGTGGGATCGGCGACATCCGCCTGAATCGCGAGCGCCTTTTGGCCAAAGCCACGGATCGCCTGGCACACGGCCTCAGCCTCGTCGTGGCTGTTGTGATACAGGATGGCGACGTCGCACCCGGCGCTGGCCAGCTTCAACGCAATGGCGCGGCCAATGCCCCGGGAAGCTCCGGCGACAAATGCAATTTTTCCTGCGAGTGGTTTGCTCATCACGTAAATGAGCGGCTAGTTTGTGGAGCGTGGTCTAAAAAATCAACTCACTTTGTCGGGGCACAAGGAAGTGCGCCTTGAATGAGAAAGGAAAAAATACACCGACCAATCAACCACCACGCCGCCTCACTTGCCGCGTTTCAACGCCACCAGCCACGCGGTCGAGTTCGGGGCATTGCCGCCGAGCACGAGGATTTCGCCTTTGGGCAGACCCTGCGTCCGCTTCCAGAGCGGATCATTCTTGCCGCTGCCGAGCAACGCCACTTCCACCTTGGTGCCATCGAGGTTTTTGATTTCGACTTCGCACTTGTCGCTCAACTTCGCCTTGCGCGATTCGCCTTTGGGAATGTCGAGGTCCAGCTTGTTGACTTCAAAATAATTCGCCCACTTGAGCGGCAGTTGATTGAGCTTCTCCTGGATTTCCGGCGCGACGGGTTTGTGTTTGGGATTCGGATCCTGCTTGTCATTGGTCGCCCAGATGAGCTGGGCTTCGAGCTTCATGTCGCCGGTCTCGGCGCGCGCGGCCACGGTGGTGGCCAGCAACAGCGCCGCCACAATCCACGCCGCCAAATGGGTGAAAACAATCTTGAGTCTCATGTCATTGAATCGTAGTCGTGGCCCCGTCCTGCGCCAAATCATTTTCCGCCGGGAACGGCAGCCACACCAAAGTCATGCCCGCTGAATAATCGCGGTAGGTGAACCCATCGGTGCCGGCCAGCGCCAGATCGGTCTCCGGCGAATGGGGCAATCCGCCCAGGCCAAGCTGGTTGTAGGTGAGCAGACCGACGAGAACGAGTGCCGCCATCGCCCCCAGCGGCATCAGCAACCGGCGCAATCGTTCAAATAGCGAAACCGTCGTTACCGCTGGCTTCACCGGCTCCAACCGCTGAATCTCGCGCTCAATCTTGGACCAGAAAAACTCCCGCGACTCGGGCAGTTGCAGCTTCACGTCGGAACTCTTGAGCGCCTTGCGGGTGTTTTTCAGCTCGGCGTGCAGCGCCTTGGCTTCCTCATCGCGGGCGATCACGGCAATTACATCGCGCGCCTCGGCTTCCGGCAGTTCGCCGTCGAGGAACGCCTGCAACTTGAGTTGTTGTTCTTCGTTCATAACCAAATTCGTTTCACGTTTCACGTTTCACGGCTTCACGCATCCCGCTTCAAATCCGCCAGCACCGCCGCCAGCTTGCGCCGCGCATAAAACAGCCGCGACATCACCGTGCCGATCGAACAGTCCATCGCCTTTGCAATGCCTTTGTAATCCAGCTCTTCAAATTCGTGCAGCACCAGCACGGTGCGATGCTCGGGCGACAACTGCGCCAGCCCGCGATCAATCCGCTGCCGCAACTCGCCCCGCTCCAGCCGCTCCGTCGGATTGATGGTCACGACGGGCATCTGCCGCTCGACGCCGCCGGACTCTTCATCCATCGCCTCGATGGAATCCGTCTGCCGCCGCTTCTGTTTCCGCAACTGATCCAGGCACAGGTTGATGACGATCCGCGTTATCCAAGTGCTGAAACTCGAATCGCCCTGAAACTGCGCCAGCCGCTGCCAGCCCTTCACCCACGCTTCCTGGGAAAGATCAATCGCTTCCTGCTCGTTCCGCATCATGCTCACGGCCCGCCCGAAAATCTTGTCGCGATGCCGCGCCACCAATTCCTCGAACGCGCCCATGTCTTCCGACTGCGCGGCCCGCACCAACTCTTTGTCGTCGGCGGAGGAATAGTTCATTTCAGCCATGATATGGACGCGGGGGAAGCGGGGGTTATTCGATCCGGCTTACAACTTTCCCTTGGTGCTCGGCAATTGCCCGGCGATGCGTGGATCACGCTGGCAGGCGAAGTCCGCCGCCTTGGCAAACGCCTTGAACAATCCCTCGGCGATGTGATGCGGCTCATCGCCGTACAGCAGCTCCAGATGCAGATTGCAGCGGGCTTCGTTGGCGAACCCCTGGAAAAATTCCCGGGCCAGTCCGAATCGGAACGCGCTCGACATGTCCTGTTTCTTTTCCGACTTGCTGACGGCTTTGTAGGCCAGCTCATTCAAACCTCGCCAGACGAGGTACGGCCGGCCGCTGAAATCAATCACGCAGCGCGCCAGACATTCGTCCATCGGCACGAAGGCTTCGCCGGTCAGCGGATTGTGCGGATCGAAGCCCGTGCCATAACGGCGAATACCCTTCTTGTCACCGAGCGCCTGCACGAACGCCTGACCCAGCGCGATGCCGCAATCCTCGACCGTGTGATGCGCGTCCACTTTCAGATCGCCGTCGCAACGGAGTTTCAAATCCATGACCGCATGTTTCGCAAACAGCGTCAGCATGTGATCGAAGAACGGCACGCCGGTCTTGATGGCGGCCTTGCCGTTGCCGTCGAGATTCAGGGAAAGATTAATGCGCGTCTCCTTGGTGAAACGTTTGATGACGGCTTGCCGTTTTTTCATACGGCGGGAGTTAAACAAAAGCCCGCGCGGAAAACAAAGCGAAACGCACCGGCTCTCGTCCAATTTGCGTAGCCGACGCGAGGAGGCTCTGACTGCTTTGATAATTCTGCGCTACTGGTAATCCACGCCGATGGCCCGGTAGTAAGGGCCGTTGGCCGTGGGTGCGGGGCGAACGAAAAAGTTCACGGTGGCCTGCCGGGCCAGCGCCGTGCGGACATTTTTCCACGTCACGCCGTCGGTGGAGGATTGCAGGAGAACGGTCTGACGCGGCGACGCCGTGTAACTCAGCAGGGCTTCGTCAACCGACTGAGTTAGCACCCGGGCCAAAGGCAGCTCAAGCACAGGTGCCTGCAATTTTAATTTGATCGCGCCCGTCAAACCGGACGCGTCGCTGACTGCAATTTTGTAATTCTGTCCCAGCACGGCGTCGAAAGAAGCGCCCCCCGTGTTTGCGGCCAGCAAGGTCAGGTTGAAAACAGTTGTCCCGGTGAACACGCCGACGGGGAATGTATAATCGCGGCCACCCAGCTCAATCGTGACCGGCCCGCTGACGGGTGCCGTCCACGACCACCAGACGCTTTTTCCGGCCGAGCCGGCGAGCAACGGTTCGCCCGTTTCAAACGTCGCGTTGGCCAGCGTGCCGGAGATTATCACATTGGTCCCCGGCCAGATGATCGCAGTGCGGTTGGCAAAATTGTCATTGACCGGCTGCGCCAATGCGGAAAACCCTCACAGAAAAACCAGCAGAAAACTCCGGAGCATCTTGTTTATGTTTACCGTTGCCATGTGTCCGACGCTACCAAGGCACCTGCAAATTGTCGAGCTTTAGCATTCACCTTGTCTCCAACGCACCGCCACACGTTTCCTCGCTTCGCCAACGTTGCAACCTTCGCGCGAACATCACCGCGAACCGCTGGACACGTCACGCCCTTTTTGAAACACTCCGCGCCCGTGAAACAATCAATCGTCACTTTGGACATGGAAGGCGTGCTGACGCCCGAAATCTGGATCGCCGTCGCCGAGAAAACCAAAATCCCCGAACTCCGCCGCACCACGCGCGACGAGCCGGATTACGACAAGCTGATGCACTACCGCATCGCGATCCTCGATCAGCACGGCATCAAGCTCTCCGACATCCAGAACGTGATCGGCACCCTGCCCTTGCTCGACGGCGCGAAAAGTTTCCTCGACGAACTGCGGACGCTCACGCCGGTTGTGATTTTGTCCGACACCTTCGAGCAGTTCGCCCAGCCGCTCATCAAGCAGTTGAACTGGCCCACCCTGCTCTGCCATCGGCTCGTCGTCGAAAACGACCGCATTGCCGGCTACCAACTGCGCATTCCCGATCAAAAGAAGAAAGCGGTGGCCGCGTTCAAGGCGCTGAACTACCACGTCATCTCGGCGGGCGATTCCTACAACGACACCGCCATGCTGCTCGAAGCGCACGTGGGCTTCCTCATTCACGCGCCCGAAAAGGTGAAGCAGGAATTCCCGCAGCTCAAGAGCGTGGAGTCGCACGCGGACTTGATGAAGCTGATCAAAGCCGCACTGGGCTAATCTTTTTGCCACGGACGAAACTCCGACTGAACACATAAATAATTCAGAGCGGGTGTTCCCGTTTTCATCCGAGTTTCATTTGTAAAAATCTGTGGCGGAATTTAGTCCCAAAACAAAAGAGCATCCAGTTTCCTGGATGCTCCCGGTGAAAAACTGCGGTTCCAACTTCTCTATTTGCCGAGCAGAGCCAGCGCCGCCTCCGCCATCTTCGGCGCGACTAAGCCGTGCTTCACGTAAAGTTCTTCCGCCATGTAAGCCGACTGGCCGAACTCGTCGTCAATGCCCAGCGTCTTGATGGTGTGCGCGATTCCAGCTTCGGACAACGCGTGCGAAACCTGCGCGCCCATGCCGCCGATGATTTGGTGATCTTCAATCGTCACGACTTTTCCGCCGCACGCTTTCACCGCCGCACCGATGCTCTCGATGTCCACGCGGTTCACGAACGGATTACTGATGACGGTGGCTTTCACGCCTTTCGCGGCGAGAAGTTTTCCAGCTTCAATCGCCTTGTTCACGAGCACACCGCAGCCGATGAGGACGACGTCGCTGCCGGTGGAGAGGACTTGCGCTTTGCCCCACGGATACTGCGCGCCTTCGATCCACGTCAGCGGATAATTTTCACGGCCCACAAAAAACAGATAGCTGTTGCCGTCCTTGCCCGCCGCGCGGTCGGCGGCGAATTGTTGGATGGCTTGATACATCAGTGATTCGGCCTCATCAAAGCAGCTCGGCGCGATGACGACCGTGTGCGGAATCGAACTCGTCGCGGCGAAGTAAGTCGTGGCCTGATGGCTCGCGCCGTCCGCCGCGTCCTGAAAACCGATGTGCGAGAACATCGCGATGACCGGTGCTTGCGAGAGCGCGGCCATCGTGAGCGGGAGATTTCCCTTCGTCACGCCGAACTGCCCGAACGTGTCCACGATGGGAATAAAACCCGACTTCGACAAACCAGCGCCAACGCTGATCATATTGGATTCAGCGATGCCGACCTCGATGAAGCGGTCGGGAAAACTTTTCTGGAAAAGGCTGATGCCCGTTGAGCCTTGCACGTCGGCGGACACGGAATAAACCGGCAAACCTTCCGTCGCGGCGCGCACGGCGGCTTTCGCCAAGCCAGCTTGGACTTTGTCAGTCTTCGGTTTCGCTGGAACGGGAACGCCGGACGCCGCCGCCGCATCGGCCTTGGCTTTTTTCGCAGCTTCGGATTTTTCCCAATTGCCGCGCAGAGTTTGCGCCCACGTCATCAAATCAGCGGGAACGGTGTCGCCTTTGAAAAGCTCCGTCATCCAGTCGCAAATTTTTTCGCCGTTTGCGAGCGGGAAGCCGTGGCCGCCAGCGGAATTTTCTTCCGTGGCCTTGATGCCGTAGCCCTTCACCGTTTTCGCGATGATGCACACGGGCTGCTTCGGATTCGCCTTCGCAGCAGCGATGGCCTTTTCAACCGCGAGATAAACTTCCTGCAAATCATTTCCGTGCGGAACGGCGATGACATTCCAACCGAGCGCCGGCATCGCGGCGAACGACGGCTGCATCGAGAACGAATCTTTCGTGATGCGACCGGAAAGTTTCGTGTCGTTGTCGGAAATCAGCAGCACGAACGGATTCACGCGATCCTTCGCGGCGAGACCGGGAATCGCGGCGAAGGCTTCCTTGGCTTCGCCCTCCATGCTCGCGCCGTCCGAGATGAGGCAAATGGTGACGCGGTCGCGCTTCGCCACTTTATCGCCGATGGCCAGACCTTGCGCCTGCGGGAGCGACGAACCAAGCGGACCGTTGCTCATCAGCACGCCTTCAGGATTGATGTGCGATTCGCCGTGGCCGGTGAGCTTGCTCGCGATGCTGCGAAAACCTTTCAGCGTGTCGAACGTCATGCCGTCGAAACCGTAAAGTGCGCGCACGGCATAGACGCCGTTCTCCGTGTGGCCCGCGTCGTTGATGTAGTTGAACGCCTCGTGCCATTCGCGTCCTTGCGTCGCGAACATGAGGCCGTGAATCGCCGCGTTCATCTCCGCGAACGCCGCCGGACCGCCCCAGTGACACGCCGCGCCACCGACCACGGCGTGGACGTCCATCAGCGCGACGCACGCACGCGTGGCACGCGGGTCCGCGAGGACAACTTCTGCGCCCGCAGAATTTTTCACCTTCACGGAAAGTATCGGCGCGGCCTTGGGCGTGGACGCGAGTTTGGATTTGAGTTGGAGCGGCGCGAGCGGCGGGGCTTGCACGGCTTGGACAACGGAGGTATCAGCAGCCATAGTTTTTTAGTTTCTAATCGAAATAAATAATTCGCGGCGATGGTAGCGGATGGCGACCGAAACTAAAGCTGTTTGTTGTGCCTCATGGCCATCGTTTTGGGATCGATTGCATCGTTTTAAAGATTTGGCGCCCGCTTCCGGCTTGACTCCTAAAGATTACTTGCTAGCCTCCTTCCTCAGTTAGCTGGCAAAAACCTAAATCTGCATTTGTATGAAAAAGTTTAGCAACGGATGTGCCTTATTGTTGGCAATCGCCGCATTCAATGTCCTCCTCACCACCCACGCCGCGACCATTTACGACAATTCCGTGAATGATCTGCTGACCCGTTTCAGTCCCGGCACCGCCAAGGTCGGCGACGAAATCCAGCTCGCCGGCACCGAACGCTACCTGACCCGGTTCGACTTTGAATACTGGGGCACCAACACCGCCAATCCCTTTGGCTTCACTGGCAGTCTGCAAGCCCAGGTGAAATTCTATCTGAATGACGGGGCGCTGGTGAACGGCTACGCCTCACCGGGCACGATCATTTATGACAGCGGGCTTTTTGGCGGCTTCGGCACCACGCCGCGCAGCACCCTGGTTTTCACCGCCGGCAGCGACTTTTCTTCGTCAGGTTTGTATCTCCCCACTTCCAGCCTCACTTGGAGCGTGCAGTTTTTCGGCATGGGCGCGACCGACTCGGTGGGTGTGGACATCTACAACCCCCCGGTCGCCGGCACCAGCATCCCCAACGCGGGTTTGCAGGATTTCTGGCAGGACTCCGGCAGCGGCTGGCAGTTGCTGACGAACGCCGTGCCGATGAATTTTGGCGCACGCTTCTTCGCCTCGGCGGATCCGGTGCCGGAACCGTCCGCCCTGCCGCTGACGGCTTTTGGCAGTTGCCTGGCCTGGGTGCTTGCCCGCCGTGCGCGCGCGAAAAAATAACCCCCGGCGTTTCACTTTCACAGCGCGAGCCTTCCGCTCGCGCTTTTTTTCTGCCCGCGTTTGGATTCTTCAAGGCGGAGTGCGCGCCCGGAAGTATCGGCTGGGAAACGTTGCGGTATTTGAATTGGTGTAGAAAAAAATCCCTCCGACCAGCGAGTTCGTGGTCAGTGGAATCCAGTTCGACAGGTTGGTGGAACCCAGAATGGAAAAGTTCTGCGGCGCATTGCCCGAGATGCGAAAGGCAAAACGCCCGCCGCTCAGCCACGTCGGAGAATCCAGCGTCAACTGGGGAACATTGACCCCGACCGTCCACGACACCGTTTGACTCAACAGGTTCGTGGGATCGGTTCGGACGAGCGGCGTGGCATCCCGAACCACCGCGCTCACCGAGTTCGTTTTGTTCCCCAGCGCCGCCGGGGTCAGCGTGAGCGACGCATTGGTTGCGCCCGTCAACGCAATGCCGTTGGTGAACCACTGCACGGCGAGGCTGTGGGTCGAGGGTTGCAGCAGGGTCAGGTTGAAATTTAACGGCAGCGAAGTGGCCACGGAAAAATTGGTGCCGGCCGGGGTGAAGTTGTCCACCGGCCGGACGCGCCGGTAAATGGCCAGCACAAGAGCTTCACTGCAAACAGGACAAAACCCTCCGGCCACGCCAAAGCTCTTCATGGCGCAATCAGAAAAAGGACGATACCAACCCGTCGGGTGGTAGTGCGCGCCTTCAAAAAGTCCAACCGTGTTGGCAAAAGGAGCTGTGTTGGGTGTCGGAATGGGTGTGCCATTGGTGTCAATCCATGCCTTCCATTTGATGGAATTAAAGTTTGTCACTTGCGTGGTGTTGGGTTCTTCCGTGTTCGGAAAACCAGGGACGGCATTGGTGTACTCGTCCCCCAGATTGGCCAGCACATGCGCGGTTTCATGGGTCAGGATTTCGAAAGTTGGATCGGAAAGATTTGCCGCTGCAATGGCTGTTTTATCAAAACCATCGGAGCCACCTTTCACGACATCATTCACCAGCAGGATCGAGAGTTGGCAGTTCGGCAAATAAGTTTGCACCAATGCATCCACCTTTCCCTGACCGTGGCTGGCATTGGCATCGGCGGCGTTGGGCGGAATGGTGATCAACACATCATTCGTCTTATCGTAGGTGCTATTGAAATACGTTATGTTAGTAAGCCCGTAAGCGGGATGATCCGAACCTGAATTGGTGGATGCCACCTTGATGGCATAGGCATTGAAGTAGTTCGAGTACTCCGCATACGGTGGGTGCGACAACAAATTATTCAGCGCATTCGTCGCATCCACCAGGAACTTTCCCAACTGGTTGGTCTGATAACCCTCCGATAAAAAAACCACGTTCAGCCGGTTGCTGCCAAAACCATTCGTCAGCAACGTCACCATCGGCGGCTGCACCTGCGCGGACACGGCGCTGCAAAAAATCAGCACCAGCGCCACCACGCACCAACAAAAACCACGTCGCACGCGCGCTGGTTTCGGGATGGTGATGAGGAGCGACATGGTTTCTTGGCGAGCCTCCGCTCATTGAAAGTTCAACGCAAAAAAGCGGTTCGTGGAAGTCGTGGCCAGCGTGACCACGAATTGTCCGCCCGTGTTCACCGGCACATTCGTCACCGCCGTCCATTGCGCCGGCGGCGTCAGGCTGCCCGTTTGCAGCAGAGCGAATCCAGTGGTGGTGTTCGGCCAAGCCACGGTCATCTGGCGGTTCGGCAACGTCGTGGCGGCCAGCACGGGAGCCGCCGCCGCCGTGAGGCAGGACGAAAATTCAGACGTGTTGTTCGCCGCATCCGTCGCCGTGGCGGTGATGGCGTAGCCCGCCGGAATGGCCCCGGCAAACGTGGTCACAAAACTGACATTGCCGCTGGCGGCCGTGCTGACGGTGTAATCGCCGAGATAAATTTGCCCCTCGCCATTGCCGGAGCTGTCGCACGCAGGGCCGGCAAAAAACTGGAGCAGGAAGGTTTTGGAGGGCCGGCTGTTCAACGTGCCGCGAACGCCGACATTGCCGCCCGCCACCGCCTGGGACAACACGGGATAGTTCTGCAAAAAATTCGCCCCGATGTCGGCGTCGTTCACATCGTTCGCGGCCACGCCGTAAGCCCCCAGATCAATTGCCAGGCCGCCATTGGAAAAAATCGCGTTGCCCAGGATCGCGTCATTGGTCGCTCCATCCCGGATGCGGACGCCGGCATAAACCGTCTGGGCAAAAGCGATTTGATTGCCCGCCCCGCCCGTGCCGCCGATGACGTTGTTGTTAGCCCCGGCCTCGCATTCCACGCCGTGATAGGTGTTGCCGAGATCCGTGCTGCCGTCGGCGGCGAGGCCGATGAGGTTGCCTTGAACCAGGTTCCGCGAGGCGTTGGTCAGCCAGATGCCGCGCGTGTGGTTGGCGGAAATGAGATTACCCGTGCCTGCCGTTGCGCCGCCAATCGTATTCGTCGGCGCGGCTTCCACGTAGATGCCTTCAAAAAAATTCCCGAGGCCCAGCATCCCGGTGACATCGGTGCCGATGTAATTGCCCTGAATGCGATTGAAGGCCGCGCCGCTCGTGAAAAGGTAAATGCCCGCGTCCAGGTTGGCAGAAAGCACGTTGCCCGCGCCGGGAACACCAATGATGTTTCCCGGAGCGCCGGAGATGCCGATGCCGGCCCGGCTGTTGCCAAGCGCGCTGCCGCCGCCGGCGGTGGTCCCGATAAAATTAGCCTGGATCAAATTGCTGCGCGCAGTGGAGCCGGTGATAAAAATCCCGTCCTCACCATTGCCGGAAATTAAATTCCGCGCGCCGAGCGACCCAACGACATTGGCCGCTGATTCAATCCACATGCCGGAACGGAGATTCGGCACGGCGGTGAAACCGGTGAAGTCGGTGCCAATGAAATTTTGCTGGAGCAGGTTGGAATTCGCGCCGGAATAAAAATACACGCCGAATTTGGCGTTGCCGGAAATCAAATTGCCCGCGCCCGCCGCCACGCCGCCGACGAGATTGCCCACGGCGTTGGTGAAGGTGATGCCGTTGAACAAGTTTGCCAGCGCGTTGGTGCCGCCCGCGTTCACGCCGATGAAATTGCCGGCGATGATGTTGCTGGCGGTGTTGGATTGGATGAAGACGCCGTCCTGCTTGTTGCCGGAAATCACGTTGCGCGCGCCGGACGCCGCGCCGCCGATTTGATTGCCCCCCGCGGCAAAAATCGTGACGCCCGCCAGCGAGTTGCCCAAGGCGAGCCTGCCCGCCGCGTCGGTGCCGATGAAATTTCCCTGCACCAGATTGCCGGTCGCGTTAGCGGCGAACGACACGCCGGCTTTGGCGTTGCCGGAAATCAAATTCCCCGCCCCGGCGCTGGTGCCGCCGATCACATTGTTCAACGCGGCGGACAGCGTGACGCCATCGCCCAGGTTCGCCAGGGCGAAGGTTCCGCTGGGGTCCGTGCCGAGGTAATTTCCCGTCACCAGATTGCCGTTGGCCCCGCCACCGGCAAGATAAACGCCGCTGGCATAGTTGCCGGAAACCAGGTTGCGCGCCGCGGCATTGGTTCCGCCGACGGTGTTGCCGGCGGAATTATAAATGGCCACGCCGTTGTTGCTGTTGCCCAGGCGCACCAGCCCGGTCACGGTGGTGCCGATGAAATTGCCCACGACCTGATTGCCGCCCCCGTTCAAAATATAAACCCCGGCATCCGCATTGCCGGAAATCAAATTGCGGTCGGCCCGGTTGGTTCCCCCGATCACGTTGCCGGACGAACCTGAAATCAGGACGCCTTCAAAAACATTGCCGCGTGCGAGCAAGCCCGTGGGATCGGTGCCGAGAAAATTTCCCACCACGACATTGGTTCCCGGCCCGGAAATATCAATGCCCTGCGTCTGAAAACGGTTGATGGCCAGCCCGCGCACGGTGCAGCCGCCCGCCAGCAACCGCAGCCCCGCGTTCGCCCCGGCGCTGGTGCCGTTCAATTCAATAAGCGGGAGCGTGCTGTAGCCCGGCTGCGTTGTCCCGTCAATGATCGCCGGGTCGCTCAGCGGCGGCAGCGTGGTGACGGGCGCGATGGTGTGGACACCGGCACCGGCGATTTGAAAAGCGATCGTGTCCAATCCACTGCTGGCATTGGCATCCAGGATGGCTTGCCGCAACGAGCCGGAGCCGCTGTCGTTGGTGCTGGTGACGGTGAAAGTGGCGGCTGAAGCCCTGGCCAACAGCAGAAAAGCAAAACAAGCGGCTGGGAAGAACGGCACGCGCCGGAAGAAAAACCCGCGCGATGAGACTTGAAAATGCCGTGACATAATTACCTGGTCAAAGTCCAGATTGATACCATTCCATCGGCATTATATCAAGAAACTATTGGGGTAATTCAGCAGCGCCAACCGCGGGCAAACGCCGGTTTGACGGGGATAATCCCGATGTCTGCTCCGTAGAACCCTAAGCACTTTGCCCTTCACAACCGCCCGCCGATTTGGCATTAAATAGACGTCAAGTGAATGGTCCGAAACCAGGTTTCACCTCGCGAGGAAACGACGGGCGGGCCGCTTTCACGTTGGCGACAACTTCATAATGATCAATCGAAAAATCAGACATACACGATGAGACGATTTCAGCCGAACCGTGGTAGCACCAGGCTTCCGTTAAAATGAAGCGGCCCGACCACCCCGCAATTTTAAGCGCGCCTGCTTTCATGACCTGCCCCGTTGACGCCAGCCGATTCGTCATCCCAGTCAAGGCGGTCGCGCTGGCGGCGCTCTTGATCCGCCTGAACTCACCGGCCCAGGACTCGATCAGAATGTCCACCGCCAGCGCCGAGGCCGCGCGGGCGCGGAGCCTGGCGGCCACCACGGTGGACTACTACAATCTCCAGCTCGGCCGATCCTACTGGAGCTTTGGCGCAAAGCTCGGCGCGGATTACGACAGCAACGCAACGCTGGTTTCCAACCATCCCGAGTACGATTTCATTCTCCGGCCCGAACTCGATGTGAAAATGCTGCTGCCCGTCTCGGATAAAAACAGCTTGAACCTCTCCGCCGGGGCCGGCTACTCGGCTTACGTTCTGCATTCGGAACTGCGCCGCTATTACGTCACGCCGGACACGGCGGTTTCGTTTGACGTTTACGTGGGCGACTTCTGGATCAATGTGCATGACCGGGTTTCCGTCACCGAGAATTCATACCAGGACCCCACCGCCGTCGGGTCGGGCAATTTCTCGCAACTCCAAAATGCCGCCGGCCTCGGTGCCACTTGGGATTTGAACCAGGTCACACTCAAGCTGGGTTATGACCATGTGGATTATGCGACGTTGTCCGGCACGCCCAGCGGCCAGGCCAACGGTCATTCGGAAGTCATGTCCTTGTCCGGCGGATTCAACGTCGCCCCCGGCCTGCAACTCGGCGTGGAACTCGGCGGTGACCGGCTGCACTACGACACGCGCTCCACGAACACGTTGTCGTCCGACGCCTGGCAATGGAGCATCGGTGCCTTTTGCGAGGCGCAGCCCGGCGAATATTTTCATGTCCGCGCGAACGCCGGCTACACGAGTTATCAGCCGGAAGTCAAACATCCCGCCGCCAACCTGGGCAATTTCAACGGCGTCTATGCCCAGTTGGAAATCCGGCATCGCCTGAACCGTTTCGTGGATTACACCCTGACGGCCGGGCGCAGTTTGAACTACGCTTTTTTCGGCGGAACCGTGGATCTTTATTACGCCCGCTGGAATGCCCAATGGAAAATTTTCCGCAAAACTTCCGTCTCCACTTCGTTCGATTTTGAACACGGCCAGCAACTCGGGGCCGGCACGGAAATGTTCAGCCGCTACGGCCCGGCCATCACGCTTGGGCGGTCCCTCACCGAAAAATTGTCCGGCCAGATCGGCTGTCGCCTTTACTGGCGCGACTCCAATGCCGCCAACCGCAACTACACCTCATCCGTGGTGACGTCCGACTTGAGTTACAGATTTTGACCAATTGACCGTTAAACAAGAGAACGCCTGCTGCCGAGGCTGCCCGAAACGCGGTGGCGCTAGGGAGTGCCGGATCTAAAACCGGGCTGGCGTCTCCGGCGAAGTGCTCTAAAATGGATATTCGAGAAAATCTTGAAAATGTTTGAAGCAATCATGAACAAAACCGGATGGATGACGTTGATCCTCCTCACCCTGATTTTGGGGCATCCTGATATCGGCCGGGCGGACTGGCTCAAACGCGGCCCGCAGTTCATGGATGTTGACCGACTCCTCGACAACACAGCCACCGCCACGAATGCCGTCCCCGGCGCGCGATCCGG
>JAYWBR010000262.1:0-4831 GCA_043781315.1 Verrucomicrobiota bacterium | reverse complement strand
AGCCAGCGCATAAACTGCGGGGCGATATTTTGCTTCAGGCGCACGTTTGCGCGAAGCGCGCATGGATTCCAGCCACAATTCTTGGGCAATCAAAACTTCATGCATGGCTGCTTCCGGCGTTGCGCCGTGCGCCGAGCAGTATTTCAAATCGGGAATGTCGGCGATGTAGCACTTGTCTTCCTCGCTGTAAAAAACATTGATGTGATAGCGCGATTTCATGTTTCGTCATCCAGTTTAAGGCCGTTCATTTCCATCGCGTCCAGCAACTGCCGGACTTGATACATTTTCATCTGGCCATTGCGGTCGGGCTGCAAATTCAACCGCAGCCCCGCCACTTTGCCATGCACGAAAATGTGGTGGCTGCCACGCGTCCTGTCCAATTCAAATCCCAAAGCCTTCGCCAGACGGCAGGCATCCTCAAACCTGATGTTGCGCGACCCGGAAAGAATTTTTTCGAGAACCTTCCGGGCTTTCATGCTGGGTTTAATTCCCCAAATACTCTCTCGGATCAGTCACCTTGCCGGTCAACGCGCTCGCGGCCACGGTCATCGGCGAGGCAAGGAACACTTGCGACTCCTTGTCGCCCATGCGACCGGGAAAGTTCCGGTTCGTCGCGCTGATGCACTTGATGCCCGCTTTGTTGATGCGGCCAAACGTATCCACGGGTCCGCCAAGGCACGCGGCGCAACCGGCGTTCTCCGTCATCTGCACGCCGGCGTTGATCATCACGTCCCAGATCGTGGTGTTGCCCCAGTAAGTGGACTGCAAATCGCGCACGATCTCCGGCGTCGCAGGCACGCCGAACGTGTCAATCACGACTTTCTTGCCGCGCAGGATGTGGGCGAACTCCACGAAATCGCTGGTCTTGCCGCCCGTGCAGGAGCCGATGTAAGCGCGGTCCAGCTTCACGTCCATGTCCTTCGCCTTCTTGCGCTGGCCTGGATCGGGATGGCACGCGACGGTCGGTTCAAGCTGGTCGAGATTCACCGTGTGTTCATAGACGAACGTCTGATCAGCATCGCGCTCGACGGGTTCGTAGGCGGACTTGGTGCCGTTCAACTTGACGCGGGCGTCCACGTATTCCGCCGTGCGCGCATCGAATTCAAAGATGGCGTTCTTGCCGCCGGCTTCGATGGCCATGTTCGCAATCGTCATGCGGTCATCCATCGAAAGCGACGCCACGCCGGAGCCGTCGAATTGCAACGCACGATAGGTCGCGCCGTCGAAACCGATCTCGCCGATGCAATGGAGGATGATGTCCTTCGCCATGACGCCGGGCTGGAGTTTGCCTTCAAGCCGGAAGTGCATCGTCTCGGGAACCTTGATGAGCAGCTTGCCCGTGCCCATGACGAAACCCGCGTCAGTATTGCCGATGCCGGTGGCGAACTGGTTGAACGCGCCCGCCATGCAGGTGTGCGAGTCGGTACCGAAAAGAATTTCGCCCGGGCGCGTGTGGCCTTTCTGCGGCAGCGCAGTGTGGCAGACGCCTGCGTAGCGCGAACCGTACTGGCGCTTCATGTTGCCCTTGGCGGCGTCGAAAACCCAATGGCCGTTCGAGTCGTCAATCACGTCGTAGAAATACTCGATGCCCTGTTCGCGCGAGAAATCGCGGAGGATGTCCACGTTGCGGTTCGACTTGGAGTCGGCGGTGAAAATATAGTGGTCGGGAATGATGACGACGCGGTTGCGATCCCAGACCTTGGCGTCCTTGCCGAATTCGCGTTTGAACACGCCGATGGTGCCCGGCCCGCACACGTCGTGCGTCATGAGGACATCGGCCTTCACCCAGATGTTGTCACCGGCCTGCACGCGGGCCTTGCCGGCGGCGCGGGCGAGAATTTTTTCTGTCAACGTCATAGAGCTTTGAGGTTAGCCGACCCGCGCGCTGACTTCAACAGGGAATAGCCCCGGAGCGTTTACTTGAA
The DNA here is from genome assembly GCA_043781315.1 of Verrucomicrobiota bacterium. Lineage (GTDB taxonomy): Bacteria > Verrucomicrobiota > Verrucomicrobiia > Limisphaerales > CAIQOK01 > CAIQOK01. Next base: position 2,906 of record JAYWBR010000262.1, on the reverse strand, counting down.
CGCGCTGGTCACGGGCCGGCCCCAGAAATAATCCGGCAGCGGAAGATGCAGCAACCACAGTGCGGTGGCGGCGGTGTCGTATTGCAGCACGGGTGCGGTGATGGTGAAATTTTTCTTCACGCCCTGGCCCCACGCCACCCAGGGAATTTTGACATCCTCGGTTTCCGCCGTGTTATGCGTCCCGACCGATTTCCCGGCCGGGTTGATGATGTCATGTGAACCGTGGTCGGCGGTGAGAATGATGACGCTGCTTCCGGCCAGGCCCGCCGCCGCAATGGCGTCGCGAACGATTTTGAGCGCCGCATCACAGTCCGCCAGCGCCCGCATCTTCTCCGGCGACTGTGCGCCGTACTTATGGCCGGCCGTGTCGGGATCGAGAAAATGAATCAGGCACAGGTTGGGTTTCAACGTCGCGACCTGTGCCGCAAACGCCTTGGCCACCGCCTTGGCATCGCTCTCGGGATGTGGCCAGACAAAGGCATCCACGCTGCCCGGGAGCAGCAGGTGCTTGAACTTTTCCTTGCCCACGAACATCGCCGTCACCAGGCCGTGTTCCTTGGCGAGGCTGAAAATGGTCGGGATTTTCACGAGGCCATTCGAAGGAATGTAGTCATTCCACAATACCTGATGCGCCTGCGGCCCCACGCCCGTCAGCATGGAAGTATGGGCGGGCAGGGTGATGCTGGGCACGACGGTGTAGGCGCTCCAGGTGCGGGCACCCGTCGCCGCCAGCTCATGGAGGACAGGCATCGCGCTCTTCTGAATCAGGTCGGGGTTGCCCTGATCGAAGCTGATGATGAAGACGTGTTTGACGCGCGGTGCCGCCGTGACCGCCGCCGGGCAGAACAGGCCAAGGGTGAAAATGCCGATGAGCAGGGCAGTTGCAGCAAAGTTTAATTTCATGGTCGCCGATCGGACGTTTGCGGTTCGGGATTGGCTAAAAAAAGCAAGGGTGACTTTCATCGTAAAAACGCGTGCGGCATTGGATCACAAAACGGTATCCTGCGAAATGAAATTCAACGCCTGGCTGCTGACAGTTTCCAACCACTTGCCGGCGAAGTTTCCCATGTGTTCCATGAAATTCTCCGGGCGTCGGACTTTGGCGGACGAACGTTCCATCACGTGCGACGAATGTCGCACGACACAGGACACACGTCGGACAACGTGGGCCAAACGGGAAACCTTGGCTGCGCACTTGCAACAACGATCATCCGCACGAAGCCCTCGTCCGCAAAACCGTCGGACTCACGCCCTGGCGACGAGAGCGCTGGCGCGGCTAGTTCTATGATTGGCTCATCAGCGAAATCCACGCCGCCGACTTGGGAGCCGTGCGCCCAGCCCACGATCGCCGTCGTCATAAACCAAAAGTGTCAGCGATGTCCTGAGTTCAAAGTGTCAGCGATGGCTTGACTCCATGCCTCAAGATGCGCCCGGTGGTTTTGAACGACACCGGATTTGCTTGCCGCCGGAATCGCGCGAAGCATACTCTTTTCCCGTTGGATTTGCGCGAGTAGCTCAATTGGATAGAGCGTCGGTCTCCGAAGCCGAAGGTTGTGGGTTCAATTCCCGCCTCGCGCACCACTTATCATTGAGAAAAAAGGCGATTCTCAAAAAGTTTGCACAGAGTTTGCACAGAATACGCCCCGAACCGCTGACCGACGTGTGAGGTTTCCCGTCACCATCCGACACCGCACCAGCCAGGCGAAAATTTACGCGCCGGGCGGGAAATTCGCTTACTACCGACTCGCCTACACCGTCGCCGGCAAACGGCGGATGCAGACCTTCGCCGCCTACTCCGCCGCCAAAGCCGCCGCCGAACGCATCGTGCGCGACACCGCCAGCGGTTCCCAAGCCGCCGCCCTGTCCGCCAGCCAGTCCCGCGACGCGCTCGCCGCGTTGCAAAGCCTCGAATCTTTCCGGGTGGCCACTGGCCGTCGCGTTTCGCTGCTGGCGGCTGTCAATGTGTTTGTTGAGTCATCCACCAAGTTGGGCGGGCGAAGCATGGGCGAAGCTGTCGCCGGCTATCTTCGCACCGTGGTCAGTGTGACGCGCAAAGACATCGGGGAAGCGGTCACGGAGTTTCTTCAAGCCGAGGAACCGCGCACGAAGGCCAAGGAGGGCCAGCGGGCACAACTCTCCGTGAAATACGCCTACACCCGCGCCATCCGGTTGCGCAAGTTCGCCGACACCTTCACCGGCACCGCCGTTTGTGATTTGGGCAAGGAACATCTCGACGCCTTCATCCGCTCACTCGACAAGTTGAAAGACAAGGCCGGCAAAGGCCGCACCGCCGGTTCTGCAAAATCCCGCAACCATTATCGCGCCGTCGTCCGGCAATTTCTGCAATGGGCGGTTCGCAAAGACTACCTGCCCGCCACGCATCGCCTGAATGAGGCCGACGCCATGCGCGCCGAAAACGCCAACACCGCCGACACGGAATTTTACACCCCGGGCGAGTTCGCCGCGCTGCTGGAACATGCTGACGCCACCTTGCGCCCGATGATAGCCATCGGCGGACTGGCCGGACTGCGCACGGAAGAAATGCTCCGGCTCACCTGGCAGGATGTCTGGCGCGTCCCAGGGCACATTGAAATTACCCTGGGCAAGAGCAAGACGCGGCAACGTCGGCTGGTGGAAATCGGCCCCGCCCTGGCGGCCTGGCTGGAACCGTATCGGAGTTTCACCGGCAAGCTCTGGACGATCCACCCGAACGGATTTCACATCCACATGCCCGCACTGTGCAAGCAGGTGGGCATTGGCCGCAAAGAGAACGGCCTGCGCCACGCCTTTTGCACCTACCACTTTGCCGCGCACCAGAACGAAAACCAGACCGCGCAACAGGCGGGCAACTCGCCCGCGATGATTCACGCGCATTACAAGGGACTCGCCACCAAAGCCGACGCGGA
>JAYWBR010000261.1:0-14161 GCA_043781315.1 Verrucomicrobiota bacterium | reverse complement strand
ATGGGAATCAGGCAACTCTTTCCTCAACATGAAAAACTGACACCCCCACTCCTCCTCAGATGAAAAATCAATTTACAGAAAATTTGTTGCTTGGCCCTTCAATACGAGTGCGGTTTTGAGATTCTCACCCTTGCCCTCGATCATGACGTTGTAAAATTCTTTCATAATTGGTTTGTTCATACCGTTTCCTCCATTTTTTTTGATTATACGACCGTATTGCCGAAGAACGTGATGGGCATCGGGATTTTCTATCGACTCATTCTGGCACTTCAAAATCCAGCCGTTAAGTAAGTCCTTTTCCGTTTCGTCGTAGGCAGGAATCTTAATCAGGCGATCAATCACCTCCTTCTTCTCGTCGTCTGTCCAGTCTGTCATATCTGGGCCAGAGTTCCTATTTAACCGCAAGTAGATGATGGCATCGCAGGCATAGCCATCAACATCTATTACCTTTTTCAGGTATCGAGGAAGTTGCTTCTTCGCGTCGCCAGCTCCGTTAATTTTATTTTCAATGATGATCGCGTGTTTGCGACCTTTGATGAGGATGTCAATTCGGCCTTCCTCCCAGCCTCCTTCCTTTACCACCTGCGCATCCGCATAATGCGTCGGATCAATTGTGGCTCCGTATTGGAATCGGAGGTAATTAAGAAAAAGTTGTAGAAATTTATCTTTTTCCCCATGCTCACCTTCGGGGTCAAGTAACGCATTAAGAATGTCGCTATTGAAGGTCTCTCGTTTGTGATGATCCGAAATCAGCTCAAAAAGATTGAATCCGATCTTGAAATCCGCTGCTTTTTGAATGTTTATTGCAAATTTTTGTGCCAAAGGGTTGATGCGTTGCAAAAGAACAGCGCAGTCTGCCATGTTGGTCTGGCCTACAGCATTTGTTGGTTGTGAGGACATTTGTGTGGTCAATGATGATCTCTGTCCAGCTCACTGTCAATCATCGTTGCGGCGATTTAATTTGCCCCGATGATTTTCTTTTTATCAGCAATCCGTTCTTTTGACCTTGGGACAGTTGTGTGGTCTCGTCGTGATTGGCCTTGTTGGTGAACCAAACCCATTTGGGAAATCCCGGCTGATCCGCGTCGGCCGGAATAAACCGGTTCCCATATATGCGGTTCAGAGTGTAAACCCAGAAATGGTGGTCGCGCCCGTCGCGGGTTTTCTCGCCGCCGCTGCCGATCAGGTCATTGAAAATAAAATAGACCGGCCCACCCGCCTTGAAGCGCACCAAATCCTGCCTACCAAAGTCATACAGGTAAAACGACGCAGCCCGGTAGCCTTCCTTGGCCGAGAGCAGAAAAGTCACCTCGCTCCCCTCCGCCGCCAAGCCGCAGCCGCCGGACCAAACATTGACGATGAAATCAGGCTGATTGTCACCGTTCAAATCGCAGGAAAACACCTCCATCTGAAAACCGGTCATGCTATTGGTGAATGGCACCGGCAGCAGGTTCTTGCCGTGGCCGTCAAGGAGGCCGATTGCCCAGCCATTGGTTGTGCCGCGTAACGTCAGCGTGATTTGTCCCTGGCGTGACTTGACAGCTTGAAGGCGGTATTCCCGGACGGTTCCGAGAATATCGCCGTTTAGCGTTTTGACTTCGCGCACCAAGTCGCACGGGGCGAGTTTCATGGCCGTAGGTTCATGCCGCGGTGGAAATGGCCCATGACTGGCGGGATACCCCAGCACCTTCGCGCCCAGTCCTGAAAATAGTAATGCTGCCGTCGTGGCCGTGATGAGTCCGATGCGAATGGTTTTCATTTTTTGTCGCTGTTAATTGAACTGCTTCGGCTCCAAGCCCGCCTTTTGCAACAGTTCGCGCGGCGTGGTGGCGTTCGTGTGTTTCATCATCGCCAGCAGCACCCGGCCGGCGGCTTCGGCATCGGCTTGAGCGTGGTGGTGGTTGAACTCATGGGCAATGTGCGCCGCCAGCGTTTTGAGCTGGTGGTCAGGCAAGTCCGGCCAGACGCGCCGGGCGAGTTGACAGGTGCAGATATAATCAAAGATCGGACAGGCCAGACCAAAATGGTTCAGGGTGTCGCGCAATACCCCAATGTCGAAGGGCGCATTATGCGCAATCACGAGGTCGGAGTGGGTCAGGCGTGCCAGCAACTCCGGGGCGACGGCCGAGAATTCGGGAGCATCCTGAACATCAAACCATGTCAGGCCATGCACGTCTTCCGTAAACTCCGGCAGAAACCAGCCGTGCCCTTTGGGTGGTCGCACCAGCCAGTAAGGAGTCTCGGTCAGATTGCCATCTTCAAAGACCGCCAGCCCGGCGGCGCAGATGCTGACGCGGGAATGATTGGCGGTTTCAAAATCTAAGCTGGTGATGGTCATAGGAGTTGTGAGTCATCTGCATCAAACCGCAAACCCGATGCGCGGGCGGTTAATTTCATCAGTGTCCTCTCCGGCGAACACTTCAGCGAGGGAGTAATCACGAGGCTGTGGCAGTTTCCGGCCGAGACTTTCGGCGAGACGGACGGCCTGGGAGTAGTCGAGCCGGCCGAAGACGCGATGGCAAAGCAGGCGACCGGGTCGCAGCAGGGCCGGATCAATGTCGGCGGCGGTGCAATTGATGGTGCAGATGATTTGCAGCCGGAGAAAATCGGCCAACATTCCATCGGAGAGGTTCAGCAGTGCGCTGACCTGTTCGCGATTGTCGGTGCCGCGAGTCATCAGGGCCGCATCGGAATCCTCCAGGATGACGACAAATTTTTGGTCGGCATGAATCCGGCGTTGATCGGCCCAGAAGCCAATAAATTCGGGCTTCGACAGAACGCCCAAGGTCGAGGTCGGGATAAAGTAGAAGCGATGAGATTCCTTCAGCACGCCCGTCAGGTGACGAAGGTAGAAGGTTTTGCCCGTCCCAGGACTTCCTTCAAAGATCGAAAGCCCGTGAATTCTCTCGCGGAGTTTTTCGACAAAGTTCTGATGCCATTCCCCGCTGCCGCTGCCGTAGTGAAGGCTTAGTGCTTCAGCGGTAAGAATCGTATCGGAAGATAAAGAGACGGTGCGGCAACTGATGTCGAACCGATCTTGCTGGATCAGGTGAAATTCCCCGCCAGTCGGAGTAAGGGGCTTGAGGTAAGTCTTGCTAAACTGTGTCACAAGACGCTCGGCATCCGTCGGCGTGGAGGCATAGCCCACGATTCTATCCGCATCAGCGTAGAGAAAGGCCCGCGATCCGAATTGAAAAGTGAGGTCATCCCATCCTATCGCTGTGTTGTTTCTTAATTTGGAGGCAAGTCTGCGAATGGATCGAATCAGAACCGCGGCATTCTCCGAGACCGCCCGATCCAAATCCCATGAACCGCGCAAGCTGCACACATGCAAATCATCCCCGCCAAATGCAGCCAATATCGGAACGTGCGGTTTGTTGCCGGAATCAGAAAAACCGTTGGCTTGGCCAAGGTCGCAAATCATCCTCGTTGGAGAATCAGAGTTCCCGCGTGCCTGGGTTGCTGCCTCGGCCACTGGCGCGGGTAGAGCAGTGACAGTCTTTGGTGATTCAGGTGTGTTCGTCATTATGTGATGCTTTGTTGTTGCAGACGATGCACCCGCCTCAACTGTGGTTCAAAGGAACTGAATGTCCCCAATCAATGTCCGCCAACACCGGGAGAAAACTTACTTCGCCTTTGCCACTGGCGGCTGGTTCTTGAATTCCGCCCGGAGCCGGCTGAGGCGTTTGGCGCTGGTACCCGGCACCCAGCCAAGGCCATCGCAAAGGAACTCGTGCTTGGTTTCACCTTTGAGCTTGAGACGGCTGGCTTCTTGGTCGAGGTGGCGAAGTTTCTTGGCGTCTTTCATTCGTTGGGCCAGTCCCTCGGCCAGCGCAGCGCCTTGTCGCCCCAAGACGCGCGTGCGGTGAAGACTGGCGATGGCGTCCCAGCGGATGTCACGCTTCGGGTCAAACGACCAATAGGCGGGGATGTGAATCATCGTCCCATAGGGCGTGAGGTTGACGGCAAGTTTGAGCAGGAGCGGTTCGTCGTGCTGCATCCCATAGAGATTCCAGCGCAAACAGAACGCATCGAATGCCGCGTGAAAAACATCGTCGCGCCGCCGCAGGTTGATGGAAAACGTCGGGCGCAAGTTGCGCTCGGTGCTCATGGTTCGGCGAATCACGCCCTTGTGGTCGCAGTAGGCTTGGACATTGAATGCCGCTTTGATGCGCGTCCATTGCCGGCGAAGATCTGGATCGGTGCGGATGGCAAGCTCGTTCTGAGAATACTTGGCCTGTGTTTTGACCAGGTTTTCGTAGGTGCCTTTCTGAACGTGGAGTTCGTGATCGGCCACCGCCGCACAGACGATTTCGTCCGGTGGTTCGGGCAGCATCTCGATAATCAGGCGATGCCGGGAATTCAGACGCTTTCCTTTTTCCAGAGTAGCAAGGCAATCCTCTAGCACATCCTGAACATTGAACGGCCACAGTGTTGTTGGGACGAACATCCAGTGGTAAAGCCTGCGCAGTTGTTGAGCCACCGCATTGTCGAGTTTCAGGGTTGGGGCGTGATAACGACGGAGAACTTCCCCGGCCCATTCGGCCCGGTCAAAGGCGCGGGCTTGGAGTTTTTTCAGGTCGCGATCAAGTGCTGTTATCATGGTGAGCGAGTTAAGTGAGTGGCCCCAGCACCTTGCGCAAGGCCTCCCGCATCGCCCCGGCGCTGGCGAAACGCGCTGCCGGATTTTCCGCGCAGGCTGTGCCAATGACAGCGCGGATTTTTTCCAGCGCTAGATCATCAGGCGTTGCCGCCGCCACCGCTGAAACTGGCGCGTCACCGCTGGCCGGACGCGGCGCGATCATTTCGCCCAGCACTTTCCCGAGCGCGAACAAATCCCCCGCCGCCGTGCCCGGCCCTTCCGGCGGCAGATAACCATCGGTGCCGACCAGGGAAACCCGGTGACGCGGCAACCCGATCTCCGTGACCAACCCGATGTCCGCCAGCTTGGGCCGGCCGTTCACAAAAATAATGTTCGCCGGTTTGATGTCGCGATGGATCAAGCCCTGCCCGTGGAGAAATTCCAGCGCGTCGCACAACGCCGCGCCGAGTTCCACGCACTCGTCCACCGGCAGCGGCGCACGCCGCTGCAGGTCGCGGCCGAGATTGCGCGCGGAGTAAGTGGCCGGATCAATTTTGGCCCCGGACTTTTCATCGTCGCCTGCTTCCATGACATAATAAAAACAGTCCGCCGCCTGGTTCCGGCCCACATGCAAAATATGAACGAGGCCCGGATGCGCGCGGGAAATCGGCGTGAATTTCTGGAGGCCGCGAAACTCCCGATCGTACGGACCCGCATGATCAAACGCCACGCGCCGGATTATTTTCACCGCATGGAAACTGCCGAGGGCATCGCGCGCCAGCCAGACATCACCGTACGCGCCGCGCCCCACGAGCCGCAGCAATTCGTGGTCGGGAATGGCGGGCAAGCCTTCCTGGCTGGAATCGCCGACGCTGGCAGAGGCTGGCGCAACCAGCGGCGAGGCAATGCCGCCGAGGGTTGCCGGAGTCGCATCCCACAAATCGGCCAGGGGCGCGTCGAGCCAGTCCTTTTCTTTTTTCAACTGCCACCATTGCCAGCCGAGCGACCACGCCAGCGCGGCGGGAATTTGCACCAGCGCCACCACGCTCCAGACGAACCAAATATTTCCGTTGAAAAATAACATGAAGGCCAGTGCTATCACCGCAATCACACCAGCCACGGCGAGAAGGACCGCGCGCCACGGTCGCACACACGCCAGTCCAACACCTGTCACAATCCCCAGGCCCGCCAGCAGCATGATTTCCCAGGCCGTTGGCAGCCGCGTCAGGAAATCGCCTCGGTTCAGATTCAAGAATTCCGTCGCCGTGAGTTCCAGTCCGGAGATTTGTCCCTGACCCTGCCGTCGCCACGGGGTGACAAATTCATCCACCTCATCCCCGGCGAAACCCGTTCGCGGACGGCTCCCAACGAAAACGGTTTTGCCGCGATAAAATCCCGTCGGCTGGTTGGTGGCCAGGGAATAACTCACATGCGGCAGTGTGCCGCCCGGCCCATAAAATCGCACCCAGCGAGACGCCCGATGATCTGACCCGCGCTGAAGCAACACGGGATTTTCCAAGACCGCCGCCACCCACGCCAGAGCGGGTCGTTGTTCCGTGCCGCCATAAATTTTACGAACCACCCCGTCGTCTTCGATCTCCGCCTTGGCTGGCCCCCAGTTGGTCGTGGCCGCGCGAAACAAATCATTCGGCGGCAGCACGCGCACGCCAACAATGCCGTTGATTCCAGGACTGAGTTTGTCGGCGGCCAGCACCACGCGACCGTGGGTCCGGATGGCCCGTGCCAGTTCCTGATCGGCCGCCGCGTCCGGCCCGGCCGCCGTGAAAATCATGTCAAATACCACCAGGCTCGCACCGTCGGCGCGGAGGTAATCCAACAGCCGCGCGTGGAGCCGCCGATCCCAGAGACCGCCGGGCGGCTGCCGCAAATCCGCGTAGGAAACCTCATCCAATTCGACGAGCACAATGTTTGTGGGCGTGCCCGGGACGGTGAAATCAAACGGCAGATCGTAGCTCACCTGCGCCAGATACCTGCCCGCCGGCAGCCAGCACAATTGCCAGCCAAGCCACGCCGCCAGCACGCCGCCGAGCGCGGCCTTGGCCCGCTTATGCCGGAGGATGGCTTGAAAAGTCATGGTTGTTCCGCGCTTCGGATGGTTTGAGCGTGGCGGAAGCGCGCCGTGATTGAAAGCGAGTTTTGACGGGTGATGGAGGCAGGCTGGCTTCCCTTGCCCCGGCCGGGTGAAACAAGATTTAGTTTTCATTTCCCCGAAGTTGCGTCATGGTGTGGCCACACACAGAACCCAGCGCACCCGATACGCTACAACTACATCAATCGTTATGAGCCTCACCCCCCGCACTCTGTACCCAACCTTCGCCGTCGCCCTCCTGAGTTTTTTCGTCAGCCAGCTGGTGGCCTGCGCGGAACTCGTCTCGATCAACAGCATCACCAACAATGCGAAAACGATCGGCGTGTTTTTTGATCCGCCCGTGACCCTGCCGTCCGCCACCAATCCCGCCAACTACACCGTGTTCGCCAAGACCGGCGCGGTCAGCGTGGCTAGTGTGAGCCTGCAAACCAACGGCCAGTTCGTGGCCTTGAATCTGGCCGCCAACATTGGCGAGTTTTTTATGGTGAATGTTTCCAATGTCGTGGATGTGCTGGCCAACACCAACAACGCAGGCGTGCTTGGTTACATCAGCGCTTACGGCAGCGCGGACATTGGCATCGGCGGCAACCCCAGTCCCACCGGCCAGGTTTATACGGCGCACGGCGACACGTTCGAAGTGACGGTGGGCGGATCGGACGTCGGCGGCACCAACGATTTTTTCCACTTCATCTACCAGCAAGTCGTCAGCAACTTCGACATGTCGGTGATGGTGACGCGGCTGGATCAGGCCGATGACGAGTCCAAGGCCGGGCTCATGGCGCGCGAAAACCTGACGCCGGGCAGCCGCACCCTTCAAACGTTCTTCACTCCCACCGGCGGCTCCAACGATGTCCAAGTAGCCGTGCGCGCAACTCCCGGCGGCACCACCACGGACAGCGGTTTTCAAATCGGCGCGCGCGCGTTGGCCAGTGACAACAACTGGCTGCGCCTGACTCGCACGAATAATTTGTTCACGGCGTACCACGGCACCAACGGCGTGGACTGGACGATCAGCGGCAGCACCACGCAATTTTTCGCCAGCACGTTAAGCATCGGCCTGATGACGACCGCCCACACCACCAATGGCACGGCCACGACGGCGGGGTTCACGGATTTTGGAAAAGTTGGTGCGCGGCCGGGCGATGGAGTTTTGCCGACATTGAACGCCTCGTTGAGCGGCACCAATCTCGCACTCTCGTGGCTGCGGACCCCGCGCGATTTCACGGTCGAAATTTCCACAAACCTGACCAATTGGGCGCTGCTGCTGGCCCCCATACTTGAAGGGGCAACGAACACCAACCAACGCTTGATGAATGTGCCGCTCAACCTATCGAGCAACCAGTTGTTCTTCCGGCTCGTCCGCGTGGACCGGGTAATTCCCGATCCCGCCTATTGGCTCTCCACGGGCATAACCTTGTCACTAGCCAACCTGAATACGACCAAGAGCGCGGCAAATTTGCTCTGCAGCGTTACAGTGCGAGATGCGATCACTCAGCAAAGCCTGGCCGCCGTCCCCGGCTATCTAGTCACGTTCACCACGGCGACAGATGACACCGCCAACACCCTCGACACCGTCCTCCAAGTACGCAAAGGCAACATCCTGAGCAACGTGCCTTGCAACGACGACTTTGCCGGCATTAAATCCCAAATGATCTACGACACCAATCCCACTTCCAACACCCCCTCCACTTACAGCACATTTGGAATGGTGGCCGCCGTAAAGCCCAGCACCCCCACCACGCAATCAATGCAGATCAAGGTATCAATCATCATGACGCCCCAATAGACCGCTGCCAGCGCGGTCAGAAATGGAAATTGAACTGCGCGTAAAATGTTCGTCCGCGTGAGGTATCCTGGCGCAGGTTCAGCGGACTCAGGCGGTAATCCCGGTCGGTCAAATTTAAGACGCCAACAGTTATCTCCGCCCGCCGACGCGGAAACCGGTATCCGGCCAGCACATCCCACTGCCAGAAGTCATCGCCGGCGAGGGCCGCCTGACTCGCCCCGTTCACCTGCCGGGTCCACGATCCTTTTACCTGCGCAAATATCCCCGACGGATGCTGATAGATCGCGTGGACGTCCAGCGTTTGCAAGGTGCCGGACAGCGTCCGGCGCGGACTGAAACCCGTGGACGCTCCGGCGGCGTCCGACACCGACGGGAAATTGTCCTTCAACTCGGCGTGACTCAGACGATACCCGGAACCCAAGGCCCAATCCCGTCCGACCAGTTGATGCAGAGAAAGCGAAATGGATTGTTCCCAAAAATCCAGCCGCTCGCTCAAGGTGGAAGGAAAGGTGTCGAGTGTGGGCGGCACCACGAACGCACCGTCCTGGCGTTGCACCGTTGATTCCAAAATCTCACCCACCACGGCCACGTAGGTGCGCGTCGGAAACTTTTGCTCCAGTGACAAGCCGTAACTGGTGAACGTCGCGCCCGCATTGGCCCCGGAGACCGATTCCGGAATCAAGCTGCGAAACGCCTGGTTAAACCCCGCCACCTGCGACGGCTCCAACTGGAAGCTCTGATCAAAGCTCGCCCCGCCCACCGACTCCGAATAGGCCGCCCGGACGGCGGTTTCCTTGAACGGCGTCCAGATGGCACCCACCTTGGGCAGGAGATGATAGCGGGTCTCAGTGCTCGGGGAGAGGGGTGCGAAACGGAAATTCTCTGGAACAACGAGCCGCTCGTAACTCAGCCCGCCAATCAGCCGGAGCGAGTCCAGCGCCTGCCATTGTTCGTAGCCATAGACGCTCGCGCGTTGAAAGCTGACGGACATATTCTGAACCACTGGCTGAGGAATGATGTCACTAACCCCGACATCGAAGTCCACCTGCCGATTGTGCGTGTTGAAGGAACCGCCCTGATAACGCGCCCCGGCAACGGTCGTGAATCTGGGCGTCTGCCAGATCTGCTGCGCTTCCACCGTGTAGATTTCCAACCGGCTCCGGTAGTCCTGCGCGGCCCCGACCGGCAGGATTTGCAATACCGCCCCCTGCTCGTCCGCCGCCACCACATAAGCAGGGGCGCGCTCATTCGTGACCGAATAAACATCACTCAGCCGGCTGGCGAGCAGCAGCGTGTGAACACCGGGACTCCACTCGTGATGATAGCCAGCGATGAGGACCGGCTCCTGCCGGTCACGAAAGCGGAATGGCGCATTCGCCGCCGCCGCCTGGTCGTAGTACTGCGCCGTGTTGCCACCGCTGGAATTGGCCAGGCTGACTTGCAGATAGACACTGTCCTTCGGCGTCAGCTCGTGCTTGAAACGAAAATCGTATTCCGTCTGCTCCAGATCGCTGTTGGGCCGGTAGCCGTGGGACAAGTTGTAAGCTTCCTCCACCGCAAAACTGCTGTTGCCGAACGTGCCGTACTGCGCCGCGCTCTGCCGCCAGGTGCCATGACTCGTGTACTCCGTGCTGGAACTCAATCCCACGCGATCCCGCTCAAACAGCTTTGTGTACTCCTGCTGCGACACTTGCTGCGAAAGCGTTCCCGCGCCCACCGGTGCCAGCAGATTGGCCAGCAGATATTCGCTGACGAACGGCGTTTCGTACCGCAGGTTCACGCCCTGCGGATCGCGCAGTTCGTTGTAGCTGTTCGCCAGAAAAAGATGCGCGGAGTAATTGCCGTAGTCCGCGTTCACCGCCTTGCCCGCCTCGCGCACGCTCACATCGGCCATGCCGGCATCGCGATAGATGTTCGCCAGATTCGCCCCGCTCACCGCGCGATCTTGATCCAGCAACAACCGCGAGCGATAGACGCGACGGTTGTCGTTCAACTTCTGGGATTGTTCCAGTTCACCGACCGCTTCATTGATGCGGTTCCCCTGCTCCAGCAACAACGCCGAGTACAGCCACGCCGTCGGATCATTCGCGTCGCGCGCCTTGGCCAGCGCCAGTTCGCGTTCGGCGCGCGTCGAATTTCCGAGTTCACTCCACGCTTTGCCGAGGTAACTGCGGAGCAACGCGCGCTGTGGCTCCAGCGTCGCGGCCACTTGCAAATCATCGCGGCCTCCGGAAATGTTTCCGCGCCGAATGCGGCACAGCCCGCGCCCCAGCCAGGCATTGCCCAATGCACCGTCAAGGGCGATGGCCCGGTCAAACTCCGCCGTCGCCTCGCGAATGCGGTTTTGCGCGGCGAACGCGAAACCGCGCAACGCGACCGCCCCGGCGTTGCGGGGCGCGAGCGCGAGACTTTTTTCCAGCGCGGCCAGCGCGGGCTTCGTATGACCGAAACTAAATTCCAATTCAGCCACACGCGCCCAACCGAAACCAAATTGCGGCGAGTGCGCCACGGACGCTTCGGCGGCGCGCAAGGCTTCCGGCAATTTCGACTGCGCCTGGAGTTGATAGGAACGGGCGAGCGCCTCCGTGGCGGAGTTGGTGGCAAGCAACGCCGTGCCCGCAGTCGGAACATTCTTCACCGCCACGATCAGGGCACGTAACGCACCGGCCAGGTTGCCACTGGTCGGCAGCAAAGTTTCCGCCTGGTCCACTTTGCCGACGCCCAGCAGCAGCGCGGCGTAAAAAGTTTTCTCCGCCTCGGAAACCGGCACGCGTCCGTCAGGGTAAGCCGCCAGTGCCGCGAGCAAATCGCCGGCGCGGTAAGCCGTGAGTGAATCCCGCAACGCCGCCTGTTCATTCACCTCGAAGCGGAGTTCGTCCACATCCAGCACGCCGGGATAATACAGGCACCATTGGATGATGTTGCGGGCGTCAATCACCGCTGTCTTGACCGGTGCCTGCCCCGGCTCGACCACGCCTTGTTCGCCGCTCTTGAGTTGGATCGCGCCGAACGCATTTGACAAATCCACCTCGCCATCGAACATCGTCAGCACGGTGCGGCCGTTGTCCGCGACCGCCAGATGAAATTCCGTGCCCCGGATCGCCGCCGTGGCGGTGCGCGTTTTGAACTGCACGTCCACCGGTTTGTCGCGATGGAAAAAGTAGAGCAACCCCTTGCTTAAACTAAACACGGGTCTATCCGGCGCGTCGGGCAGCGGCTCGATGAGAAATTCCGACAGCTCGAACATCCGCAGCGTGCTTTGATCCAGCAGATGCAGCGTGGCGCGGCTGCGTTCGCCGGTGCGCACGCGGTCGGCGACGCGGAGAATCTGATTCGTCTGGGCGGCCGTCCAAGCCGTCGCCCCGGCGCGCGCGGCTTCGACGCGGCCTTCCTTTTCCAGCACAGTGACTTCATTTTCGCGCCCCGGCGCGGCGGTGATTCGGTTGCATGGAACCACCACGAGAAACCAGACGAGAAAAGCTCCTGCCAGGGTGCGGGAAGGTTGGTAACTCAGGGTACGCGGCTGTTCAAAGTTGGATTCGGTGATTTGCGTGCGTGCATCTAGGCCAAGTCCCGGCCCAACGTCAAGCCAATCGTCCCGCGCTCGGGTGCGGGCACACTGGCTTCCGGTAATTCGGGTTGTGCCGGGCCATGACCCGCGACTCCATCTGGCTGGGTTTGATCCGGTCGGATGGGGTCAGATTCGGTTTGACTGGGTTTGACTGGGTTTGACCCGCCGTCAACAGGCGAGGCTTCCGCCGGTGGTTCCGACGGCTTCGGCGGCTTCGGTGCCAGGCCGAAAATTTCGCGCATCCGCCGTTCGCGCTCTTCCGGGTTGACGTAATTCTGGCAAACCAAGTCGCACACCGCCGGATTTTTCAGCCAACGCTCGAAATGCGCGAAGACCTCTTGTTCGGTTTTTTCCCGCTCCCGCTCCCGCCGGTCCTGCTCCATTTTCGACCGCGCACCGCTGTGGTCGCCCCGGCGCAATTCCACGATGTCCTGGCACAGCCCGCGCAGTGCGCGCAGTTTGCGGCGGAATTCCTCCGTCACCTCGCCGTTCCAGCCCGACATTGCCGAGGCGTAGCGCACCGCCAGCACCGTGGCCAGATGATCGGTCAATCTGCCGTCCGTCGCCGCCGTGATTTCATTGGCATCCGCCGCCAGTTCGCGGGCCTGATCCAAAGTCTCCTGCCGTGCCTGCCATTCCGCGAAACCGCCCGCCCGCCATTCGCAGAGGTTTTGTTTGCTGATGGCAGCGCCAATTCATATAGTTGATTCCAAGCAACCGTGACCTTCGGATTGTGTTTTATTTCTTTTTTCACTGGAAAACCACGGTCGTCCGTTGCGTGATCTTCGGAGGTGTATTTCCGAAGGAAGCGCGCCGCCAAAACAAAATTGGGTTTAAGAATATTTGAACTGGGTGCGTCTTTATGCGAATCGGCTATCCCACAGCTTCAACGGAATCCGGCCAGATAGGCTTGCAGTGGCGTGCCCAGAAACCAGCCGCCGCCCCCGGCTGTCCCCCAGACTTCCAGCAGGCTGCGCAGTTCAAGTTTTTGCCACAGGGCCGAGCGCAACAGCGCAAAGAGCCGGGTGAAGCTGTGGCCCCACTGGCTCAACCAGGCGCAGAAGCGCAAGCACACATAGGTCAGCAAGGCCGGCCACACCTGCCAGCGGACGGCGTTGGCGGAGTTGCCTAGGAAGTCCGCCAGTTGGAGGGTCTGTTTGAAGAACACCTCGCTGCTCCAGCGGCAGCGGTAAAGGTCGGCGATGGGCTGGGCGCTCCATTCCAAATTGTTCGTCAGAAAAACCATTTCCCGAAGTTCGCCGTCCACCGCGACCCACGCCACGCCGTGCTGAAATTTGCGCACCACCCGGCAGCGGAGATTATCCTTGGCACGGGTCACCCTGAACACGTCGCGCGCGGACAAGTCGGCCAGATGGGTGAAGTCCACATAGGCCTTGTCAAAGACGACCAGTTCCCCGGCCCGCACGCCGGCGCACACTTCGCGGGCGCGCCGGCTTTCGTGTTCGCCGGCGGTGGCCACCAGCGCGAAGCGCGGCAGGAAGGTTTGCCGGTCGAGCCGGAGATGCCACTTGGCGGCGGCCTTGCGGCGGCGGTGCTTGGCCCAGTCCAGACAGCGGGCGACCAGTTGAATGGTGGTGGCGTCCACGACGTGGATCATCCGTTTGAAGCGAAAGGCAAACCGCGGACGGTGCCCCCGGCCAAAACCGGGGTGAAGTTTTTCCAGGTGGCCGAGCACGGCATAAAAGAGTTCCTGAGCCAGGTGGGCGGAGCGTTCACGGTTGGCGGTGGAAAGGGCGTTCTGGCTGGGCGGCCCCGCGTGCAGCCGCAGGGCGTCGCAGACATCGTTGAGCCCGATCGCATGGGTCAGTTGGGCGTAGCGCAGACTCACCCCATGACTCCACGGCGTGAACGGGCGGGCGCGTTTGGTGACGCCGGTGTCCCGCGCCAACTGGGGAACCAGATGCGCCGGAATAAGATTGCAGAGTTGGTGCAGCAGCGAGCATTTTCCCGCCGTTGGCTGGCGTTGGGTTTTGTTTTTCATACCCCGCCTTGTGGCAGGGATCAAACCCGCAAGCCAACTCCTTTTTACCGCTCAACTGGAAAACCCGCAGGACGACTGTGTACTCATTTCCAAAAGCTACTTCAGCATCA
>JAYWBR010000260.1:0-4844 GCA_043781315.1 Verrucomicrobiota bacterium | reverse complement strand
TCGCCGTTCATGCCGCGTCGCTCAAGCCGATTGTGTGCGTGGGTGAAACTCTGGCCGAACGCGAAGCCGGTCAGATGGAAAAAGTCCTGACCACCCAGATCAACGGCAGCCTCGCCGGTTTGACCAAGGAACAGATGGTCGAGACCGTCGTGGCCTACGAACCCGTCTGGGCCATCGGCACCGGCAAGACCGCGACCACGCAGCAGGCGCAGGACGCGCACGCGTTCATCCGAGGATTGCTCGTGCAGATGTTTGACGAAAGCGTTGCTAAAAAGGTGCGGATTCAATATGGTGGCAGCGTGAAGCCGTCCAACGCCCGTGAGTTGATGAGCCAGCCGGACGTGGACGGCGCGCTCGTCGGTGGCGCGGCGCTGGAAGCCCGGAGCTTCGCGGATATTATTAAAAATTCGATTTAAGAAAAAAAGTTATGATGCTGCTAATTGGTCTGCTGACGGTGGTGCTGGTGGCGAACTGCCTCTTTTTGATTCTACTGGTGCTGATGCAACTGCCGAAGAAAGAAGCGGGCGCGGGCCTGGCGTTCGGTGGTGCCGCCACGGATGCGCTGTTCGGTTCCGGCTCGGGAAATTTCCTGACCAAGGCCACGAAATACTCGGTCGTCATCTTCTTCGTTCTGGCCGTGGTGATCTCCATCATGCAGAACCATCAGACCCAGCGGAACCTCACGGAATTCGAGCAGCAGCTCAAGGCGCCGCAAAACCAGCCGGCCATTCCAACCCAGGCTCCCGCGCCGCAGCCGGCCGCGCCGGCCGCCGTTGCTCCCGGAACCAACCTCACGCTGATGGCCCCCGCCGCGCTTTCCAACGCTGCGCCGGCCAAGTAACCGGCCATGAATCACCCGGCGAGCGCCCCGAACGAAACTCGGAGGTTGCTCGCCGTTTTCTTTTCCACCGCGATCCTGCTGGGGTTGTGCTTGGCTGGTTGCGCTCACCGCGAGCCGCCTGCCGATCTCGTCATCATCAATGGCAACGAACCCGAGTCGCTGGATCCCGCGATCATCACCGGCCAGCCGGAGATGCGCATCGCCCAGGCATTGTTTGAAGGCCTGACCCGCGTGGATCCCAGGACGGGCGGCGCGATTCCCGGCCTCGCCGAACACTGGGAGATTTCAACCGACGGCACCGTCTATACTTTTCACCTCCGCACAAATCTCACCTGGTCCACCGGCGAACCGATCGCGGCGGACGATGTGGTTTATTCATGGCTCCGCGCCATGGATCCATTGACCGCCAGCGATTATGCCGGCGAATTTTACTTCGTGAAGAATGGCGAAGCTTTCAACACGGGAAAAATTAAGGACACCACACAAGTCGGGGTTCACGCATTGGATCAACTCACGGTGCGGGTGGAATTAAACCAGCCAACCGCATTCTTCCTCGACCTCTGCGCGATGCCGGTGATGAGCGTGGTGCCGCGTCGGTGCATTGAGAAGTCCGGCGACGCGTGGATCAAGGCCTGTCCCATGCCGGTCAGCGGGCCGTATGAACTTTCTTATTGGCGGCTCAACGACAAGGTGCGGCTCCACAAAAACTCGCGCTACTGGGATGTCGCCAACACGCAGGTGGAGACGATTGATCTGCTGCCGGTCGGTTCGCCCAACGTGGCGCTGAACCTGTACTCGCGCGGACAGGCGGACATCGTCTGGGACAAGGAGCTGGTGCCGACGGAATTGATGGACGTGCTGCTGCCGCGCCCGGATTTTCACACCTTCAATTTTCTCGCCACCTATTTTTTCCGCTTCAACCTCACGCGCAAACCGTTTGATGATCCGCGCGTCCGCCGGGCGCTGGCGCTGGCGGTGGACAAAAACCGCATCGTCAGCCGCATCACCCGCTCCGGCGAAAAACCGGCGGCGGGCCTCGTTCCTCCCGGCACCGCGAATTATCCGCCGCTGCCGGAGCAAATGAATTTTAATCCTGAGCAGGCGCGGAAACTTCTCGCCGAGGCGGGCTATCCCGGCGGCAAGGGCTTTCCGCATTTTCAATACACGTTCGATGCGGCGGCGGGCGGCGCGGCCAAGCTGCACGCGAAGGTCGCCGTCGAGCTGCAGCAGATGTGGCACGACGAACTCAGCATCGAAATGGAACTGCGCCAGCTCGAATGGAAGGTGTATCTCAACGCGCAAAGCCAGCTCGACTACGACGTGTCGCGCTCCAGTTGGATCGGCGATTACAATGATGCGAACACGTTTCTGGACATGTTCATGAGCGACAACGGCAACAACCGCACCGGCTGGAAAAGTCCGCGCTACGACGCACTCCTCCGCGAAGCCAACTCCCAGACCGACGTGTCAGCTCGCTCCAAGCTTTTGCAGGAGGCGGAAACGTTGCTGGTGGTGGAGACGGTGCCGGTCGTGCCGCTCTTTTATTACGTCGGTGTCAGCTATTACGACACGAACCGGATTCAAGGCATCTACCCGAACATGCTGGATCAGCATCCGTTGCAGTTCATCCGCAAAGCGGGTCGAGGGTCGAAGGCAAAGGGTCGAGGGCCGGACCAGGCTGAACCTACGCGTTCTGAAAATCGGCAATCGGCAATCGGCAATCGGCAATCTTCCTAGCCATGTATTTTCTCAAGCGCCTCATCATCGCAATCCCGCTGCTGCTGGTCATCAGCCTGCTGACGTTTGCGCTGGTGCGCGCCGCGCCGGGCGGGCCGTTTGACCACGAGCGAACCCCGGCTTCTCCGGAAATCGAAAAGAATCTCAAAGCCAAATACCACCTCGACGAACCGTTCTGGAAGCAATACGCCCGCTACCTCGGCGACCTGGCGCGCGGCGATCTCGGCCCGTCGCTGAAGTATCGCAATCACTCGGTCAACGACATCATCGCGCAGGCCTTGCCTGTCTCGGCGCTGCTGGGTTGTTTGGCGTTTGGCTTTGCGCTGGGTGTGGGTTTGCCGCTGGGATTTTTCACCGCCGTGCGACGCGGACACTGGGAGGATTACGCGGGCAGCTTTCTGGCGCTGCTCGCCGTGTGCGTGCCGGGATTGGTCGTGGCTCCGCTGTTGATTGTGACCTTCGCGATCAAATGGCATCTGCTACCTGTGGCGTTGTGGGAATCGCCGCTGCACGCGGTGTTGCCGACGATTGCGCTCGGACTTTTCTTCTCCGGCAAGATCGCGCGGCTCATGCGGGAAGGCATGTTAAACACGATGAACCTGGAGTTCATCACGGCGGCGCGCGCGAAAGGTCTGGGCGAAAATGCGCTGATGTTCCGGCACGCCTTCCGACTGGCCGTCCTGCCGGTGGTTTCCTACGCCGGGCCGTTGCTGGCCGACTTGCTGACCGGCTCGTTCGTGGTCGAAAACATTTTCCAGATTCCCGGCATCGGCGTTTTCTTCGTCAACAGCATGTCCAACCGCGACCACACCATGACCGTTGGTCTAGTGCTGTTGTACGCGGTGCTGCTCATCGGGTTGAACCTCGTCGTAGATTTCGCCTACATGCTTTTGGACCCAAGGGTGAAGTATGAGTGATCAACTCGCCTTCAGCCCCGGCCAACGCGCGTGGCGACGCTTTTGTCGCAATCGTCTCGCCGTCCTCAGCGGCTGGTTTCTGCTGCTGGTAATCGCGTTCACGTTGATCTTTCCACTCGTTTCCCGTTTTCGTCCCGACCAGCTTTCCGACGCGCAGTTTCAACCGCCCACCGCGCAACACTGGCTCGGCACGGACATTCACGGACGCGATCTGCTGGTGCGGTTGTGCTGCGGCGCGCAGGTTTCGTTGCTGGTGGGATTGGTCGGTGCGGGCGTGAGTCTGGTGATCGGGGTGTTGTGGGGCGCGGTGGCAGGCTACAAGGGCGGACGGTTGGACGGGGCGATGATGCGCTTCGTGGACATCCTTTACTCGATGCCCTCCGTGATTCTCGCAATTGTCCTGATGAGCACGTTGGAGCCAGTCTTGAAACACTGGCTGGGCAGCGTGGGTTTTGCCGAAGCCGGAAAGGCGGCGCGGCTGTTCGTGATGTTCGCCGCACTCGGCTCGGTGTCGTGGCTTACGATGGCGCGCATCGTGCGCGGGCAGGTGTTGTCGTTGCGCACGCGGCCGTTCGTGGAGGCGAGCCGGGCGCTGGGCGCGGGGCCGTGGTGGATTCTGCGGCGGCACATCATTCCGAACGTGCTGGGCGTGGTGATCGTCTATCTCACGCTGACCGTGCCGGCCATCATCCTGTATGAATCCTTCCTAAGTTTTCTCGGCCTCGGCATCCAACCGCCGATGGCGAGCTGGGGTTCGCTCATCGCGGAAGGCGTCGAGCAGATCAATCCCATCCGCATCTATTGGTGGCTGATCCTGTTCCCCGCCGGGGTAATGGTGACGACATTGCTGGCGCTGAACTTTCTGGGCGACGGCCTGCGCGCGGCGTGGGATGTAAGATAAAGTCCTTTGGGCATCTTGTCCCTCTCTGAAACCGTCCGCGATTGCCCAGTCCGAGCCGCAAATGTCCGCAAATGATTAACAATGTCCGCAAATGATTGATCTTTTTCCTTTGAAGACCACGCCTGACATGTTCCAATAACCACACAAATCAATGAAAGCTGGGCAAAACAATATCGAGCAACCACCTGACGATAAGGAAAACCATAAATTCTCGATGTCCTCAATAGTTCTTTGGCTTCACGCAATCACCCGACGATTGTCCACCAAATCAAGGCAAGGTTACTTCAAACTTCACCCAAATTCATGAGAGGCTATTTTCTGTGTTTTCTGGTTTTAATTGGTTCAATTGGCCGGTGTAAATCTTTTTCTGTAAATTTGGTGAGCATCTTAAACTGAGGGCTGGGTTGGGGTTTCCATGGTGAGGTAAATTTTTCCGGCTTCCCAATCG
>JAYWBR010000259.1:0-14179 GCA_043781315.1 Verrucomicrobiota bacterium | reverse complement strand
GCCAAAAAAAATTGTTAGACAACTCTTTATGTCCAGCGCAACCTCGCCGCCATGAAACTTGATAGGCCACAAAGACTGCGGCCTAGTTAGATGTTAGGCATCTCATCACATTTATGACCAACGACACAAAAACAGCGGAAAGTGTTTCGGCATGGACGCTACTTTATGCGATTTATGTAGTTAGCTGTTGGTTTTTCATCCCCTATTTCTGGTGGCAATTCGCACAAACACACGGACCAATGAGTTCGTTCTTTTTAGGCTCTTGGCTATCTATTTTCAAAGGGGCTTTTTGGCCAGTTTACATCATAGGAGCAGGAATTAATTCAGAGTTTATTATTGTGGGCACAGTTTCTATCGGCGTTATCACAGTATTATTGATGCTTGGCGCAAGATTGCTTGCGAAGATTCGGCTGCCATTTTTTACGGCACTGTTGACATCATTCATCGCATGGCTGATGACTACGATCATTGCTGCTGTGTTTGGATTTTTTTTTGAAAACCACATCGGCCCAGCTATGATTTTTGCCGAAGTCATTATTTTTTTTGTCCAAGCTATACTGTTTCACATTTCAATTAAGGCGACTAGCCAGATACTATCTTTCGGCAGGGCATTCATACTTTCATTATTGGTCATACTCACTAATTTCTTTGTTGTATCACCTATCGTCGTATTGATTATTGGAGACGCTTCAAAATGACCCCGATGCCTAACAAGTCGCCGGAGCCAACCGCCGTTGGCGCTTGCAGTTCCACTATCGCGGTTCACGTCGTGAGTCGGCGGTGGCTCAGCTTTTTTCGTTAGGTGTCTTAGCCACGCCATACACCATGAGCCACATTGAAGACCTCAGAAAGATTTCAGGCAGCGAGCTTGTTTTCTCGATGCTGCTGTTATCCGGGGCTACGTGCCCTGGGATGCTCACCATTTGGCATTTTGCACCATCCGTTATTGAGAAGTCGGGGGTAGTCATGTTCCTGTTCCTGTCCATCGCCATTACCTTGCCAGTCGTCACTCTCAATGCGCTTGGATTTCTTTTCGTAGTCGAAAACACAAGCAAGGTAGATGCGCCGACGATGGCACCATTTGCAATCGGAGCGTCTGCGTTCTTTTCCATCCTCATTTTTGGCATTCCGCTGTTGGTTGCATTCATGGCTACATTTTCGCTGAAGACGTTTGTTTGGTCGGTGATCGGTGCGGAGGCTCTTGCCATATTGGGGTTATTTTTACTCGGTAGATTCGGCTCAGTGGGGCCAGTATCCAGATGAGCAACAAAACCAGACACCTAACCATGCGCTCCAGCGAACAGCCCCTCCGCTTTCCGTTCGAGGCGTTCGGGTTCATCGAACGTCCTCCTTGCGCTCCGGCGTTTCTGCCGGGCCAGTCGCTGAGCTTGGGTCGTTAGGCATCATCGAGCGTATGTCGCTAAGAGACCTCCAGCAAAACCAAGCCACCTTGACCGGATTTAAGGGGCGGCGTTGTTTTGCGTCGCTTGCAACAGGTTCGATTAGATTTCGATTCGATGACAGAGAAAGGCAGGGACATTATATTTGGGTTGACCCGCCGTGGGTGTTTTCGAGCGCATCAGCCGAGATCACTACTTCCGGTGCTTATACCGAAGAGGGGGCCAAGGAATGGTTCCAGCTTTTTGGGCCATTGCGAGAGACCACATTTCAGGATTTCGAGCCGAGACAGAATGGAGAGGTCACACTTATTTTTTCAGATGGTTACAGGTTATTTATCCCGCTCGATCCAGAGTCAGATACCACAGATTCCGATTATGACCATTGGTATGCCTATGATGCCTAACAGGCTGATAGGCTGCAAAACATCTTCATGCTACTCCCTGATCGCTTCGTCTGATCGGTCATCCACTTTGCCGTGATCACCGTCGCCGCGCGCCAGAGCGCTCGGGAAGGCGTCTTGGACTACGGCGGGAAGCGCAGCGCCACGCCGCTTTTAAATGCGCGGGCAGTTGTCGAACCACGGAAGTTTTCCCCACACCCGAAAGCGGTGTCGCGGCTCCCGCCTTGCCACCGCAGTCCAAGACGGTTGGGGAACTTTCAGGGCTGACTTTGAAAACTGTCGTGGGTTCAAAACGGAGCGCGGAGCATGGCTCCGCCAGTTCCTCGAACATTCGAGCGGAGCGATGCTCCGCGCTCCGTGCCAGATGGCTCGCGTTTTATGTTCCCCCGCCCCCTCACCACGCCAGATACCTCAGCACCTGCACTTCCTTTCTGAAAACCAGCTCGATGGAGTTGCCGTTGAACTCCACGGCCAGCGGCGCGCGTTCTTGAAAATGTTCCCACAGGCGTTTGCCGCTGCCCGGATCAATCCGCCGCAGCCGGAAGAACGGCGGCTTGCGCAGGATCGCCGTCAGATCATTGCCGCCGCCTTCCTCTTCATCGCCGGGATCGTAGGTTTGCATCGCGTAAATAAATTTCCTCGACAGATACGAAATGAAACCGTGCGCGTCCGTGTTCCATAAAATCTTCCCGCTCCGGGGATCGAGTTTGTAAATCATCGCGCTGGTCTTGTCGGTGATGTCAATCTGACGCGAGTAACGAATCTTGTCCGGGCTGGCGGTCGTGGTGTTCACATACAACATGCCCGCGTCGTCGAAGAAAATTCCCACCACGCCCACCGACGGCAACCGCCAGCGCGCCGAACCGGTCTTCAACTCAAACGCCGTCAACACCGCCTCATCGAAAACGTAAAGCGTGTCGCCGCGTTCCACGCACGGCCCCGCGCCGAAAACGGACTCG
Organism: Verrucomicrobiota bacterium; assembly: GCA_043781315.1. Classification (GTDB taxonomy): domain Bacteria; phylum Verrucomicrobiota; class Verrucomicrobiia; order Limisphaerales; family CAIQOK01; genus CAIQOK01. The sequence goes on along the minus strand of JAYWBR010000259.1, from coordinate 11,419 downwards.
CCCGCGCCGCCGGTGACGTTGTAAGTCAGCGCCGCCGACCAGAGTTTCTGGTTCGCCTTGTCCAGCACCATGACGCTGTGGTTCGCGGTGAGGACATTGACGGTCGCGAGCGGGAACACCGACGGCGGCCCGATCACTTCACCCGTCCAATCCGCCACGCCGGTCGCGCCCGGCAGATGCAGCGTGACTTGATAGCGGCTTTCGTCATCCACCACCTCGTCGCCGCCGCGGGCGCGCTGCTGTTCGTTGAGGATTTCGTTCGCAACGTCGGCGGTTTTGGTGACGGTGAGATCGCCATCGAGCGAGGATTTTTTCGGCGGCGCTTTCATGGCCTTCCGCGAAACAAATTTTTCTTCGAGCATCCGGTAAGACAATTCCACCGGCCCGTCGGGACTCGGAATCAACTGCCGTCCAGCGTGCCGCGCGGGAGCGGACGCGCCGGAAGATTTCGTTTTGGGCTGGTCGTTCATGGCCGCCAGCGTGCGTTCCTGATTTGCAGCGGTGGCGAGGACGGCGGGCAAGGCGATGCGTCCGGCCAGCGGCAAGTTCTGCGCCTGCGCGGCAACTTTCTCCGGGTCGAGCGCGCTGTGGTTGTTGGCGGCGGCGCGGCCAACCGGCAACCCGGCTCCGGGAGAGTTTTCCGTCTTGGCAACCACGACATCCGGTTGGATCGCCGCGCTGATTTTTTCCGTCGCGACTTCGCCGGAAGCCAGCTTGACGTGGGTGATCGTGGGCTGCCCGGCGTCGCCGGTGCCGGTGAAGATGAGTTCGTTGGTCGTCTCCGTCCAGCGTCCGAAGCCCTCGGCGCGGGGGATTTCTGACGCAGGTTTGCCATTGTCCCAATCGAAGCGCGTGAGTTTCTCCGGCGAGATGACCCAGACGTTCTGGCCGCTGACGCGGAGTTCGAGCGCGGCGGCGGCGGCGCGCAAGGTTCCGGCCAGCATTTTTTCGCGCGACGGCATTTTCGGGGCGAAGTCGGGATTTTCGTTGTTGGCTTTTTCGATGATGGCGGCGAAGGCTTTCAACTCACGATCCACGGCCCGTTCAATCCGCGCCTGATCAATCAACTCGCGCGACCAGATTTCCTTTTGCGTCTTGAGATCGTAACGCGCCAGGCTGCCGCCGCGCAAAAAAACGATCTGCCCCTGCCCCGCCAGCTTCGCCGCGCCAGAGTGAACCAGCTCGGGAAAACGGACGGCAAACACGGGTCGCGGCACCGAGCCAAACCACGCGTACCAAATCCAAACTCCGAGCAGCGCCACAACCAGCACGCCCAGCCCGGCCGAAATTTTCCCAACCCTCCGCCAGCGGTCGGCCTCCACCATGAAGCGTTGCCCAGCGTAAGCCGGCACTTCGGTTCCCTGGTTCGCCGCGCGCGTCTGGCACGCCACCGAGCAGATGTAACCAAACAGTTCCATGCACTGCGGACAGATGGGTTTCCCGCAAACCACGCAACGCTCGGTGGTCTGCTGGCGCGGATGTTTGGAGCAGACGGGCAGCGGCGCGGCCGCCGGCGCGACCGGTGGCGGCGCAGCCGGACTCGCCGGCGCGGACGAATGAGCCACGCGCAATCGCGGCGCGGCGGTCAACGACGGCGCGGCGATTTCACTCGCGCCAGCGGCGGCCTGTTCCGCCAGCTCCTTGCGAACCAACTCGTTGATGAAGTCGGAGGAATCCAGACCGCAACTCGCGCAGACAAAGCGGCCCGGATGGCGCGCCATGTCCGGCGTGACGGCAAATTCAAAGCGCGCGCCGCAGGGGCATTGAAGTTTCATGGGATGAGTGGTTGCAACGGAGGGATTGAAGCAGGGAACGAATTCAATGGCACGGAGAAATTGCCGAGGTGAAACGTGAAACGTGATGCGTGAAAACAAAATCACGTTGCACGTTGCACGCCTCACGGCTCCGGATTCAGCAACCGGACTCCCGCTGTGACCGGCAGCGCCACCGCCGCATTGCTCTGGCTCATTTCCACATGGCCGTCCGTGAACAAAATATTCCCCCCGAACTGATGATGATTGTTGCCCGGCGGTTTGCCGTTGGTGGAAAAAACCGGCTCGCCGAGGCTTTTGGAATTTGTGCTCACCTGCGCGTCCGACATCAGCGCCGCCAACCCGCCGCGCTGCCGGCCTTGATAGTAGGCGTAGCTGATTTTGGCCGTCCGCAACGAAGCGTCCGCCAACAGCGGCGCATCCTGGCTGCCGGGGCAGTGGAAAATTTCCTGATCCACCGTGTACCGCGGCACGAGCAACGCCAGCGGCTCCCCGGAAAACTTTGCATCCACGACGACCGGAAATTTACCGGCGTGATCCTGGGCGTAAATTTCCTGCGCCAGAAATATTTTTTGCAGGTTGGCCTCACAGGCTTGGCGGGTGCTGCGTTGATGGCTCGGCGAACTGAATCCGAAATAAAGCGTCGAGATGATGACCAGCAAGGCCAGCGTGATGAGCAGTTCGATCAACGAGAAGCCCGCCACCGGACGCGGCACGGCACGGACAGAAGCGGTTGATAAAGCAGCAGTCATGGGATGGCTATAATTGATAATATCCAGGTTGGCAACTGCCCCGGTTTGCGAGACGGGCGAGTGAACGCGATGCCTGAGTCAAAAACAAGTGACGCGCGCGGTCGGAAGCCAATCCATCACTCCCAAAATCCGGTACAAAAACAGTGACCCTGCGGAAGTGATAACAACCGCAAGGTCACTTCTCGGAGTGGGCACTGCCTCCAAACTCAATACCCTCTCAACGTCTTTGGGCTGCGGGTCGCAGCGCTATTCGTGGATGCCGCCGCCGGTCAAGGATGTCCGCCCTGGAGTCCGCCTTCCTGATTCACGGTGCATAAAATTTAGCGCGCGCTCACGGCGGCGAAAGGGGCGGGTTGAGCGGGACGGGGCCGGCGAAAGGGGGCTGCGCTTTTGGCAGCTTTGACTGCCGGCATGGTGGGGGTGGTGCTCTTCGCGGTTGCCGGTTCGCTTGCCGACGCACTCACCAGCCGGAGGAGTTGTTCGGCCTTGAGCCAGTTTTCCTCGTCGCGGCCCGATTGACAGCCTTCCAGTTGCCAAATGTGCCGGGCGAGCCGGGCGATGTCTTCATGGTTGAAAGTGTTTTTCATTGCGCTGGCGAACTTGTTTTCAGTCCCGCTCCGCCCGGCAATTGGTGGCGTATAAATCTGAACGCCACGCCAAATTACCGGACGGTGATACTGCCCCCCGTTGCAGTATCGCATCGAGCTTCGCGTCGGTGCCCTTGGCGAAGAAATCCATCCGGCCCAAGGCTGCTGCTTTTTTGAGCTGAACCAACGCGCGGGACGTTGCCGGCGAAATGGAGGCATCTGCATCTGCGTCGAGCAACGCGACGAGCGCGTGGGAATGACTGTCATTCGCCGCCAGCCACAAACTCATCCATTCAACGACGCTTTCCGGCAATGGCGGCTTGGCGCGCGTGGCCACCATGATCATGCCCGCCGCCGCCGCTTCATCGGCGGCCAACCGCCGCAGGGAGGAATTCCACAGGAGTTCAAAATTCCACGAGCTGTAAATCAACCGGCCACCGAATTCGCTGCCGCTCGCGAGCCGGCCCAACAACCCGACGGCGGCCTGGCCAGCGGCGAAATTCTCGCACGCCACAAGCACCTTCAAGTCTCGGCCAGGCTCAAAGGGATCCATCAAGGGATGGCTCAACACCAGTTGCATGGGGAAATATTAGAGCGGCGGCTCGCGCGGCACCATTGGCCATTGCTCCAAACGTGTTTAGGTGATTGATGCAGCCCGCCTAAATCATTTACCTAATCGCACGGGAGCTGGTGAAGCTGGGAAACGGAAAATTTTCCAGCCCTCAACCCGCCAGCGCCCGGCTCGGGTTCTCCCATTGGACGGCGAAGCGGATCAACCGGGCGGTGCTTTTGAGTTTGAGTTTTTCCCGGATGTTGGCGTTGTGGACGGCGATGGTTTTGACGCTGAGATGGAGTTGTCGGGCAATGTCATTGGGCGACTCGCCGGCACCGATCAACTGGAAAATTTCAAATTCGCGGTCGGTGAGAATTTCCATCGGCGATTGTTTTGCCCGGGGTTTTCCGGAAAACCGTTGCAAGAGGTTTTCCGACATTTCCCGGCTCACGTAAACGCGGTTGTCCAGCACCTGCCGGATGGCGCGCAAAAGTTCCGCCGGCGGCTGCTGTTTCGAGATGTAGCCACTGGCCCCGGCGCGCAGCATCCGTTCGGCATAGAGCGCCTCATCGTGCATGGAGAGGGCCAGGAGGGCGATCCCGGGATGGAGGGCCTTGAGATCCTTGACCAGTTCCAGCCCGCTCTTGCCGGGCAGGGTGACATCCACCAAAGCCAGATCGGGCGCAATCTTTTGAAGGGCGGCCAGGGCCTGCTGGGCATTTTCCACCTCGCCGCAGACCTGCAGATCCGGCTCGCGATTGATCACTTCGCGCAGCCCCTCCCGCATCATGGGATGATCATCCACGATGAAGATTTTTTTGCGCTTGGACGCAGGAGACGAACTGGATTTGCGGGGAGTCATATTATTTTTTCCGGCGCGCGGCCGGAGCAGGCGCTGGCGGATTCCCACCACCCGCCGAGGACAGGGGCGCGGTGCAGGCGACGATGGTGCCGCTGCCGGACGGAGATTCTATGGTGACGGTGCCGCCAATCATGACCGCCCGGTAACGCATGATCCGCAGCCCCATGCCGGATTTCTTTCGCGGCCGGGCGGGCAGGCCGGCACCGTCGTCCTGAATGGCCAGCGTGATCCGGTCGGCGGCGGTGGAGAGGCGGATCTGGATGCGACCCGGATGGCCGTGCTTGATGGCGTTGGTGATGGCCTCCTGCGCGATCCGGAACAGGTGCGTGGCGATGACGTTGTCCGCGATCATGACCGGGCGGCGGCAGGTGAAACGGCAGGGGATTTTGAACAGCATTTTCGTCCGGTCGGCCAGTCCCTGGAGCGCCACCATCAAGCCGTTAGGCTCCGGCTCCACCGGATGAATGCCGCGGGCGAGCTGGCGCGTCTGGGCGATGGCTTCGTACACCACGTCCAGAATGCGGCCCAACTCGCGGGACTCCGCCAGGCCTTTGGCGACGAGCTGGTCGCGCAGGCTGCTGGTCAGGTACGCCGTGCCCACCAGGAGCTGGCCCAGCCCGTCATGCAGGTCTTGGGCGATGCGCCGGTGTTCCCGCTCGCTGACTTGGAGGATTTCCCGTTCCAGCTCGCGGCGATCCGTGATGTCGCGCAAAAAAACGGAGGAGTACTGAAATTTTTCCTCGTTCCACAACGGATGAGCATCCACCAGCACATGACGGATGGCGCCGTCCCGGCGGCGGCGCGTCATCGGAAAATTGTGGATGGTCTCCCGGTTGGCCAGCCGCTCCAGCAACTCCAGCCCCTGAGCCGGATCCTCGCAGAACTTGTTGAAAAATTGTCCCACGTAATCCGCCTGCGTGTAGCCGAGCAGATCCAATTGGGCCAGGTTCGCGCGCAGGATGGTGCCGCTGGCAGACAGCCAGACCAGGCCGATGGGAGCCTGCTGGAAAAAATTTGCAAGGTGATGTTCGCTGCGGCGCAGCGCTTCTTCCGCGCGTTTGCGCTCGGTGATGTCGTCGGCCACGCCGGCGATGCCGATGATTTTTCCCGAGGCGTCCGGGACGGGAAAGGCGCGGTCGTGAATCCAGCGCTCCATGCCGTCGGGACGGAGGATGCGGTATTCCTCATCGTATTCGCCGGTGGCCTGCTTGGTGGTGGCGGCCTTGAGCAAACGGGGGCGGTCCTCGGGATGCACGGGGGCGAGCCAGTTCTGCGGCGAGTCATAGAGCGACTGGCAGGTGCGCTGCCAGATCTTTTCGTAGGCGGGGCTGATGTAGAGCATTTGGTTTTTGTCCACGCTCGTCATCCAAAACACCTGGTCAATCGCTTCGGTCATCTGACGGAACCGCGCCTGGCTCTCGCCCAACGCCTGCTCGGCTTGCTTGCGCTCGGTGATGTCGGTCACCAATGCGACCATGTGCGTGCCGCCGCCCTGCTCCTCCCGCAGCAGGGAGACAAACTGATGCACCCAGACGACCTCACCGTTCTTGCCGAGGTAGCGGTTCTCGATTCCGAACGAGGGGATTTCGCCGCCCAGCAGGCGCCGCATGAGTTCCAGGTTCTCCCGGAGATCCTCGGGATGAATCAGGCTGGAAAATTTCATCGCGCAAAGTTCCGCCTCGCGGCGGCCCGCGATCCGGCAGTAGGCCGGGTTGCACTGGACAAACTGGCCGTCCAAACTGGTGATGGCGATGCCGGTCGCGGCGTGGTGGTAGATGCTGCGGAAACGCCGCTCACTGGCGATCAAAGCGGCCTCCATCAGTTTGCGCTCCGTGATGTCCGTGAAGCTGACCTGGCACTGTTGCCGGCGGCTGTGCGGATCGCGCACCGCCACGAACTCGACGCTGAGGCGTCTGGCCTGCGCATTCACCAACTGCAGTTCCACACTCTGCCGGGCGTCCGAGTTGAAAACTTTGCGGCACAGCAGATAGCAGGTGTCCTGCGATTCGGCCGCGATGAAGCGGGTGAATTTTTGACCGAGCAGCCGGCGGTGCTCCAGGCCGAGCAATTTCCCGGCGCTGAGATTGGCCTCCAGAATTTGGCCGTGCGCATCCAGCGTCAGCAACGCGGACGGCGCAAAATCGTAAAGGTTCGCATACCGGTCCCGCACCGTCTCCAGCTCCAACTGCGTCTTGCGCAGCGCCTCGTTCTGCATCTTCAGCTCGATCTGGTGGACTTGCAGCTCATGCACCAGCTTCTGCACGTCATCCACCGGCATTTGCGCGACGTCGCGCTCCGTTGTGTCCAGCAACTGCTCGGCGCGCGCGCGCAATGCTTTGGGCGACGCGGAAAGTTTGGGCGGGGCTTTCATTTGGCGGAATCCTTTCGGGTGCGGCGCGGTTTCTTTTGCGCGCCGCGGCCGGCGGTCACATCCTCGAACGTCAGCAGGATCATTTCCGGCTCGCCCGACGCCCGCTTCAACTGCCGCGCATTCAAAAGCAGCACCTTGCGTCCGAGGCCGGGGAAGTCATGCGCCACCTTGAAATTCTCAAAGGTGTTCTTCTTCGGCAAAATTTCTTCGAGCAAGGCGCGCAGGGCCGGGATGTCCCACTGCCCGTGGCCGAGTTCGTAAATCAATTGATGCTCCACTTCGCGGGCGGAAGTTTTGAACGCCTGATGAAACGCGCGGTTGGCCGAGACCACGCACAGTTTTTCATCGAGCACCAGCAGCGGTTTGCGGATGGTGGCGACAATGCTCTCGGCGTAAAGGCGCATCTGCTGGGCGGCCTGCTCGGCTTTTTTCAACCGCGTGATGTCCATGAAGGTGACGACCAGTCCCTCAATCACATTCTCCGTCGTGCGGTAAGGATGGATGCGCACCAGCCGCCACTCGCCGTCCTTGGTCTGCACCTCCTGTTCCTTGGAGCCAAGCCGGCGCAGCACCTCGGTGGCGTCGGCCTCGAGCTGTTCGTAAACCAGGCTGGAGGAGAGATCGCCGATGGGCCGGCCCACGTCCGCCGGGATGAGGGCGATGAGCTTGGTGGCTTCGGCGGTGAAGCGCTTGATGTGGAGTTTCTCATCCAGAAAAATGGTGGCGATGGCCGTGCTGTTGAGCAGATTCGCCATGTCATCGTTGGCCACGGCGAGGTCGTCCAGCCTGCCCTGCATCTGCGCATTGAGGGTCTGCAACTCCTCGTTGAGCGCCTGCATCTCCTCCTTGGAAGTTTCCAGTTCCTCGTTGGTGCTCTGCAATTCTTCGTTGGTGGACTGCAGCTCCTCGTTCGTGGATTTGAGCTCCTCGTTGGTGGTTTGCAGTTCCTCCACCGTGCCCTGCAACGTCTCCCGCGTGTATTGCAGCTCGCGCTCCAGTTCGGGGACGCGGCCCGTTTGCGTCTTCGTCCGGTGCGCCGCCTTGGATTTTGGATTTCGCGGTGCGGTCTCAAAGGTCACGAGGAACAAGCCCCGCACGGATTCCGGCTCAACCAGCTTTGTCACCGCGAGCCGCACGGAGGAAAAATCGCCGTTGGTCTTGACGCGCACACCTTCATGGACGACCTCGCCCTTCGCGGTCGCGGCCCGGCGCAACGCCGAAGGCAGTTCGAGGCGCAGCCCTTCGCGCGCCATTTCGAGCACGTTCAAGCGCGGGTGGCCGGTGGCCGGCTCGAGATAATCGCCGGTGCGTCCGTGGATGTAGAAGATGTCGCCCCGGTCGTTGACGATGACGCTGGCCGGCGCATAGCGCGACAACAGCGCCTGTTCCAACAGCGAGGAGAGATGCTGCTTCCGCGTGCGGGCCAACGCATCGGGCGCATTGACCGGCCCCGGCTCGCCCCGGGCCGCCGGCCGGGCGAATCCGTCCGGCAAGGCCTTCTGCGCGGCCGTGTCTTTGCGCGCAAAAATTTTCCATTTCTTGCTCATCACGGTGAAGTATTCGGCCAGACCGGCGAGGCTCTCCGACGAACCGAGAAAAAGAATTCCCTCCGGCTTGAGCGCGTAGTGGAACAGCGAGAGCAGCCGTTCCTGCGCGGCGGGTTTCACATAGATGAGCAGGTTGCGACAGGAGGCAAGATCCAGCTTGGTGAACGGCGGATCCTTCAAAACATTTTGCGGCGCGAAGATGACCAGCTCGCGGATCTCCTGCTTGACGCGGTAGCCGCCCTCCTCCTTGAGGAAGAAGCGCGCGAGCCGTTGCGGGCGCACGTCGCGCGCGATGCCGTCCGGGTAAAGTCCGGCGCGCGCGGACTCGATGGCGGCGTGATCCAGATCCGTCCCGAAAATCTGCACGGGAAAATGTTTTTTCAACTTGTCCATGCCTTCCTGCAGGAGCATCGCCAGCGAATACACCTCCTCGCCCGTCGAACAGCACGCCACCCACACGCGCACCGGGGTGTTGTCCGGCCGCGCGCCCAGCAGCTTGGGCACGACGGTTTTGGCCAGCAGGTCGAAGGCTTCCGCGTCGCGGAAAAAACTGGTCACGCCGATGAGCAGGTCTTTGAACAGCAGCTCCAGCTCGTGCGGATTCTCCTGCAACCGGCGGAGGTATGGCTCCGGCCCGCTCAGTTGATGCACGTTGATCCGCCGTTCGATGCGCCGCCGGATGGTGTTGACTTTATAGACGGAGAAATCGTTCCCGACGTGCATGCGCAGCAGCACGAGGATTTTCTGCATCGCCTCGGAAAGATTCTCTTCGCCCAGTTCATGTCCGGCCAAGGCCAGATACGGCCCCTGCGTGTAGGCGACCAGTTGGCGCGGCAGCCGTTCCACCGGCAAAACGTAATCCACCAGCCCCGTACCGATCGCGCTGGCCGGCATCCCGTCATACTTCGCCGACTGCGGTTCCTGGGCCATGGTCATGCCCGTCGCGCCCTTGATGGCTTTCAAACCCAGCGTGCCGTCCGTGCCCGTGCCGGAGAGGACGATGCCGACGGACTTGTCCTTCTGATCCTCGGCGAGCGAGCGGAAAAAATAATCAATCGGCAGCCGCAACAACCCGGCCTCGTCCGGCTGCATGAGGTGCAGCGTGCCGTGGAGAATGGCGAGGTAGCCGTCCGGCAGCGACATATAAACCGTGTTCGGCTCGACGACGACGCCATCGGTCGCGGCCACCACCCGCATCCGGGTGCATTTGCCCAGCAGCTCCGGCAGCAAACTGACGTGACCGGGATGCAAATGCGTGACCACGACAAACGCGATGCCGCAATCGGGCGGCACATGGGCGAAGAATTTTTCCAGCGCCTCCAGCCCGCCGGCCGAGGCACCGAGACCGACGATGTAAAAGGGCTTGGACACGGCTCCTGTCGGCGGGATGTCGGTGGTGCGGGCCGGAGATGGCACGACCGTCGGGGACACGGATTTTTTTCCACGCGCTGATTGGTGGACTCTGCGTAATTTCTCTTTGGCTGCCATAACTCCAAAATACTTAAAGCGTGTGCCGGTGTTTGCGTGCGAACATAGACCCGCCGCACCCGGCAGGAAAGACAATTTGCAGACGGCGATACTACACCCGCTGGGCATGTGGACTTGTCGCGAGGAACCAGTCTGCTAGGCTTTGCAAATGCGATTCATTCTTACTTTGACCGCGCTCGTGGCTGCGCTGGCGAGCCTTCCCGCGACGGCGGCTGAACGGATTTTTAATTTCAGCGACTTCGCCCTGGACCGTTCCCCGACCAATTTCACCAGCCTGGTGGCCGGGCGCGGCCGGCCGGGCGACTGGCGCATCATCATGGATCAGGTGCCCCCCGCGTTGACGCCGCTGACCGCCCGGGCGCCGGCCGTGTCCGCCCGCGCCGTCCTCGCACAACAGGCCCGCGAGCCGCTGGCCGCCCATATTCCCCTGCTGATTTCCGACGACGCCACGTTCAACGATTTCAAGTTCACGACCCGGCTCAAAATCACCGGCGGCGTGCTCGCGCAATCGGCCGGGTTGGTTTTCCGCTTCCAAAATGCGTCCAATTTTTTTGTCGTGCAGGCCGGGGTACTGCGCGGAACGTTTCGTTGCAGCAAGGTGGTGAACGGTGAAATGAAACCGCCGCTCGGACCGGAGGTGGCGCTGGCCAAGGGCGAGTGGCATGAGCTGTCCGTCCAGTGCGAAGGGCCGCGCATCACCTGCTCGCTGGACGGCAGCGAGCAGATCAAGCTGGTGGACAATTCGGCCGCCGGCCTGGGCGGCAAGATCGGCTTCTGCACGCAGGCGGATACCACGGCCTATTTTGCGGACGCGAAAGTGACCTTCACTCCGCTCGAAAGCCTCGCAAAAAAAATGGTGCGGGACACGCTCCAGGAATTTTCCCGCCTGGTCGGGGTGAAAATTTTCGCGGTGCGTCCGCCGGGAACCGGGCCGGTGGTCATCGCGGGCGCGAACGACGCGGAACTGGGCACAGCCGCCGGCGAGACGGCGGCGAACGTCATCAAGACCGGCCATTCCTACTATGGCAAGACCCGGGAAACCGTGATGGTGATGCTGCCGTTGCGCGATCATAACGGCGACATCGTGGCCGCCGTTTCCATCGAAATGAAAAAAAACATCGGCCAGACGGAAGACAACGCGCTGGCGCGGGCGCAGCCGATTATACGGCGGATGCAAACGCAGGTGCAGTCGCTGGAAGATTTGCTGGAGTAGCCCCGCGTCCCGGTTTCCTATTTTTGAGACAAACCGCAGAGGGTTGTTGGACAGTTTGGGACAGCGTTGCGCCGCTTTTCCGGCGGAAGCAGGTCGGCGAGCTTTTTGCTAGTCACCCGGGCATGAAGCTTGGCGTATTTATTGAGCGGGACGGGATCTTGAATCAGGCCCGCGTGGAGCGGCAACACCAAGTCAGCCCGTTGCTGCTCGATGAATTTAAAATCAACGTCGGCGTCACCCCGCTGCTCAAACAGCTCAAAGCCGCCGGGTTCAC
>JAYWBR010000258.1:0-4873 GCA_043781315.1 Verrucomicrobiota bacterium | reverse complement strand
GTCAGCATGGTGAGGAGCGGCACTTCGAGATACTCCCGATAGTTGCGATAGGTGTTGGCGGGATTGAGTCCATACACCGACCAGACGATCGCCCCGGCGTAGCCTTGCCCGCTCAGCGGAGTTTGATCGCCCACGGAGTTGGTGGGCGTGGTGACAAACGAACCCACCCCGGCACAACTGTTGTAGTAATCGCTCGTGCCGTCCGTGGGCGTGAACCAAGGGGCCGCAAAATCAAACTGCGAAATCGCATTGGGACAATTCGTGTAGCTCTCGAAGCTGCCATTGGGGACGACGTTCATCCCGCATTGCGTGCCGGGCGGCGTGGTGTCCACGGTGGTGACGGTCTGGCTGCAAGTCTTGACGTTGCCGCAGCCGTCCATGACCTGCCACGTCCGCTTGATGACCTGCGAACAGGTGCCGTTGCTGAGAACGAGGTCGGTCGCCGGCATGCTCACGCCGCAACAGGACGTCAACACCGTGGGCGGATCGAAAGTCCAGCCGCTCCCGCACTCGACGGTTTTGTCGGGAGCGCAGGAGATTGTGAGACTCGGTGCGGGCACCGGCGGCGAGACCACGAACGGCACCGCGCACGCGTAAGAGTTGCTCTGGGTGTCCAGCACGTTCAATTGGATGACATAGTTGCCCGCAACCAACTGCATTCCCGCTGGCAACGTCTGCGTGCAGGAACCGGCGAGCAGGTTGGTGGTGAAACAATTCGTGGCGATGGCGCACAAGTCCGGCACGATGCCGGGACAGGTGACCTGCAACGCGGGCAGGTTGGAAAGGCAGTTGCAATCAATCGGTGAGGCGGCCTCTGCACGCGGGGACAAGCTGAGGATGGACAGAAACAACGCCAGCAAAACCCGTTGCATTCGAGGTGACATAAACATTTCGGTTAACAAACCCCCAGCCGGCGGTTAAAACGTACAAAAACTCCGGTCATGGTTCATGGTGATTGCTTGCGCTGACACTAACCTTTTTGCCTGACAAGTAAAGGAGGACCGTTGACGCGGACTCCTCCGAGAAACGGAGTGCTCCGGCACTCGCTGGCTCCATTCCGCAGATTGACCGTGGGCAAGGCGGACGCTAGGGTGGCGTGATGACAGATGCAACTGCAGTTCAATTCGCCGATCCCGCCAGTCTCAAACTCCGCGCGGCCATGTCCCCTGCCCGCTTTGAACCGCTCGCCCGCGAAATTGTTGCGCTCAAGAAACAACTCAACGCCGTCATCCTCGCCCACAACTATCAGGTGCCGGAAATCCAGGACGTGGCGGATTACGTCGGCGATTCACTTGGCCTTTCGCAGCAAGCGGCGGCCACCAACGCCGATGTCATCGTCTTCTGCGGCGTGCATTTCATGGCGGAGACGGCGAAGATTTTAAGCCCCAACAAAATCGTCGTGCTGCCGGACCGCGCCGCGGGCTGCTCTCTCGAAGAAAGTTGTCCCGCCGAAAAACTGGCCGCGCTCCAAGCCACCAATCCCAATTTCTGGACCATTGCCTACATCAATTGCAGCGCGGCGGTGAAGGCGCTTTGCGATGTCATCGTCACCAGCGGCAACGCCGAGCGGATCGTGAACGCCGCGCCGAAGGACAAGGACATCCTGTTCGTGCCGGATGAAAATCTCGGCGCGTGGGTGATGGAACAAACCGGCCGTCCGATGACCTTGTGGAAAGGGAATTGTTACGCGCATGTTGAGTTCCGCCGCGACAGTTTGCTCCGCGTGAAACAGCAATTTCCCGAAGCCAAGGTCGTGGTGCATCCCGAGAGCCTGCGCGAAGTCCGCGACCTGGCCGACGCCACTTGCTCGACGGAAAAGATGATCACCTACTGCAAGAACAGTCCGGCGAAACAGTTCATCATCGTGACCGAGTCGGGGATCATCCACCGGATGCAAAAGGAATGTCCCGGCAAGGAGTTCATCTGCGCGCCGACTTTTGATGCCATGAAACTCCCCACCGACAACTGCCGTTGCAGCGAGTGCAAATTCATGAAGATGAACACGCTCGAAAAAGTCCGCGACTGTATGAAGAATCTTTCGCCGCGCATCGAGTTGCCTGAAACCATTTTGAAGCGCGCCCGGCTGCCGATTGAGCGGATGCTGGAAATCTCCGCCCGCCCCAATTAACCCATGAGCCTTTCCCTCCCCTCCGCCGACAAGCTGACGCAACTCGCCCAACGCATGGCCGCGCTCGGCGTGGTGGAAGCTGACTTGGAGGAAAGTTTCGTCCGCTCCGGCGGGCACGGCGGCCAGAACGTCAACAAGACTTCCACCTGCGTCATGCTGCTGCACCGGCCCACCGGCTTGCGGGTGAAATGCCAGACGACACGGCACCAGGCCATGAACCGCTTCCTGGCCAAGCGATTGTTGCTCGACAAAATTGAGGAAAAGAAAATGGGCTTCGTCGCCGCCCAGCGTGCTGAGATCGAAAAAATCCGCCGCTCCAAACGCAAACGTTCGCGCCGCGCGAAGGAACGTTTGCTCGCCGACAAGTCCCGGCAGGGTGAGAAGAAAAAACTTCGCGGCTCGGTCAGCGCGGACTGACGGGGGCATTATTTAACCGCAAAGAACGCAGAGAACACAAAGGATGGGAAATTTTTATTCTACCGGCGCTTGCAGCCGGCTTGGTCAGGCAGCTCCAAACCACATTTTCAAAAACGCAGCTTGGTCAATCCCGCTCTGCGCTCTTTGCGTTCTCTGCGGTTAAATTCCCTGCCGCTACTCATCCAGCTTCGCGTCGGGAAAGCGTTCGCGAATCCGCCGCCGCACCAGTTCCTCATGCTCGGGTTGCAACCGCCGGCGATTGATCATGCGTTGCACGGCGTCGAGCAATTCCATCCAATCCTCCAGCGGCGGCTCCGCCACGGCCATCCACTGGTCGAAGCGTTTTTCGCGATGACTGAACCGCCATTCGCGCCCGACGCGCTGGGCATTGACCTGAAGCGACTTGCCGTCTTCGGTCGTGCGCTTCCAACTGATTTCGGCTTTGGGCATGTGATCAGAGTATCAGGTCCGGGGTGCGCAGTGTCAGGTTAAAACGGCGGAGTAATTCGCCTGACTCCTGGCACTGCGCACTCCGCACCTTTAATCCGGCAAATCCACGCTCGCCACCGCCATCGCCGCAATGCCTTCGCACCGGCCGATGAAGCCCATCAGCTCGTTGGTCGTGGCCTTGATGCCGATGCGGCTGACAGTCAAGCCGAGAGCGTCGGCGATGTGGGCTTTCATCTGCGGGATGTGGGGATAGATTTTTGGTTCCTGCGCGATGATGGTGGCGTCCACGTTCACGATTCTCCCGCTGCGCATCAGCGCCTGCCGCGACGCCTCCTCGAGAAAAACCTTGCTGGGCGCGCCCTTCCAGCGCGGATCGGTGTTCGGAAAAAAATGGCCGATGTCCACCTCGCCGAGCGCGCCGAGGATGGCGTCGCAGATCGCATGCATCAAAACATCCGCGTCTGAATGCCCGTCGAGACCGCGCGAGTACGGAATTTCCACCCCGCCCAAAATCAATTTCCGCCCCTCGGCGAAAGCGTGAACATCATACCCAGTGCCAACGTGTACCATGCCGCCAACTATAACGGCCCGGGAAGTTCCACCAAGTAATTTTGTTGGCGGTCTCGTCAGCCAAGCACCTCGGCCGCTTCACTTGCGCCGTTCGGCCGAACCGACCCACCACGGAAGCTATTGCCTGGCCTTGGTCATTTCAATTTTCGGCACGAGCAATTGCATCGCAAGCAGTGAGACGACGTAGGTGCCGGAGAAGTAAACGAAAACCCAGGTGTAACTGCCCGTCTCCTGGACGATGTAGCCCGTGAACCCGTTCATGAAGCCGCCGGTGAAGTAACCGACGAAGCCGATGATCAGCACCGCGAGCCAGGCCGTGCCGGCCATGGGCGCGAGCAACACCGGCACCACGGCCAGCGCGCAGATGAGGAATGTGACTTTGCGAGCCGCGTTCAGTGACCAGCCTTTGTTGAGCAGACGTCCAGACAGCCAGCCGCCCAGAACACCGCCGATCGCCGCCAGCGCGAAGAACGCTCCCGTCCACCAGCCGATGGCCTGCAAGTTCATCATGCGGTGGATTTCCGTGGGGAAGGCGTCTTCCAACAGCATGCGGTTGATGCGGGGAATCGTGTTGGTGTTGGCAGACTAGGCGAGCAGTTCCAGCGTTCTGGGGCGCAAGGTCACGCCACCAAAAGCATTCGTCTTGAAACGCGCCGGGGTGAGGATCAACCTGTTCAAATCCTCCACCAAGGCGGCGTTTAGGCTGGTGGCATCGCCGTTGCCGTTCGCATAGCCCGACAAAATTAACTGGGTCTTCGGCGAGAATTGGCCGCGCAGAAAGAGCACCGGGCTGCTGTTGGCCTGCGTCAACTTGCCGGCGAAGGCGTTGACATCCTGCACGTCCGCCAGCACGAGCTTGGGCGCGGAATATTTCTTGGCCAGGAAATCAGGCAGAAACGATTGGTAAAAACCCCAGGCTGGAGCAGCGAGGATTCCCGCAATGACATACGCCCAGACGGCGCGATAGCCGAGCAGTTTGATCCAGGACACCTTGGCCCTTTTTTCTTCCACCAACGACTGGCCCTCGCGGATGTAGTGGCGTTCTTTGGGGGAAAGACGCTTGTGCGTTTCCGGATGATCGTAGATCCAGCACCAGGCGACGACCCAGACAAACCCGGTGCCACCCGTCACATAAAAAGTCGTCTCCCATCCGAGATGCAGGAAGATCCACGGCACCAGAACCGGGCAGATCACGGCGCCGACATTCGTGCCTGCATTGAAGATGCCCGTGGCCAAGGCGCGTTCTTTCACCGGAAACCATTCGGCAACAATCTTGATGGCGGCTGGAAAGTTCGCCCCTTCCGAAAG
>JAYWBR010000257.1:0-4886 GCA_043781315.1 Verrucomicrobiota bacterium | reverse complement strand
GCCCGGTGGAAATCATTCCGCCGACGGATTGGCAGACGGCGCAGAACGGTGTGCGGATGCGCTACGCAAACGGGATTGCCCTGCTGCATGCGCCGGGCAAAAACGACGTCACCTTTTTTGGCCAGGACGGCGTGGTGCAGGTGGATCGCGGCCGGATCTCCGTCACCATCGGCGGTCGGAGCATTGAAAAGGGTGAGATGCCCTTGCGCGACCAGTTGGAGCGCATCGAGAAAGAATTTCTGCCGAATCCAAAGGTGAAGCTTTACCGCAGCGCCGATCACCTGGCCGACTGGCTTGCGGCCATCAGGAGCCGCCAGCAACCCATATGCGATGTCGAAACCGGCGCGCGTACCGCCACGGTCTGTCACTTGGTGAATCTGGCGTACTACCACGGCCAGCCGATGAAATGGAATCCGGCGCGCGAGAAATTCACTGGCGGCACCGGCGATGAAAGCTGGATTGATATTCCGCATCGCCCAGAGTGGAAAGTGGTTTGATCTCTTGCGTCTGGTCCGTCAAAGGCACCTTGCACAGGATACCTCTTTGGAGGTATAGGTTCGGCCGCGCAATTCTGCTAGGCTGCGCTGTCAATACCTCTTTCCCGCGATGGTTCCAACGAAAGGCGGCGAGCGGTTTGGATCAAGCTATGGTTAAACGTATGAAGTCTCATCACGAACGCGGTGGAACCCTCCACCCGGTTTTTGGTTCTGGGCACCCCCATCCTTCGCTGGGCACCAACCTGCGGCGTGGCTTTACCCTGATCGAGCTGCTTGTAGTCATTGCCATCATCGCGATTCTCGCGGCCCTGCTCCTGCCGTCTCTGACCAAGGCCAAGGCCAAGGCCAAGAGCGTCTCTTGCCTGAATAATCTCAAGCAATTGGGGCTGGCAACGATGATGTATGCCGACGACAACAGATTCTATCCGGCGGGCGTGGATAACGATCGGGATTCGGGAGATTTCGCCGGCGCGTGGATCTGGCCGCCATTGCTCCGCCAGTTTACCACCCGGGGTAGGGACGTGGGCGTTTTTAAATGTCCGGCCGCACCGCCGCAAGCCCAGTGGGTGGTAAAATTCACGGGCATCAGAATCGCCGGGTTCCTGTATGGGTATCTTTTCGGCGAACAGCCTTTGACGCCGGGTGGCACCAGCTTCATGAGTTACGGCTACAATGCCTGGGGCTCCGCTGGCGATGAAGGGCTTAATCCAAATCAGGGGCTGGGGGTTTATTCGTCGGGGGTCAATGCGACGAAGCCTGGCAACGTCGTCAGACCGACGGATTGTATTGCCATCGGCGACAGCAATTGGGATCTCACCCGCAGCGGCGACCGCTCTTGGAGCGGCTTCATTGGCATGTATGCCGAACGTCAATATCCGCTGGACCTGCATTCCAGCCGCGCCAACCTCGTTTTTTGTGATGGCCACGCGCAGTCCGTCAAACGCAGCGCGGTGGTATCGCAGCTCAATCCCGGGGGTTCGCCAACCTACCCCGAAGGGCCAAACCGGCTTTGGAATATAGACAACCGGGTTCATTAATCCGAAACCAAACTCAGCCCCATGACAAACTTGGAAGTGAAGCAATCTCAGGCCGATAAAGCATCGGCCATTAATTCAGCCTTCACCTTGGTCGAACTACTCGTCGTCATCGCGATCATCGCCATCCTCGCGGCGTTGCTGCTGCCGACCGTGGCCAAAGCGAAAGTCCGGGCGCACCGCATCATCTGCATGAACAACACCCGGCAACTCACCCTTGCCTGGATCATGTATGCGGGTGACAACCGCGACCGATTGCTCGGCTCGGCGGCCTGGATGAGTGTGGATGTGGGTGATCCAGCTTCCGACTCATTCATTGATCTCCTCAAACAACTCAAAAATGAACCTTTGGGGCGTTATCTGGGCGGCAACGTCAAAGTTTATCAATGTCCCGGCGATCCCCGCAAAAGCACCCATCCTTTGTTTGCCGGTACGCCGTGCTGCCGCACGATTACGATGAACATCTATTTCGACTATGATACCTGGACTCCGGGCTACCTGGTTTACCGGAAAACGTCCGACCTGAACCGGCCCGGATCAGCAAACACCTTTGTCTTCCTCGATGAAGGGTTGAGCATCAACAACGGTTTGTTTGGCACTGACATGGACACTTACGATCCAAACGACATGGCCAACAAGCACACGACCGATGTGCCCGCGCCGTATCACGACAAAGCGGGAAGTTTCTCATTTGCGGATGGCCACTCGGAGATTCACAAGTGGCGCGATCCGCGGACGGCGTTGACCACCGGCTGGCCCTGGTCCTCGCCCAACAACGTGGACATTGATTGGCTGCAATCCAAGAGCTCGGCGAAGATTAGCCGCCCGAGCCGGTGATTGCGTTGGATTATTCTGCGAAGCGGCCCCATACCTCCTTTGAGGTATATGACCGCCGGCCGGTTCGTGCTAGCATTTTTGCGTAATTAGATTTGCGTTTCGATGCTGCGCGGCACTTAATCAGCAAGCCTTTTCTATGATGAACAAACACCTCGCCTCTTGGGGAGCCTTGATCCTTTGCGCACTCCTCATTTGGGGCTGTGGGCCGGCCGATCCCGCGCAAACAAAGCTGCAGGAGACTAAAAGCAAGGCGGAGCAGGGGGATGCGAAGGCACAATGCAGCCTTGGGTTCATGTATATTGAGGGCCAGGGCGTGGCCAAAGACTATGCCGAAGCGGTCAAATGGCTGCGCAAAGCGGCGGACCAAAACAATGCGGAAGCTCAATACAACCTGGGCGGCGCTTACGCCAGCGGTTCGGGGGTGGCCCGGGATGACGCGGAAGCCCTGAAATGGTTTCGGAAAGCGGCGGAGCTGAATAACCCTGATGCCCAGTTCAATCTCGGTGTGGCTTATGCCCAGGGCGGCACCGTACCCAAGGATCTGGCTGAATCGGTGAAATGGTTCCTCAAGGCGGCCGAGCAGAATCATGGCGAAGCCCAGTCCAAGCTCGCCTACATGTACGCCGCCGGCGCCGGTGTGATGCGGGATCCGATCCAGGCCCATGCCTGGTGGAATGTGGCGGCGGCCAATGGCGATCCCGATGCGCTGAAAAATATCTCCACCCTGGAAAAAGAAATGGCGCCTCAACAAATGAACCAGGCCGTCATGCTCGCCAATGAAATCTCCGCCCGCGTGAATAAAAAGAAATGAGTCTCTGAACGCGTTTAGCCCACCATACTTTTCTATGAAACCAACTCCCATTCTTCCAACTGTGTTTTCCGGTCGGCGTGGCCATGGGGATGCAATCTCTCATTGCCAGGCTCAGGCATCGCTTAATAGTCCACCTGCCTGTCCGGGCAGGTCGGCCGTCGGCGCGGGAGCGCTGCGGTGCCGCGTTCGTCCAACTGAGTCGGAGGCGGGAAGACGGCCAGTCTGGCGGGCTTATTCCGCCGGCTTTACGCTCATTGAATTGTTGGTGGTGATTGCCATCATCGCGATTCTCGCGGCGATGCTTTTGCCGGCGCTGAGCAAGGCCAAAATCAAAGCCCAGATGGTTTATTGCATGAACAACTCCCGCCAGCTCACGTTGGGCTGGATCATGTATTCCGGTGATAACCAGGAAAAGTTGCTGAGCTCCTTGGGCTGGATTGGCGGCGATGTGCGCGATCCGTCAGTGGGTGATTTTATTGACCTCTATGATTATTTAAAGAACGGGCCATTGAAGCCCTATATCGGTGCGAGCATCAAGCCCTACCAATGTCCCGGAGACACCCGGAAATGCACCATGACGGGCTACACGGGTTTGCCTTGTTGCCGGAGTTACTCCATGAACAATTGGATTGGACATTATGGGCCTCGAGGCGATTCGCCCGGCTTTTATGAGTTTAAGAAGACCACCGACTTTGTTCGCCCGGGTCCGGGGAACACCTTCGTGCTGCTCGACGAAGGGCTGAATATCAACGACGGCTGGTTCATGACCACCATGGCGGGGTACGATCCGCGTGATCCTTCCCAGCAAACCGGCTGGGGCGATGCGCCCGGTTCCTGGCATGACAAGGCCTGTGGTTTTTCGTTTGCGGACGGTCACTCCGAGATTCACAAATGGCGGCGCTATGACCAGTTAAAGAATGTGGCTCCCTCCGCTGAGGACGTGGATTGGATGGAATCCAAAACCACCGCCAAGGTGGACCGCCCCACGCGTTAACCTGAGCTTAATTCCACTCAAAATCGTGAAAAGAACCAGCTTTATCAGCCTTCCGCCGACCAGGAAAGCCGGCGCTGGCCCGGCTCCGGGGTTACTCCCCTATACCTCCTTTGAGGTATGGACAGTTTGCATGGCTCTGATAAAACTAGTGCATCAATCCTGATCGTGATGCGACAAAATATCCTCCGGGATTAATGTTGATGACCGGTAAATAAAAATAGAACGTGTAAAAACTAAAGACGGCAAAATCAAAAATAATCAATGTGTTCCTCCACCCTTTCACCCGCAGTACTGCAACATTAACCACGGAGCCTCAAATGAACCCTAACATCCTAATAAAACAACAACATATGTATCCCTTGTTTCATAAATCATTCCACAAAGCCTCAAAGCCAGGCAAGTTTCTCCTGACCATCGTCGCGATGGTTTTGGGAATCTTCAGCGCTTCTGCAGCCATCACGCCTTACGCGTGGATGCGTATGACCACCCTCAAGTCCCCGGGCCTCGACGTCAGCGGTAACGGGCATTCGATCACCGGTGGCTTCACGGGCAACGGTGAGTCACCTGGCGGCACGATGCCGGTGCAGGATAACATCTGCGTGGGTGGACCGCTGGGACCAGATGGTGTCTTCAGCAGTTTCTCCATTCGCTCCCGCGCCAACCGCCCCTACGACAATCTGTCAAACGGCGGCACGGGCGGCGGTAACCAGGGC
>JAYWBR010000256.1:0-14292 GCA_043781315.1 Verrucomicrobiota bacterium | reverse complement strand
TGCCCACGCCGATTTCCAGCGTGGAGACCAATCTGGAAACCCTCGGCTACACCGGCGCGTCGTTGTTGAACGACCTCATGAACGGGAAGAAACCGCCGGCGAAACCGATTCGCATTCCCGCTTCCAGCATCATCACCCGCAAAAGCAGCGATCTGCTCGCGCTCCGGCACAAAGGCGTGGCGAATTGTCTCCGTTTCATCTGGGAACATTCCGACCAGAACATCAGCATCAAGGATCTCGTCAGCGTGGCGGCGATGTCGCGGCGCGGCTTGCACAAGGCGTTTCAAGACAACGTCGGCCGCACGCCCGGCCAGGAATTGCAGCGGGTGCGGATCGAGCGCGCGAAACGGCTGCTGGCGGAATCCGATAACAAGGTGGAAGTGCTGGCGACGATGTGCGGCTACCAAAGCGCCAACAGTTTTTGCGTGGCGTTCAAGCAGGCCACGGGGATGTCGCCCAAGCAGTTTCGCGACAGCGTGGTGCGGTGAGGAATTTCCAATCCGTGTTGGCATAGCCGCCACGAAGCGCAAACGGCGCAAAACTCCTTGGGAATAAAACAAAAAAACGTGGCGGCCTTGCGGGCGCGCCACGTTTGTTTTGAAACGGGAAACAGTCTAGTCGAACGCGTGACCGGCGCTGCACAGGACATTCTTGACCTTGTGCCGCACGAGGTCTTTGACGGCCTGCCGGGCCGGGCCGAGATACTTGCGCGGATCGAACTCGCTGGGCTTTTCCGCGAACACCTTGCGGATGG
Source organism: Verrucomicrobiota bacterium (assembly GCA_043781315.1). Lineage (GTDB taxonomy): Bacteria > Verrucomicrobiota > Verrucomicrobiia > Limisphaerales > CAIQOK01 > CAIQOK01. The sequence goes on along the minus strand of JAYWBR010000256.1, from coordinate 13,538 downwards.
CGGCAGTCATGGCGATGCGCAGGTCGGTGTCAATGTTCACCTTCGTGCAACCCACGCGGCGCGCGATTTCGATGTCGCCTTCCGGCACGCCCTGCGCGTCGGGCATTTTGCCGCCGTATTTATTGACTTCGTCCACGAGATACTTCGGCACGCTGGAGGCACCGTGCAAGACGAGCGGGTAATCGCCGAGGTTGGCTTCCATGAGCGCCTGCTTGATGGCTTTGAGGCGTTCGAGGTCGAGGTGTTGTTCGCCTTTGAACTTGAAAGCCCCGTGGCTGTTGCCGATGGCGACGGCGAGCGAGTCGCAGCCGGTTTCCTTGACGAATTTGACGGCTTCCTCGGGGTTGGTGTAATGGCCGCTCGTGGAGTGCGCGCCGCCTTCTTCGCCTTCGTCGAACTGCGCGCCGACGAGGTGGCCGAGTTCGGATTCGACGGAGCAGTTATGCTTGTGCGCGTATTCGACGACCTTGCGGGTGATCTCGGCATTCTTCTCGAACGGCTCGTGGCTCGCGTCAATCATCACGCTGGTGAAACCCTCGTCAATGCACTCCTTGCACAGCTCGAACGTGTCGCCGTGGTCGAGGTGAACCGCGATCGGAATGTTGCTCAGGCTGACGGCGGCTTCGATGAGCTTCTTGAGATAGACGGGGTTGGCGTATTGCCGCGCGCCCTTGGAAATTTGCAGCATCAACGGGGCTTTTTCCTCCTCGCACGCTTCCACGATGGCCTGGATCAGCTCCATGTTGTTGACGTTGAAGGCGCCCAGGGCGTATTTGCCTTTGAGGGCTTTGGCGAACAGGTCTTTCGTGTGTGTCAGTGGCATAATTTCAATTTCAGGTTCAGTGACTGCGAGAGTGCAATCGGGCAAACTATACAAACCGCCGGGCGGAAAGGAAATTGAAATTTATGGTCAGGAATCCCGTGGATTCTCTGTCAGCGTGCTTGAAACTCGGCGCATAAAGTTTCCAGCGCCCAACCTTGGGGGCGGGTGATCAGCGGAAGTCCCTCGCCGGTTTGCGCCAGGAAAACCGCCACCGCCTGCGCCGCCGGGCTGGCTTGAATCAGCGCGCCCGCCGCCTCGGTGATGACCTGGCAGCCCACGCAAACGCAGGCGTCCGCTTCGCCGCGCCGGATCAACTCCGCCGCTTCGGCCAGCACCTGCCGGTCGTCGCCGGTGAAGCACAGGTTCGGCCCCGTCAACTTGTGGCGGATGGCAATCTCACCCATCGCCGCGCTGGGCAAGGTGTAGGCGAACAACGTCGGACTCGGCCCGCCCACCGCGTCGCGGCCTTTCCAAAACTCCACGTCGGTGGACAGCGAACCCGCCCGCGCCGCCAGACAAATCCCGATGCGTTCGCGCGGGAGTTTTTCAAAATCAATCCCCAGCGATTCGACTGCGAGCAAGGCCAGTTGGCTGGCGGGATCGAGCCGCCCAAAGCGCGGGCCGAGCCGGGCGGTTTTCAAATCCGCCGGCGTGACGCGGCTGGCGGCGGTGATGACGAGGTTAGGCATCGGGGGAAAATCTCAAGTTCCAAATTCCAGGCGTGGAAAGCCTCGGTCGGAACGATGCGAAAAATCGGCGGAGCGCGGAGCATTGCTCCGCCAGTAATGTGTGATGCATCCGCCCGGCGGAGCGATGCTCCGCGCTCCATTCCGCGAGACTCCATAGTTGAACCTCGGCGCGCACGGAGTGACGCGCCCTGCCTTTTGCGAACCTTGGAACTTGAAATTTCATATCTCCAAAATCAGCGCGCCGTTCAAACCACCGAAGCCCGTGTTGAGTTTCAGCACGCGATTTAATTTTTCCGCCGGTCGGGGTTCGCGCACGACGCTGCTGGGAACTCCTTCCGCCGCCGCCCCCAAGCGCGGTGTGCCGGGCAGGATTTTTTCCTGCATCGCCAGCACGCACAAAATGGTTTCCACCACGCCCGCCGCGCCGAGGGTGTGGCCCAACATGCCTTTGCTGCCGCTGAACGGCGGACACGCGGGGCCGAAGATGGTTTGCAACGCGAGCGATTCCATCGCGTCGTTGTACGGCGTGCCGGTGCCGTGGACATTCACGTAATCAATCGCCGACGGCGGCAGTTTCGCCATCCCCAACGCGCTGCGAATAGCCAGCGCCAGACCGGAGCCGTCGCGCGACGGGCCGGTCAGGTGATTCGCATCGTTGCTGCTGCCCCAGCCGGAAATTTTTATCGCCTCACGCGGCGCGAGCTCGGCCCGCACCAGCACCAACGCCGCGCCGGCTTCACCCGGACTCAAACCGCAACGGTCGCGATCAAACGGTCGGCAACCCATTGGATCAATGGCTTTCAACGCCGTGAAACCCGCGACGACGAACGCCGACAAATGATCCACGCCCACGACCAGCACGGCGTCCGCCGCACCGCGCTGGATTAATTTTGCGCCCTGTTGAATCGCGATCAAACCCGAGACGCACGCGGCGGAAACGCATTGCACCGGGCCACGCGCGCCGTGCGCCGCCGCGAGATCGGCGGCGAGCAGATCGCCTTGCAGATGACGCCGCGCCGCGCCGGAGCAGGGGCGACCGTCGGTGAGCCGTTCGAGCGCTTCGAGGTTGGCTTTGGTGGTGGAGAGAACCAGGCCGGTGCGCTCAGTTGGAATTTTGGAAAGTAGTTCGTGCGCCGCAATGCACGCCTGGCGCAATGCTTCCGTTGCGAGTTGAAACGCGGGATCGTCGGTTGCGGTAGTGGCACGGGCGTCTCGCCCGTGAGTTTCGGTTCGCACGGGCGAGACGCCCGTGCCACTCATTTGGGGCACCGCCCCCACGATGCTTGACTGAAAGCGCGGGGAATTAAATCTATCATCCGCGCGCAGGCCGCTGGTGTTGGCGCGCAACGCCGAACGCAACGCTTCGATTCCGCAACCCACGGCGGTGACCGCGCCGCAGCCGGCGATGGCCACGGCGGGCAATGGATTTGCAGGCGACTCAGGCATACACAGTCAGTTCACCCGTCGCGATGGTTTGTCCGTCGTGCGACACCACGCCGGCGACAAGGATCATCGGGCCGAATTTTTTTAGTTCGTTGATTTCTATCGTCAGGGTTCTTCCCAACGGCGGCGGCGCGTGGATTTCAAAATTCGCGACGGCGGCCAACATACCCACGGAAGGTGCGCCGGATTTGCCGCTCGCTTTGGCCCGCTGTCCCTGCGCGGCGGCGATGGTTTGCGCGACGCACTCGACCAGCGCGGTTTCAATTACCCCGCCGTTGGCCACTGCGAAATGATCGGCGGTGAAACAAACCGTGGCCCGCGCGGTGGTCGGCGTGCATTCGGTCAGCGCCTCGATCCAAAGCATGGGCGCGCGGTGCGGCAGCAGGGTTTCCAGCGGAGCGTTCATGCGAAGGTCGCGGGCTTGGGGCGGGCCGGCGGTTCGGGGTTTTTCCAAAACGGATAAAAATTATACCACTGCAACGGATCGCGGCGGAGCACCGATTCCATGTTGGCGACGAAGCGTTCGGCGCAACCCGTCAGGTAGGCATCGCGTTGGGGACGCGGCGGCATGTGCGGCCGTTCCGGCGGAAAGCCGAAGAAGCGATAATGCCCGCCGGGTTCGCGCATGCTGAAAACATGGACGAGCGGCGCGCCCGCAATCGCGGCCATCACGTAGCCCCCGACCGGAAACGCCGCGGTGTCGCCAAGAAACGAAACGGGCCGCGCGGGACTACCGTAGGCGCGGTCGCCGAGCATGGCGACGATCTCCCCGCGCCGCAGCGCGGCGACGAGCGGGAGCGTGTCGGTGGGTGAACCGGTGAGCGGGATGAGGCGGAATTTCACGTCGGAAGAACGCGTGAGCAGGTCGCGCATCTGCGAGGTTTCGTTGTCGAAGCCCGTGACGTTGACCGGCACGTCGAGGCGCGAGAGCAACTGGCCGGCGGCTTCCCAGTTGCCGAGGTGCGCGGTGAGGAGCAGCACGCCGTTGCCTTCGGCCAGCATTTCGCGAACGTGATGTTCCCCGTCGAACGCGAATGAGAAGCGGCGCGTCTGCCCGGCGAGAATGGCGGTGCGGTCAACCAGCGCCTGGCCGAAGGAGAAAAAATGTTTCGCCACCAGCCAGCGCCGTTTCCACCACGGCACCTTTCCAAAAATGCGCCGATGATAATCCATCGTGGCCGCGACGTCGGGCGAGGCGAAGGAAAAATAAATCGCACACGGCACGGCCAGGGCGTAGGCAAACCGCAGGCCCAGCCAGCGCAGGACGGTGATGAACAGCCAGATGCCCCAGCGGCCACCGCGCAGTCTGCCACTGCCGGACCAATGGGCCGTGGGTGAAGCTGCGTTGGCCATCAGGTGTAAACGCCGCCGTTGATGTTGAGGACCGCACCGTTGATGTAGGCGGCGGAGTCGGAGCAAAGAAACACCGCAGCGGCGGCGACTTCTTCCGGTTTGCCGAAGCGACCGGCGGGGATTTGTTTCAGCAGTTGCTCACGTGGCAGGTCTTTGGTCATCTCCGTTTCGATGAAGCCGGGCGCGAGGACGTTGACGGTGACGCCGCGTTTGGCGAGTTCGCGGGCGAGGGATTTTGAAGCGCCGATCAGCCCGGCCTTGGCGGCGGAATAATTCGCCTGGCCTTCCACCCCGGTCTGCCCGGCGGTGGACGCGACGCTCACAATGCGGCCCGCGCGTTGCAGCGCCATTTGTTTGGCGACGGGCTGGGTGACGTTGAAAAAACTGTTGAGATTGGTGGCGATGACTTGCGCCCACTGCTCGGGTTTCATGAACACCAGCAGCGCGTCGTGCCGGATGCCGGCGTTGTTGATCAGCACATCAATGCGCGCGTGGGACTGGAGGATTTTTGCAACGGCTTGTTCACAGGCGAGGGCGTCGGCGACATCGAAGGGGCAGAGTTCGCCGGTGCCGCCGTGTTGTTCGATGAGGTTGAGGGTTTCCTGGGCTTCGTCCCGGCGGCTGCGGTAGTTGAGGAGCAGGTGGCAGCCATTCGTCGCGAGCGCCAGGGCGATGGCGCGTCCGATTCCCCGGCTGGCACCCGTGACGAGGGCGTTTTTCTTCTTCGCTGAATCCATGGGCGATGGCAGTGGAAACGATCCTAAAGTTTGCCCTCCGGCGGGTCAACGCGGTTTTCCGGCGGGGGATTTTTGCCGGCAGTTTTCGATAAGTGGCAGCGCCGTGCCGCCGGTCTTTCACGGGTTGTCACCAACTGCCATCCACCAGCAGCGCTGTGACATTTTTTGCCAGTTCGTCGGCGAGTAAAGGCAACGCCTGCCGCTCGGACCCGGCCAGATCTGCGCCGACGCGTAACAGCGTATAACCGGTGATGCGCCGTTCAAAAATCACCCTACCCGTGCCGGCGTCGCGCGCCGTCACCTGCGCGGTGGCGTTTACGCGATAGTCCTGGGCGGTCAGCACATCGTTGGGCAGCAGGCTCAGTTCATGCCGGTCGTAGTAGGTGACGACGCCGCTGATGATGATGTCGGCTGCCTCGCGGGTGGCGAGCCGATAGGTGCCGTCCTGCTGCAAATTCCGGCGCACCGCCGCCGTCACGGCGTCACCGAGCCGCGGCTCCAAGGTCTGGTTGAGGAAGGGTTTCACCTCGACGGTTTTGTCGCCCGCCAGCACCCCGTTGCTGGGGCCGAGCCGGTAGCCGGCGCAACCGGTCAGGCACAGGGCAAGCAAGGCGGTGCAGGCAGAGAGAAAAAGTCGCATGGCGCTATTTAACTTCGCCGCCCTTGCGCAACTGCGCGTTGATCTGGGCCAGGCGCGTCTTGGCGGTTTCGGCGTACGGCGAATTGGGTTCGCCCAGGGAAAGGTTGACCACTTCGTTGTAATAAATCCGGGCGGCCTCCGTGTGGTTGCGCTTCTCGTAATACCGGGCGATTTCCAGATTGCCGCGCGCCTGTTCAATGCGCAGCCCCGCGATGATTTTCTGCGCCTCGGGCACGCGGGCATCGTCCGGGAACAGCGTCATGAAATCAGTGCAGACGGTGATGGCCTGGGCGGCGGTGTTCTGATCGTACTCAGCGGTGGCGGCCTGTTTTTTGTAGGCGAGCGCCTCCTTGTAGAGCGCGTCGGCGGCGATCTGCGGGCGGTCGAAGTAACGGTCCGCCGCCAGTTCGTAGGCTTTGGCGGCGTCGGCGAAGTTGTTCTGCCGTTCGCGCGTCTCCCCGAGTTTCATCTGCGACGGCGGGCCGACGCTGCTGTAGGGGCCGGTCTTGACGATCTTTTCAAACAAGTCGGCCGTCTTGTCCAGGGACGGGTAAAGCGGAATATAATCCCAGACGCGGAACCATTCGCCGGCGAGAAAACGCAGGGCGATTTCGTGCTGGCGTTTCAACACCTCCTCGTAGTGGACGGCCTTGGGATATTTTTCGAGCAGGGCCTGATATTCCTTGAACGCCTTTTCATCCCAGCCCTTGGTCTCGTAGCAACGACCCACGATGAACTGCGCTTGCGGCGCGAAATCCGACAGCGGCCAGATGTTGACGACGCGGCGGGCGGCTTTGAGCGCCAGACCGTAATTTTTTTTATCGAAGGCCTCCTGGGCGACGATCAACTGATCCTTGGCGCGGGTGCGTTGCCAGTCGCCGCCGCCGCCCACGGGTTCGTAGCGCCAGCCTTCGCCGGGCGTATAAATCAACGGTGCGGGCGAGCGAAAGGGAAACAGCAGCACGCCCGCGCAAATGAGGAAAAAGCAGACCAAACGACGCATCATGGCGGGACGGTAGCGGCGTGAATTGGGCAAGTCAAGGCAGCCCCTCAACCGCGATAGATGATCAGCACGGCATACTCGTTCATCAGTTTTTGCGAGCCGATGTCGAGATGCGTGTAGGTGAGCGGATGGATGCTCTGGATGTTGTGTTCGCCGGTTTTTTCCAGGAACAGGCTCACGAATTCGTCAAACCGGTCGTGGCCGACCTCGATGCAGTCCGTGTGGCGGATGGTTTTCACGCGCAGTTTCCGGTCTGATTCCTTGGCCGCGACTTCCAGCGGAGGCGCGGTCTTGGCGATCAGGCTGGTCGTGGGCGTGCTGCGCACCGGCACCTTGAGATGCATCTCCACCTTGGCTGCGGCCGAGCTGGCCATGGCGCTGACGGGATTGGGGGAATGGGCGGGGGCCGCCGTGGTCACGGGAATTTTGCTCGACGAATCCGCGCCGCTGGTGCGCGTGCCCTTGGTGCCGACGTGCGGGATGGTGATGGTCTCCTCGCAGTTGGGGCAGACAATCTCCGAGCCGGCACCGGTTACGTCCACTTCGAGCTCCTGGTTGCAACTGGAACAGTTGAAAATGATGTCCATAGGTTTGGGTGTGGTTAAGTTGTTCCGCGAGAGTAAAACCGCCGCCGCGTCTTGGCGACAAAAATAATCGCGCCGCGCCGCCGTAATTTCGGCGTGCCTTCCGCCACCGTCTCTCCTATTTTCGGCGCGCATTTATGGCCAACATCAAACCTTTCGCCGCGCTGCGGCCCCAACCCGAACTCGCCGGACGCATCTGCGAACTGCCCTACGACGTGATGTCCTCCGACGAGGCGCGCGTCATGGCGGCGGGCAATCCCCTGAGCTTTCTGCACGTTAGCAAACCGGAGATTGATCTGCCCGCTGGCACCGACCTTTATTCACCGGCGGTTTATGCCAAGGGCCGGGAGAATTTCCAAAAGCTCATCGCCGACGGCGCGTTGAAGCAGGACGCACCGCCCAGCTTCTACCTTTACCGGCAAGTCATGGGGAAACATGCGCAGGTCGGTTTGGTGGCCGCCGCGAGCTGCGAGGAATATCTGGCGAACCTCATCAAGAAGCATGAGCTGACGCGCCCGGACAAGGAGGACGACCGCGTCCGTCACATCGAAGCGCTCAATTCCCAGACCGGCCCGGTGTTTCTCACCTACCGCGCCCAGGCGGCGCTCGATGAATTTGTCGCGAAGAAAATCTCCGAAGCGCCCGCCGTGGATTTCACCGGCAAAGACGGCGTGCGCCACACGTCTTGGAACGTCGCCGATGCGGCCGGCATCCAGTTCATTGAAGAACAGTTTTCCCAAATCCCCTGCCTCTACATCGCCGACGGACATCATCGCAGCGCGGCGGCCGGCCGCGTGTTTCAATCCCGGAAAGGCGCGGGCCACAGCGGACAATTTCTCACCGTGATTTTTCCGCACAACCAGATGCAGATCCTGCCCTACAACCGCGTGCTGAAAAATTTGCACGGCCTCACGCCAGAGGCGTTGTTGGCGAAGCTCGCCGCCGTGTTCGATTTGAAACCGGCGAGCGGCGCACCCCCGCTCCAGCGCAAACACGAACTCGGTTTGTTCCTTGGCGGACAGTGGCACGCGCTCACTTTCAAACCGCAGTTCACGTCCACGAACGATCCGATTGAGCGGCTCGACGTGACGATTTTGCAGAAGCAAATCCTCGCGCCGCTCTTCGGCATTGACGATCCGCGCACGAGCAAACGCATCAACTTCGTCGGCGGCATCCGCGGGACGGCGGAGTTGGAAAAGCTCGTGAACAGCGGCGAATACGCCTGCGCGTTCAGCCTGTTCCCGACGAGCATCGAGGATTTGATGAGCATCGCCGACGCCGGCGGGATCATGCCGCCGAAGAGCACCTGGTTCGAGCCGAAGCTGCGCGACGCGATGTTCTGCCACTTGATCTGACACGGATGAATGGGGTTTTGGATGATGGATTGATGGGGTGGAAAATTTCATCCTTTCATCCATTCATTCAACAATCCAAACATCCATCCGGCTCCCGAATTTCTTTCGTATCCTTTCGCGGAGTTCGTGGTTAATAATCCCTCGCCGTGAACCGCCAATTTCTAACCCGCTTCGCCTGGCTCTCGATTGCCGCCGCGCTCGTCACCATCGCGCTCAAGACGGTGGCGTGGCGCATCACGGGGTCGGTCGGGTTGTTGTCCGACGCGATTGAGTCCGTCGTCAACCTCATTGGAGGATTCATGGCGCTGGCGATGTTGACCGTGGCCGCGCGGCCGGCCGATGAGGATCACGCCTACGGTCACAGTAAGGCGGAATATTTTTCCAGCGGTGTCGAAGGCAGTCTGATTCTCGTCGCGGCGGGGAGCATCGCCATCGCGGCGGTCCGGCGGCTCCTCGCGCCCCAGCCGTTGGAAGCGGTGGGGATGGGCCTGCTGGTGTCGGTCGCAGCTTCACTTGTGAATCTGATCGTTGCCCTGTTGATCCTCCGCGCGGGCCGCAAACACAACTCCATCACGCTCGAAGCCAACGCGCATCATTTGCTGACGGATGTGTGGACTTCCGTCGGCGTGGTGGCGGGCGTCGGCCTGGTCGTGCTGACGAAATGGAACTGGCTGGATCCGGTCGTGGCGCTGGTCGTGGCCGCGAACATTGTCTGGACCGGGGTGGGCATCGTGCGCCGTTCCATTGCCGGGCTGATGGACATGGCCCTTTCTGCGGAAGACATGACCGTCGTGCGCAATGTTCTGAAGACCTACGAACAGACGGGGATTCAATTTCACGCGCTGCGGTCGCGGCAGTCGGGCGCGAAGAAATTTGTTTCTCTGCACGTCCTCGTCCCCGGCGACTGGACGGTGCAGCGCGGTCATGAACTGCTGGATAAAATCGAAGCCGACATCCGCGCGGTTTTGGCGGAGGCGGAGGTTTTCACGCATCTGGAATCCCTCGACGATCCGGCATCATGGGACGATGAAACCTTTGAGCGCACGAAGCCGTGACCACGCCGACTCACTTCAAAGGCTGGGCCAAGCCCGGCCCGGTGCCGCCAGGACTCGGAGCGCCGGCCTCCGACCCGGCGCGAACCAGCGACGCAGCTCCACGCGCCGGGTCGGAGACCGGCGCGCCGCTGATTATCGCGCCGCACGAAACGCTGGATGCGATCAGCGGACACTTCCGTTTGTTCCAACTCCGCGAAGGCCATCGTTTTTCCACCGACGACATTCTGACCGCGTGGTACGGCACGACGTGGTGTCCGACCGCGCGCACCGCACTCGATCTCGGCAGCGGCATTGGCACAGTCGGGATGATTTCCGCATGGCGCTTGCCGGGCGCGAAGTTTGTGACCGTCGAGGCGCAAAGTGAAAGCGTCGCGCTCGCCAGAAAATCCGCGCGCTACAACGGCTTGACGGGTCGTTACGAAATCCGCGAAGGGGATTTTCGCGACCCGGCACTGCTGTGCGCCGAGGAACAATTCGACCTCATCACCGGCAGCCCGCCGTATTTCCCGCAAGGTGCCGGAGTCGAGAGCGAGCATCCGCAAAAGCTGGCGTGCCGCTTCGAACTGCGCGGCACGGTGGCGGATTATTGCGCGACAGCGGCGCGGCATCTGGCGGCCGGTGGTTTTTTTGCGTGCGTGTTTCCCTGTGAGGCGGCGCAGTCGGCCCGCGTGGCGGCGGGCGCGGCGGCGGCGGGATTGGTCATCGTGCGCCAGCGACCGGTCGTATTTCGCGAGGGCGATCCTCCGCTCGTGGCGCTGTTTGGGATGATGCGCGCCGAGGATTTACCGGAATGGTTTCGCGGACAGACATGGACGGAGCTGGAACTCATCATTCGCGCAAAGGACGGAAAAATTCATCCCGAGTACGCCGCCGTGAAACTGGCGATCGGTTTTCCGCCGTGAGGTTTTCCAGGGAAAATCTTTGGCTGATGCAAAATGGCGGAGGCCGTGGGGTGAGGAGGGTCTCTGCGCCGTGCCTTTGAAATGCTTCGCCTTTTTTTAAATTTCGGTATCATGGCCGTTCAAAATTTGAACAGCCCATGCCATTTTCTCGAACATGAACCACCGCCGGCGATTTTTTCTGATTTTATTTTTCTGTTGGCGGGCCGGGTTTGACTTTTCCTTGTTCGCGCAGCCGACGGCGTTTACTTACCAAGGTCGCCTGAATGACACTGGCAATGCGGCCAACGGTCGCTACGACTTGCGTGGTGTGCTGTTCAATGCCAGCGCGGGAGGAACTCAGGCCGGCCCGGCGCTGACGAACAACTCCACCGCCGTGAGCAACGGGTTGTTCACCGTGTCACTGGACTTTGGCCCGGCGGTTTTCAATGGCACCAGTTATTGGCTGGAACTGGCCGTGCGCACCAATGGCGTTGGAGTTTTTACTCCGCTCCTCCCGCGTCAGCCGCTCGGATCCGTGCCGTATTCGAGTTACGCTGCGAACGCCGGCCAGGCCGCCTCCGCGACCACTCTGAGCGGGGCGTTGCCGACGGCGAGTTTGGCGGGCAACTATGCGGCGGCGGTTTCGTTGAACAATCCTTCCAACCAGTTCAACGGCGCGTTTGCCGGCAGCGGCGCCGGTCTGACGAACCTGCCCTGGCTCGAAATCACGGTGGGCCAGAGCAACGCCATGTTCGGGCCGTTCACCGCCGGAACGACCAGTTCTGGATTGCAGGAGGCATTAAATTTTCTTCCCTACAATCAAATCACCAACGGCCTTGCTACTGGCGGTAAAATCATTATTGGCCCAGGCAATTATTACGTTGCTGACACGCTGAAGCTGACCAATCGTTTTCTCACTTCGGTAATCCTTGAAGGTGCGGGCGAGATTGCGTCAGTAATTCATTACACCGGCAACAACATGGGTGCGACGGCTACGGGCTTGACTGGCCAACCAGACGGCGCACGACTTCATCTCTATGTTCGAGACTTGGCTTTCATCATGGACCAAAACGTGACTAATGCTTTCTGGGATTTGCAGGAATGGGCAACTGTCAGTTTCAAAAGTTGTTTCTTTTCCTACAACGGTTACACCACAAATTCCCAATGGGGAATTTCTCCGGCATCGTCCTTGCCAGACCCGGTGACGTATCCCAAAAAGTGCGGAGGCATTTATCTTCATGGGGCCAACGAAAACAATACTTGGGTGGACAATTGCCATTTCAACGGTCTGGCGTTCGGAATCAATGCTAGCGCAGCCCATGTATTTATTCGGCAATGCGAGTTTGTTGATATTGGAGATTACACCGGCGGTACTACGAATGGATGGCCCATCACCAGCCCCAATGCGACCGGTTCAGGGGTTATTTTTAATGCCGTTGGTTATGAAGCTAAGATGGATGATTGTGATTTCGTTTCGGGTCGAACCACGTTTTCTTTGCTGAATACTCCGGCGGGCCACATAAATGTGGCGGGTTGTTATTATGAATCTATGGGTGCGTGTTATAACGATGATTCTGGAGCAATATTGAAAATGTCCAGAATGGCTTCCGACGCCTACACGGTTCGACAGATTTCATCCGCAAATTACACACTTACTTCTGGTGCTTTATCCATGATGACAATGGTAGATAGTTTTGCCAACGACAACATTGAGTACGGCAGCTCTCCCTTCTGGTCAATCTACGCCAATGGTCAGCAGCAATTCCAGATGATGAACGATTTTAGTTTTCGATTTGCGGGCAACGTGGTGCTGGCGCCCGGTGCCTCGTTCAAAGGCAACGGCTCCACGATCACCAATCTCAACGCGGCCAGTCTCACCGGCACCTTGCGCCCGGGAAATCTGCCCGGTGTCACCACCAATCTGGTCATTCCCGGGGCGACGCTCTACGTGACGAACGGTCTCATCATGCGGGTGAGTCAACCGTAGTTTTTGGGGCAGCAGCGGCTGAATTCAGTGGAGGAACTACTGCGGCTGCGGGGGGCCGCCGCTTGAGTCAAACTCTTTTTGCAGATCCGGCGGCATTGGGATGATGGCATCCATCGCGCGTATCTTGGGATCTTTGGACTGCCGCGCCTGCATTTTTTGAGCGGCCATGTTGATGATCTGCTGGTCATGGCTGAGTTCCGCCTGATTGCCATTCGCAGGGCCGCCGAAGTTTCCGACGCCCGGCTGGCTGGGATTAGCTTGACTGTTGTTGGCGCTGCCGGGCAGCCGCAACGTGCGCGGAAATCTGCCCGGCGGCAGGGTCGGCGGCGGAGCAATGGTGCCGGGAGCCAGCATCGGGTTGGCCCCCGGTGCCGCTGCCGCCGGTGCCACCGGGGCGGTGTTCACCAGTTTGTCGCTGTTCATCTCCAGACTGAGATTGGTGATAACGCCGTAAATTTTCATCTTCACCGTGCCCGCCTTCGGATTGATCTCGAGCACCTCAATCTCGCCCTGCCGTTCGCCCACCGTCAGGATGAATGATTCCTCCTTGGGCTGCGCCGGCGGTTTAACGGGCAACTGGACTTTGAACAGCACCTGTTTCCGGCCCAAAATATCGGTGATGCCCTGCAGTTTGATGGTCGGCGGAGGCGGGAGGTCGAGCATGGGATCGCGCGGTGGTGCCGGTTGGGCGGCATGGACATCAAAAACATTGCGTTCGACAATCCCATGGTACGCGCCGCCCGGGGAATCGGAGGTGAGTGCCAGTGTTCCGTTGGCGAACGCCAGTGCGCCAAGGGCCAGGGCCAGGGTTTTTCCACAGCGAATCATAAATTTATTATAGCGAATCAGGTGGTAAACACCAACCGGAAGTTTTGGTTGCGGGAACAAAGGGGTGTGATTAAAAGCGGGTGAGGCGTTGGCGGAGCGCCGGTCTGTGACCGGCTTAGGGCGTGGCAGTTGGCAGCGGATCGAACCCTTGTGAAAAGGG
>JAYWBR010000255.1:0-4907 GCA_043781315.1 Verrucomicrobiota bacterium | reverse complement strand
GGAGTTTTTCTTTGTTGTAAATCATTTCCGCGCGGCTCGTGCCAGTGAGCGAATAATCCTTTTGCAGGAAGATCGCTTCCTCCGGGCAGACTTCCTGACAGAAGCCGCAGAAGATGCACCGAAGCATATCAATCTCGAATTCCTTCGGCATCTTCTCCGCGTTGGAACGGTCCGCAAGCTGGCCGGTCGGACCGGGCGGGATGATTTTGATGGCCTTGGGCGGACAGACGAATTCGCAAAGCTGGCAGCTCACGCACTTGGTGTTGCCTTCCTGATCCTTCACGAGATACGGCGCGCCGCGGTAACCCTCGGGCACGACCCATTTCTCTTCGGGATACTGCATCGTCACCTTCTTCTTGAAGAAGTGGCGCAGCGTGACTTTCAGCCCGCCGATGAGGGTGGGCAGGTAAAGCCGCTCGTAAAGATTCAATGGTTTGCGTTTGACGATCATGCGGCGACTTCGTGCTTCCGTTGTTGCTTGATAAACTCAATGGACGCCTTGCCCATCGCCAGACCTTTCGCGCTCAAATCTTCGTCCACGTCCGGCCAATGAACTCCATAGCCTTTGCCGGTAAGTTCGTAATGGTCGCGCTGCACCTGGGTCGCACGGAACAAGCGCGGAAACCACATGAGCGGCAAACTCACGGAACGACCATCGTCGAAGTCAGCCTTCAACGTGTCCGCCGTGCTGCTCACGCCTGTTACTCGAATGTCATCCAAAGTATTCATGCCAGCCTTTCAATAGCTCTTGTTGATGTTCCTGCACGAGTTCAAAAATCTCGTGGAGTTCGTGCCGCGAGAACCCCGCGTCCTTGGCAAGTTGCACGGGGTCGAGCCAGAACTTGGCTTGATTGCCATCCTTGCTGACGTGGACATGCGGCGGCTCGTCAGCGTCGGCGCTAAAAAAGCCGAAGCGATAACCTTTGATTCGCAAGACTGTGGGCATGTTGTCATTTTGTTGTCCACCACAGCCAGACCGCCGTCACGACGATGTTTGCCAGGGCCAGCGGAATAAACCGCCGCCAGCCCAGATCCATCAACTGATCATACCGGAAGCGCGGCAACATCCAGCGCACCCAGATGAACATCAGCAGAAAGGCGAACACCTTCGCCATGAAAATTCCAATGTGCGCAATGCCGCCGAGCAAGGTCGTTGCGGTCTGATCGAGGCCAAAGAACGGCAGCGTCCAGCCGCCGAAGAAGAGCGTCACCATCATGGCCGAGACGAGAATCATGTTCGCGTATTCGGCCATGAAGAAGAGCGCGAACTTGATCGAGCTGTATTCGATGTTGTAGCCGCCCGCGAGTTCCTGCTCGGCTTCCGGCAGATCGAACGGCGTGCGGTTCGTTTCCGCAAACGAGGCGACGAGGAAAATCACGAAGGCGAGCGGCTGCTTGAACACGAGCCAGTTGAACAGCCCGCCGGTCTGGTAGCCGATGACACTGCTCAGGTTCAAATCGCCCACGAGCATGAAGATCGGGATGACGCTCATGCCCATCGAGATTTCATAGGAGATCATTTGCGCGCTGGAGCGAATGCCGCCGAGAAACGGAAACTTGGAATTGCTCGCGTAACCCGCCAGCACGATGCCGTAAACGCCCAGCGACACGATGCCGAACGTGTAGAGAATGCCGACGTTCAAGTTGGCGAGCACCATCGGCTCGCCCTTGATGTTGGAGCCGAACGGAATCACCGCCAGGTTCAAGATCGCAGGCATCAGGCAGATCGCGGGTGCGATGACGTAATACAGTTTCCGCACATGTGCGGGCGTCATTTCCTCTTTGAAGAACGCCTTGATGCCGTCGGCGGCGGGTTGCAGCAAACCGAACGGCCCGGCGCGATTCGGCCCGATGCGATCCTGCATGAACGCGCAGACGCGCCGTTCGACGAGCACGATGTAGGCAACCATCGTCATCATCACCGCAAACGCGGCCACCGCTTTCACGGCGGCAAACAACGCGAGCTGCGTCGTCGGATTCAGATGGTTGAGCCAGTCAGTCATTGCTTAAATTTTTACCGTCACTCCCTTGTCGCCAAGGCCCGCCCAGGTAAGGCCGTTGAATGCCGGAACATCTTTCGTCATCTCGTTGAACAAGCCTTCGATGGTCAGGAAGCCGTTCTTGCCGGTGACGTTGTAAACCAGGTCGTGCAGGAAATCCCATTCAGCGCGGGCATCGCCCGGCGGTTGGATGGCCTGCATGAACTTTTGCACGCGGCCTTTGGTATTCGTGAACGAACCGCGCTTCTCGGCGTGGGCGCAGCCGGGCAAAATGTAATGCGCCTTCGCCGTCGTGGCATTTGGCAAAATGTCGCTAACGATGAGCGTGTCCAGCTTGCCCAGCAATTCCGCGCTGATGCCGTGCTTCGTGACGTCTTCGCCGAAGACGATCAATGTCCTGATCGTCCCCTTCGCGATGCCATCGGCGATCTTGGGCAAATTAATTCCCATCTCGCTGAAGCAAATGCCCGTGAGCCGAGCGCCGTTCGTGTTGGGATTCTTATCCGCGCTGACGAGCAGCTTGTCGGGTTCGCCTTCGCGTTCGATCGAATCGCTGATCGCGCCAAGCTTTGCCTTGAGTTTGCCGATCAACCAAAGCTCTTCGTTCGTCTGGCGAGCCGAGGCGACAATGGCCACCGAGCCAGCCGCAGCTTGCTTGAGCTTGTCGGCGATTTCCGAGAGCGCCGCCATCCAACTCGATTTCTGACCACGGACCAAAACATCTTTCAACCGATCCGCGCGATGAATCCACTTATAGTTGAGGCGACCCGCGTCACACATCCAAGGGCCGTTCACGGCATCATTGTCGCGCGGCGTGTAGCGGTAAATCTTTTCCTCGCGCGAGCTGATGAGCACGTTGCAGCCGGTCGCGCAACTCGTGCAGACGCTCTTGGTTTCCTTCAAGAACCACACGCGCATCTGGAAACGAAAATCCTTCGATGTGAGCGCGCCCACGGGACAGATGTCCACCGTGTTGAGCGTGTAGTTGTTGTCGAACGGCAGGCCCGGGAACGTGGCAATCGTGTTGTAGCTGCCGCGATTCACGATGCCCAGCGCGTCGTCGCCCGCGACATCCTTCGTAAACCGGATGCAGCGCGAACAGAGAATGCAGCGCTCGGCGTCGAGCATGATGCGCGGGCCGAGATCAACGGCCTTGGGCTTGTGAACCTTCGCCTCGACGAAGCGGCTCGCGCTCTGACCGTAGTCCACGGAGTATTCCTGAAGCTTGCACTCGCCGGCCTGGTCGCAGATCGGGCAATCAAGCGGGTGATTGATGAGGAGAAATTCAAGCACGCCTTCGCGCATCTGTTTCACTGCGGCCGTGCTCGTGTAAATTTCCATGCCGGGCGAAATCGGCGTGGCGCACGCGATGGCGGGACGCGGCGACTTCGCAATCTTCGGCGTGCCGTCGGGATTCATCACCGGCTTGCGATCCGGGCCGAGCGCGGGCGTGCCGAACTCGACGAGGCACATGCGGCAATTGCCAGCGATGGGCAGCTTCGGATGGTAGCAATAATGCGGAACTTCTTTCTTCGCGATGTCGCAGGCTTGCAGCATCGTGGTGGGCGCGAGTTTGCCCTGCCAATCCGGCGTGAGCTTCGGCACTTCGACTTCGCGCCCGTCCACCTTGACCTTGATCTTTTCGATCGCGGGCGGCGCGGGCTTCACTTCAGTTGTAAGTGCGGCGGACATTCAATTTCGGCGCGGCGCCTTTGTCTTTCTGTAAGAAACGGCGGACACGGCTTTGATTTTCTTGTCTAAAACTGTTTTGGCCGGAGAAATAGCATCGCTTAACACTAGGTGCGCCGACGCGGCGGGGTTGCCCTTGAGAATGTTCCCTTCATATAAATCCATGATCGGGAAAATCATTTCGAAATCTCCCCACATCAGGTCGCCAGCCTGAATGTGGAACGACTTGAATTCCCGCAAGCCACGATATTTCGTGAACATCGGGTTTCTGGCCTGCTTGAGAAATGGGCCGAAGTCAACGACGCGGCGTGTGCCGTCGTTGAATGCGATGTCCACCCGATAACGGGGGACATACTTGGCTTCCATGACTCGCAGATACATAACTTATTTGATTCTCCGGGTGATGATTTCCGGATGAACAATCTTATTCAAAAGGAAAACATCCGACCACTTCTTCAAAATATCCTGCGCCTTCGCGCTCACCAATTCCAGAAAATGCTTCCGCACTTTTCCAGAAAGCGGGTGACGGTTGGCGACGCGGCACAATCGGATTTTCACAATCTTTCCGTTTGCCGTGATGATCTTGGCTTTGGTTTCCGACTCGCCGTGCCGCCCATGCACATGAACCGGCAAATGTTCTCCGGCGAAGAAGAACACTGTGATGCCAAGATATTCGTAAAGCTTGGGCATGATTTAATGCTTCTGACTCCCGGCCGAATCTTTTTCCTTCGTGCGACGTTCTTCATCGGCAGCGCCTTTGGCGACGAATTCATCTTTGAACTTCGCGACGAAACTTTGCACGGGCCATGAGCAGGCTTCGCCGAATGCGCAAATCGTCTTACCGCCGGGAATGTTGTCGGCGATCTTCACGAGATAATCCGCGTCGCCCTTGCGACCTTCGCCGTGCGTGAGGCGATGGAGCGTCTTGCTCATCCAGAGCGAACCTTCGCGGCAGGGCGTGCATTGGCCGCAGCTTTCGTGGGCGTAAAACTCGGAGAGATTCGCCAACGCGCCAACGATGTCCACGCTGTCATCAATCACAATGATCGCGCTCGAACCACTCATCGTGCCGGCTTGCTGGAGCGAGTCAAAATCATACGGCAGATCAAGCATGTCGGTTTCCACCTCGACGTCTTTGCCTTCGACCTTGCGCTTGAGTTTGAACTTCTCGCCCGCCTTCAAAACTTTCGAGGACGAACCGCCGGGAATCACAGCTTT
>JAYWBR010000254.1:0-4909 GCA_043781315.1 Verrucomicrobiota bacterium | reverse complement strand
CGTCAAGCGCGTGGGCCTGCACGAGTGCGGCGGGATTTTTATCAGTGTAAATTTTTGCGGCGAAGGACGAGCCTTCAAATTCAATCTTCACCTGTTGGGGATTGCTGGCGCAGAAATCAAAGAAGCCCGGCCAGTTACCCTGCACAAACACTGCGTAGCCGCGCGACGACAAATAATACGGCGCATACACCGAGGTGGTCGGCTTGAGAATCATGTCCACCTTTTGCCCGTGCAGGTTCATGCCGTTCGTGATGCCCGCTTTCCAGGTGGCGGCTTGCGGGCCGTCCACCACGCGTTCCATCAGCCCGGTGAAGTATTCGTCCGCGCTGGCGTTGATCGCTACGCCCCACTTGACGATGTCGGCGTCGGGTTTGGCGGTGAGGTGAAGCATCGTGCCGCCGTTGGATTGGGTGAGGGAAATGTTCACCGTGCGGCCATCGCGCATGGTGAGGCTCCCGCCGCCGCCCTGTGCCGTCACGGTGATTTGCGCGGGAACGTTCACCCGACCTTGCGCCGTCTCATAAAAAAATCCGTCCAGATGAATCCTCGGTTGGGCCGAAAAATCTTCCAAAATCAAACTGCCTTCCACCGAGGCGGTTTTGATGTGGGTGCAGCCCGTGAGCGCCAGCAGCACCGGAAACAACGCCAGCAGCCGGTAGGTTTTATTTTTCATAGATAAGTTCGCGCAGCCTAGCGAGGCACCGGCGCAAAGGCAAATGGCATCCCGGTGGTGTCGCAGGGCTGATGCATATTCCAACTCGCCCGGTTTTTTTTTGGCTCCGTCTAAGCCGCCGTCCTTGCCCATCCCAAAGATTGGGGCAAACCAAAGATTACAGAAGCCCTTCATCTTTGGCTTTCCCCAATCTTTGGGCGGCTCCTTCGCCCCCATCGCGGTCTTCGCGCGACATTTTTCTTGGCCTGGTTTAGCAGGCCACGTCAATTCCCAACTCCGCCAGCGTGCGGCCGACATGGAAAGCCGCCAGGCAAACCTGCGCCGTGGCCGGATCGTTCAGGCACAACGCGCCGGCGCGAATTCGGGGAAAGGGTTCACCTTCCAGCACGAGCGGAAAGCGTTCGTTCAACGTGCGTGCGAACGCTGGAAAATTATCAAACCCTTCCTTCCGCGACTGTGCATGATTCACGAGGCGGAACTTGCCGCAGCTACCCTGGCAGGTTTGTTTCATCAACTCCACCAGCACGCGGCCCATCGTGTAGCGCGGATTGATTTCGACGACCGGCTTGAGCCGCACCCCGCCGCTGGCATCGCGATAGACGAAGGCGTCAATGCCCAGCGGCCCGGTGAAATCCACGCGGCGCAGTTCCGCTTCGAGCGCGGTGAAAATCCCGGCGTAAAGTTCCAGCAGCCGGTTGGAAATATCCGGCTCGCGAAACAGGGTGACGACTTTGGCGGGGATGCGCTTGTGATGATGCGACTCGGCGAAGTTGCCCTGGAACTGACCCTTGGCGTCGTTGAGCAAGCCGGTGTAGCCGCACAGTTTCAAACCGTCGGCGGACATCTCCAGTTGGATGGAAAAATCCAGCACGCGTTCCAACCACGGCTCGACCACGAGCTGCCGTCCGTTGCTCAGCGCTCGCTCGATCCAGCGCAGGTGCGTCGGCAAAACCTCCGGCTCGAACAACCGCACCGCATTGCTGCCCGCCAAGCCCAGCGCTTCCTTCACGACAATTTTGTGATGGCCGCGCTGGCGAATTTTTTGAATCGCAGCAATCGCTTGATCCATTGAGGTTGCGGCGACACCGACTTCGGCGGCGGTGCAAAGCCAATCTTCCGTAGGAGACGACGTAAGGAGGCTCTGATTTATTTCCGAGGGGGAATTTAGAGACTCGTTACCTCGTCGCCTACCAATGAGAAGGGTTCGCAAAAAGTCCGCGCTCCACGCCTTGGAGTAAAGCTGCGCGAGGCCGGCGTTGAAACGTTGGTCGGCGGTGCGGGTTTCGCCGGTCACGTTGGCGAACAGCGGCTTGAGTAATTCCCAACTGTCCGGCCCCCACGCCCACGGCCGCAGCCGGCCGAGTTTGCGCTGGGTGAGACTGGAAATCCCCGAAGGGTTTTTCGGTGGAGTCTTCTCTTTCGAAGGAAGGGCAAAGGTAGGGCGCGTCACTCCGTGCGCGCCGCCCGCAGCGAAGTCGAACCCCGGCGCGCACGGAGTGACGCGCCCTACCTTGTGAGTCATCGGCAATGCGTTTGCAACCATCGCAGTAGCCGTTGCCAATTCCACAAACTCCGGCAACGGAAAACCCGCCTCCTTGAGGCGGCTCAAAAAATCCACGGACGGCCGCCGCCCGACCAGCACCACATCATCCTGCCGACACAAAAATTGCGGGAGGTTTTCCAGATCGCGTGCGAGCTGCGACTGATGCTTGTTGGCGTTGAACGTTTTGCCCTCGGCAATGCGGCCCTCGGCGAACGGATTGAAGACAAACACGCTCGGCGTGCGGCCTTTCGATTGCGAATAGACGTTCAGCTCGGCGATGAATTGCGGGTCGAGTCCGGCGGCGCGACGGCCTTCGACATTGAGCGAAATGCCTTTGGCGCGCTGTGGTGAGAGGGGGAATTTCAACGTGCGACAAAAAGCGTCCCAGTCGCTTTCGCCCGGTTGCTTCCAGCGGCGAAACCATTTCAAGCCGTAGGCGACATGGCCGATTTCGTCGCGGTAAATTTTCTCCAGCAGTTGCGCCGTGTCGGTGTCGCCGACGGTCGCGAAGCCGCGCGCGAAGTGGCGGGCGAAGTCCAGGTTCGCCTGCTCGAACGTGAGGCTGAGACTGGCGACGTAATCCATCGGATTTTCCATCGGCGAAACGCAGCGCCAAAAATATCCGCTCACCGGCAACTCGCCAAACTCGATGCCACACGCGCGCATCCGCTCCAAATAAAGTCGCGTGTGTTCCTGCTCGTCCTTGAGCGTTTGCAGGAGACCCTTGCGAAACGCGGCGGGGGCATCGGGAAATTTCAACAGCACCAGCGCCATGAGTTCGGTGGCGAGCAGTTCGTGGTTGGCGAAAAAATGGAGCAGTTTGCCGCGCTCGGTTTTATTTTCCAACTGATGCAGGCCGGGGAATTCCGCCTTGCCGGAAACCTGCGGCTTGAAGCGCAGTTCCGCCGGACGGCCTGGCGCTTCCGGTGTGACGAGCGGCGGGCCGGGATGTTCGTCGGTGAGCATTTCCGGGCACCGGAGTTTTTCCTCCAGCGTGGTGGCGAACAAAACCTGCTCGGCGAAGTTGCGAAGTTCCATCGGGCGGGAGGCGCTTAATTCAACGGCGTGCGGGTGTCGCGGGTGAACTCCACATGGCCGTCGAGCATGAGCCGGTTGCGGCCGCCGGGATGCGCGGTGCGGCCTTTCAACTCGGCGGGCACGGCGGTGATGGTGTTGGGAAAATAAACATCCACGGTCAACTCCACACCGGAAGGTCCGGTCACCACGCCAACGGTGGTGTTGCCGGAAGCGCGCAGATGCGTCACGGATTCCTCCTCGGTGCGGCCCCAGAAATCATCGTCCCGCACGGGATCGTCCGGCCGGTCGAAGCGCCACATCCAATAGCGGACGAGCGGCGGCGTGGGTGAAGCATCGGTGGCTTGGACGGCCTGGTCGGCGGTGGCGAAGGCGGCCAGTTGCGCGGCGGGACAATTCCAGACGGAGACGGCGGCGAGCTGATTGCTCAACACCAGCGCGGCCCAACCCGCGCGCGGATCGCTCGTCGGCCAGGACGTCCAGGGTTTGTAGCCGCCGGGCAGGGAGTTTTTCAAATCGCGCCGGTCGGGAAAACGTCCGCTGTTGTCGTCCAGGAAAACCCGCCAGGCGACGCCCTGCTGTTTCAATTGCGAGAGGCAGGAGGTGCGCCGGGCCAGTTGCTTGGCGCGACTCAATGCGGGCAGCAGCAGCGCGGCGAGAATGGCGATGATGGCGATGACGACGAGGAGTTCGATGAGCGTGAACGCGCGGCGGAGGCCGGCCGGAGCGCGCTTCGCGGGTGAACGGGCGCCGGTCATGCGTAGGCCGGAATGGATTAAATTGTTTTGCACGCCGATGGCGGCAGTATGCCGCAGCCAAACGTCCTGTCAAACGGCGTGGGTGGGAAGCCGGTTGGCGCGGTCGTTTCAAACCCGGCGGAGAAACAAACCCAAAGATTGGAGAAAGCCAAAGATGAATTTTCTCGTCCCTCTTTGGCTTGCCCAAATCTTTGGGGTCTCGGGGCGGTGAACTGGCACCCGTCGGCTGCCGCGTCAACCGGATGCGGCGGCCCTGGGGAAGTTGTCCGCCGCCGTCGTGAAAATCTTTGCGCGTCCGGTTCCGGGTCGGGCAAAAAGTAAAAAGAACATTTTGCTTTAGAATGGCAAACGGGCGCGCTAGTCTGGCGGCACGTCACGTTGCGACCATGATTCGGAAGATTTTGCGATGACCTCAAAACGATCCAAAAAAAAGTTGTCGGCTGACGGCTCCCTACAAAATCCAGCCACCAGTGCGGGCCAGACGGGAGCGACTTTCGGACTCCCGGTGCCCACTTCTCCACCAACGGCAATACCGACCAACGCCATCGCTCCACTCGTGCCGCTGCCGGCCACCGCCTCACCGGCGGCGCAGCAAATACCGGCGTCAGCTCAACCAGTGGCAACGCTTCCGGTGAAGCATCCGGCTCCGGGCCTCCCATCCACTGAAACCGAAACCATTCCGGACGAGCGGCCGGTTGCGCCACCGGCCCCGCTGCTGTCGCTGGGTGCGGTTTTGGATGCAATCCATTTGGAAATTCCCGCGACTCCGCCGGTGACTCCGCTGGCGCCCGCTCCGGTCGCCGCGCCGGCTGCTGCCGGAGTTTCCGGCAAAGTCGGGACGGTGGCGGAAAAATCTCAGCCCGTTACCCCGGCCCCGACCATCGCCAGGGTGCCGGCCCC
>JAYWBR010000253.1:0-4935 GCA_043781315.1 Verrucomicrobiota bacterium | reverse complement strand
TCAAGGTCGCGCACGAACGCGAACCGGGCGCGGGCTTCGATCTTTCCGTCTTGAACATCGCCGACAGCGAAAGCTTGTTCCGTCGCAAGGAGGCGTGATTCAAATCGGGTGAGGCAATCGTCACAAGGTAGGGCGTGTCGCTCCCTACCACGTCTTACTTTGAGATGAACAGCTTTCAGCTTTCGCCTCACCCGAGTTTAATCATACGCCCTGCACCGAACAGACAGGGTTTGACGTTGACCTGTTGAAGCGTCGTCCCTACCTTACGCGGCAAATAATAAACGCCCTCCGATTGTCAGAAAAAAAAACCAACACAGCGTCCGCCGCCTTGCCTGACGGGCCGGAAACCTCCGTGTCCAGGCGCTGCCGCCCGCCGAAATTTTCCTGGGTCGCCTTCTGGGTCATCCTCTGTGCCGCCTGCAATCTGATGGGTTGGGTGTTGTCCGGATCGCATCAATTGAATGCCACGGGCTACGCGGTGGCCTTGTCCATCGCGGCGGTGGCGGGCATCGCTGGCGGGTGGAAAATTCGTCCGCAGCTTGATTCCGTCACCGGCCTGCTCAAGCTGCACAAACGCTTTCGCCGCTGGCTGCCGAAAACTTTTCTGCTCCTGTCCGCGCTGGCGATTCTCGGGGGATTTCTTTACGCGCCGAACAATTACGACGCGCTGGCCTACCGCATTCCCCGCGTGCTGCATTGGCTGGCCGAGGGACAATGGCATTGGATTCACACGGAGTTTCACCGGTTGAACACCCGCGCTTGCGGCATGGAATGGGTCGCCGCGCCGGTGATCGCGCTCACCCACACCGACCGTTGGCTCTTCCTCATCAACGCCGTCTGCCAGTTGCTGCTGCCCGGTCTGGTGTTCAGCGTGTTCACCCAGCTCGGCGTGCGCCGCCGCGTGGCGTGGGTCTGGATGTGGCTGCTGCCGACCGGCTATTGCTATCTGTTGCAGGCCGGCGGCATCGGCAACGATCTGTTCGCCGCCGTGTTTCCGCTCGCCGCGCTGCACTTTGCACTGCGGGCCGCGCGGCTGAATTCTTTCGGCAACCTGTTGCTGGCCGTGGTCGCCGCTGCGGTCTGCACTTCGGCCAAGGCCACGAACATTCCACTCGTGCTGCCGGTGCTGGTGGCGCTGTGGCCGTGCTGGCGCTGCGTGGTGCGGCGGCCCTTGGTGACGGCGCTGGTCGTGGTGCTGGCGGCGGTGGCTTCATTTTTGCCCACGGCGTATTTGAACTGGAAGCATTGCGGTGACTGGTCCGGCAACCGCGCCGAGCAGACGGAATTCATGCACGGCGACCATGCGGTGCGCGCGGCCAACAACACCGTCCTCCTGACGATTCAAAATCTCGCCCCGCCGATTTTTCCGCTGGCCGGCAAATGGAATGACGCCGTGAAAAAATACATGCCGGCCCGCTGGCACGACCATCTGGCGGCGCGTTTTGAATCCGGCGGCGCGGAGTGGTCGCTGACGGATCTGCAATGGGAGGTCAACGCCGGGCTGGGCCTGGGCCTGACCGGGCTGGTGTTCGCGGGGTTTTTGTACCGGGGGCGGCGGGAAAAAGTCGCCAGCACATTCGCGTTGCCTCAACGGTTGGTGTGGGGCGCGCTGATCATCGCCATCCTGGCTTACCTCGCGAACCTGGGCCTGTCCGCACTCGGACGCCTCACCGCGCCGTATTATTTTTTCATCGTCCTGCTGCTGCTCCTGCCGTCCGGTCACGCCGCCGCGATCCGCCGGCCCGTCTGGAAAATGCTGATGGCCGGCGCGCTGCTGCTCGCGTTGCTGACCCTGGTCATCACGCCGCCGCGCCCGCTCTGGCCGGCGCAGGCGGTTTTGACGGAAGCAGTCAAGGGCGCAAATCCCAACCGCATTGTGAAACTGGCCGCCGACACCTATGCCGTCAATCGCGCGCGGCCCGATGCTTTCGCGCGGTTGCGCGAGGCGTTGCCCGACGGTGAAAAAATTGTCGGCATGGTCACCGGCGATGATCCCGAGACCTCCATGTGGCGGCCGTTTGGCGCGCGGCGGATTGTGCATGTGCTGCCCACCGACACCGGTGCCGAACTGCGGCAACAAGGCGTGCATTACATTCTCGTGAACCCGGACCTGTTCAGGCAGCGCTTCGCTCGGACGCTGGACCAATGGCTCGCGGAAATTCACGGCGAACTTTTCAAAACCATTTCCGTGACGTTGAAGGGGACCGTTGGCCCGCAGGATTGGCCGATAGTTGCGCTCCCGCCCGTCTCCCCCTAAACTCACGCCCATTAGCATGAATCAAAATTCTGACGCTCCGCGAACTGACGACCTGGACCTGACCATCCTTATGCCGTGTCTCAACGAGGCGGAGACCATCGGCACCTGCATCAAGAAAGGTTTGAAAAGCCTCGCCGATCTGGGGCTGCGCGGCGAAGTGCTGATCGCCGACAACGGCAGCACCGACGGCTCCATCGAGATCGCGCAAAAACTCGGCGCGCGGGTCGTCAACATTCCGCGCAAAGGTTACGGCAACGCGCTGCGCGGCGGCATTGAGGCGGCGCGTGGTCGCTGGCTCCTGATGGGCGATTCCGATGATAGTTATGATTTTTCCAACCTCGGGCCCTTCGTGGAAAAATTCCGGCAAGGCTTCGAGGTGGTGATGGGTTGCCGGATGCCGTACGGCGGCGGCACCATCATGCCCGGCGCGATGCCGTGGAAGCACCGCTGGATCGGCAACCCGGCGTTGTCCTTCATTGGCCGGCTGTTCTTTCGCTGTCCGGTCACGGATTTTCATTGCGGCCTGCGGGGGTTCACGCGCGAGGCGTACGCGAAGATGCAGTTGAAAACCACCGGCATGGAG
Organism: Verrucomicrobiota bacterium; assembly: GCA_043781315.1. Classification (GTDB taxonomy): domain Bacteria; phylum Verrucomicrobiota; class Verrucomicrobiia; order Limisphaerales; family CAIQOK01; genus CAIQOK01. Next base: position 2,095 of record JAYWBR010000253.1, on the reverse strand, counting down.
CTGGCCTCCGAGATGGTCATCAAGGCGACCTTGCGCCAACTTAAAATCGCCGAAGTGCCGATCACGCTCTACAAAGACGGCCGTTCCCGGCCGCCGCATTTGCGAAGCTGGCGCGATGGCTGGCGGCATCTGCGTTTCATGCTGTTGTTCTCCCCGCGCTGGCTGTTTGTGTGGCCGGGCCTGCTGCTGCTGGTGATCGGGCTGGGATTGTTCGTGCCGTTGAGCATCAGCCCGGTGCAGATCGGCAAGGTTCAATTCAACACCAACACGCTGCTCGTCGCGGGCATGATGGTCATCGTTGGGTTTCAGGTTTTATTCTTCGGCGTGTTCACCAAGCTCTACTGCGTCGCGCGCGGATTGCTGCCGGACAGCCAGCGATTCAATTCGCTGTTCAGCCTGTATTCGCTGGAACGCGGCATCGGCGTGGGGATCGCGGTGTTCGCCATCGGCCTGGGTTTCCTCGCAACGGCGCTCCTGAAGTGGAAGGCGGCGGACTTCGGGCATCTGGATTATGCGGAAAGCTTGCGGCTCGTGATTCCCGCCGTCACTTGTCTGACGCTCGCCGTGCAGGCGGTGTTCTCCAGCTTCTTTCTGAGCATCTTGGAACTGAAAACTGACTCGGCACAACCCGACAAGGAAATTGAATCGACCATTTAGTGAATCAAACTTCCAAACGTTTCTTTGGTGGATTGGAATCGTTGCGAGGTGTGGCCGCAGTGATGGTAGTTCTCTATCACTTGGGATGGGACAATCCTTTGAGCCGAATGAATGTTGTCCGTAACAGTTATTTGATGGTGGACTTGTTTTTTGTTCTCTCTGGGTTTGTTATTTTTCATAGTTACCATTCAAAACTAAGGACGCGCCGGGATGCGGTCAAATTCATGTTTCTCAGATTGGGAAGAATCTATCCATTGCATCTGGTTTTTCTTTTTGTGTTTCTGGGAATCGAGGCGGTAAAATATGTCGGCGAATCAAGATTCGGATTTGTGCCTTATCAAAGCCATGCATTTACCATGAACAACGGACCCACTTTTGCCGCCAATTTGCTTCTGGTGCATCCCTTTTTTCCTTTCGCGAACAAAACGTTCAACAGTCCAAGCTGGAGCATTGGCGTGGAGTTCTACGTGTATCTGCTTTTTGCGGTGGTGGCGGTGCTGGCGCGCAAAAAAGCGTGGCTGTTGATCACTTGCGGCTTGCTGATGTGCGTGGCTGCAGCCGTTCTTGGTTTGTCGGCCGAGCCAGGCCTAACTGCTGATGTGGGGTTTAGTTTTCTGCGATGCGTCTTGGGTTTTTTTGCCGGGGTGTTCGCATACCAAATATATGACCGTTATCAAGGGCGCATCTTGGTTTGGAGCGCAAAGGTGGAGATAGTGCTGCTTTTTGTTTTGGGCATATTTCTTTCGCTAAAAGAAAATCCCCGCTGGGACTACGCGGTGATTCCGCTTTTCGTGCTGCTAGTCATCGTGGTGGCAACGTCGGGGGGGGGGGGGGGTGGTTTCGAACGCGTTGAATTCGCCGCCCTTGAGGTGGTTGGGCAAGGTTTCATATTCCATCTATATGGTACATTTGACCATCATGCTTTTCCTGACGCGCGTCGTGGTGTTGGCTCAAAGAAAATGGCTTCCGGATGAACACGACGGCGCGGCAAATTCCGTGTTAGGTCTTGGCTTCGCATTTCTTGCCGTGGCCTTGGTTCTGGTCACGTCGGAGTTTAGTTGCAAATGGATTGAGTTGGCCGGGCAAAATAAATTTCGGAAATTTGCCGTAAGATGGTTTGGCCACCGCTAATTTCTTCCGCCAAGTGTTTCAGGTGTGAGTAAATCCATCTGGAATGGGCGACAATAAACCAGCAAGGAGCTGCTTTGCGAAAAGTCTGGCGAAGGATTCTGATAAATCAAACTCACCAGGCTGTCGCTGCGAAAGTTCAGCGGCACGCGGCAAAGCTCCGCGCCCTTGATGCCCGCCCACACCAGCCGCCACGGCACGGGCAGGAACTTCAGTTTTTTCCCGCGTGACTTGGCAATCGCTTCGAGGAGTTGCCGAAACGTCCACGGCTGCTCATGGGCAATTGTCACCGGCGTCTGGGGCGGCGCAA
>JAYWBR010000252.1:0-4938 GCA_043781315.1 Verrucomicrobiota bacterium | reverse complement strand
ACCTCCGGAAACCCTGTTTTCTGAAAACCGAATCGGCACAAAGGCCAATGAAATCATGTTCATCGTTTCTGGGAATTGGAGTTTCCGGAGGTGCCCTTGGATAACATTGACCTCATCGCTGCCTGCGGATTCTGGCACAAACATCACTTTCTTTGCCCACTCGAATATAGTCCAGCATCCTAATTGCAGCAGTTCAGGACCAGGTTCGATGATGATGGCAGCCAGCATGGTGAACCGATCTCCAGAATCTTTAGCCCTCCGAGCGGCGGCTCGAGCGCAAAGGCTGGCGCAACTCACGAATGATCTCACATGGCTCCTGCCACCGGAGCCGCCTCAACGAGTCCCGCGTGCAAAATTCAAAAAGGGAACTGTGCAAATGCTGGCAAGCACGACCCCAAGCAGCGTTGCCTTGATCGGAACGACTACAGAAGAAGCGAATGGGCCTCAACCTCCCGGCGGGGGCGGTTCTGGAGGCGGGGAAACCAACGGCATACCCGACATGGGGTTTTATCAAGTCGTTAAGGATGGCGTGAAAATTCTGGATTCCAGTGTGCGGCGGCTTACCAACGGAGTGTTAGCAGACACGGTTAAGATTGGTTTTGAAGCTGGAAATGCCACGCAAGATGGAACAGGCACAAATGTGTTGGGAACAATCGAAAACGCCGCTTTGATAATTGACGGGGTACAATTTGCTGGCGACGGCGTAATTGGAGCGCCAAGGAATTCTTCTTATCCGTGGCAAATCTCAATGGACACCAGATTTCTCGAAAATGGCGATCACGGGCTTCAAGTTCAAGTCACTTGGAGAAATCCCGATAGCTCGGATAACAACCACCAATTTCTGACCCGCTACAGCGATTACATCAGTATCACCGTTTCCAATTTTATTTACTATCCTCAGTGGGAGCCGGAAATAGGAGAGGCGGATATTTCAGCCTATTTTTTGAAAACGGCCTGCACGAATGCCGACTGGGAAATTAATATTTACGACGTGAGCAGCAATTTTGTTCAGAAATTGACTGGCCACACAACCGACGGCAACATTGAAGCATACTGGAACATGATTGATACGAACGGAGTGGCAAGGACAAATGCCGATCTCGATCCCGAATTCAGTTCCATTGTTGTTGTCTCTGATCCAGGTTCGGCGCATACCCCGAAAAAGAAGCAGCGACACAAAGACTGGCCGGATCATGGCATGTGGACAATCTGTTATCAGGATTTCTTTAAGTTTGAATATAGTCAGAACAACTACATGAAAGGCTCCATTAACGCCTTCGCAAACACTGCCGCCAAATATGGCGGCTACCTTTTGCAGCTTCCAAACACTGACACCAACATTGGCCAAACGTATCCCACTCGTTATCAAAAAACGAATCACCTAGACCCGAGTATAACTCAGGATGCAGTTATGAAAGACCAACTCCTGCTCGAAGCGTTTTTGTCCCTCACCAACTCACGCAATTTCTACTACAATGGACATGCGAATGCCAATGTTCTGGCCAGTGGTGGAGCGGTTCTTGGAGGAATTCCGACATCGGAATTAGCGAGCTACATCAAGCATCGTTATCGCTTCGTCTTTCTCGATGGTTGTAATACCGCAAATGGCAATCTCGACAAAGCCTTTGGCATAAACGGCCCCGGTGTTTTTGCTTTAACTTATTATCAGAACACAGGGATGCGTCCCGCTGCCTTTTGCGGCTACACCATTGAAACTTTTTATGAAACCGGAGGGCCGAGAACGGTCAATGGGATAACGTATGATGATACAATCCCCAATGACGTGCCGTTCTTTATCACGAATTTTATCTTCTATTGGGATCTTGAAAGCCGAAGACTTCGGAATGCTTTCGACAGTGCTCAAGTAAATCTTTCTCCGGTTGAGGGATGGCTTCCGGGCAATAATTTGCAGATTTACGGCTATGATGATTTGAAAATTGACGAATACAACCAACGCTCGGACTGGCCTTAAGCAAAGCCAAGCCAACCCATTCGATTCATGCCAGGAATAGAATTTTTTACAATCACGGCGGCGTATTCCAACGCAATGTTGGTAGCCATCATGCCCCATGTGTCAGATTTTGCCAAAAAGCTAAACCTGCCTATTCCACAACCTGTCACGATCTCTCAAACTCGTCGGTTCAATTGTTTTCCACGCTCGGATCATATTGGCGGACGCCTCATATTGACAAACGGAGGCGCGTTCATTTTTGACCATGGCAGGGTAGAGAGCTTCGAATCTCCTCGTAGTTATTTTAACCTGCAAAACCCAGACTTGATCCCGAAGTTTTATGGCCCAGTAAAAATTTCGGAATCTCAAGCGTTGCAAGTTGCTCATGATGCGATAAAAAAACTTGGCTACACCGATGCCATGCTTTCCGCCGATCGTCCGCCGCAGACAACTCTGCCCGAACGGGTCGGCACAAATTACATTGCTCGGTATCGCTTTCGCTGGACGGATCCAACGCGCGGGTTCAATCCCAATAATCCACCACCAAGTATTGAGTTTGAAGTAGACGCCACCACTGGACAGATTCAAATGCTCAACATTTCAAATCCGAACACTTGGCACCGCGATCTCAATGTGGACGTACATCCACCAATCATAGGAGAAGGCCCCGCGTCTGTACCCGTCGGACCCGGCAGAAAAATATACCCAGTCAGCCAAGCATACTCGAATGCGTTTCTGGCTGCGATTTTGATGCAGTGTTCTCAATACGTCAAAACTGCTGGATTTCCTGTTCACCTGCCTATCGCGCTCAAAGACATAAATATGGCGAGCTATGTCTGTGGCTTGGTTGACGGCGATCCTATGGCCGCTTTCGATCTGAAATCAGGAGCACATTTTGATTATCGGCACGGCCAAGTGATAGCGTTCTATTCATCCGACGTCATGGAGTTGCCGGGTAGAGAAATTCCGCATTCTCCTCCAGATTATGAGAAATTTCAGGCAGGATTTTTCGGCCCAATCAACATGACCACAGATGACGCCGTAGCTTTGGTTCGCCAAACGGCGCAGAACTTGGGTTATTCCCAAAAAAATCTTCGCATTGACGAGCCGCCACGAATCGGCGGGCCTAATTGGTGGGGTACAAATCGAATTGCCCGTTGTTTTATTGTTTGGAGGGATGCCAATGACAGAGCAACGCGTGCCAATGCCGAAGTGGATATGGCCAACAAAACATTAAAATCTTTCTACATCAACGACCATGCGAACACAAACATCTGGCGCGAACCACCCAAGGTGGGCGTGCCAGTAGAGCAGCAGAAATAGACATTTTCTCCGGGCAGGAGATCGTTTCTTCAGCGGAGTTCCCCACTCCCACCTCCTTGGCGATCCCTGTCCGGGGTTTCCGCTTGACGCTTTAGATGTGGATTGATTTCACCGATTTTGACGCAAACCACTGATAATCAGCGTCTCGGCTGCAAGAAACTCCTGCTCGGCTTCGTGCGGACGGTGCTCAGTACCAAGAATTGACCACTTGGGTCAGCGCGGAAGCGTCTCGGCGTGTCGCGGAACACGCTCCGGCTGGTGCGGACGAGTCTCGGCTTTACGCGGTCGCTGCTCCGGGTCTGGAAACGGACGCCCGGTGTTTCGCGGATGCTGCTCAGTTTGTGCGGCGGACGCTGCGGGTCGCGCGCACTTCGCTAGGTCTTGCCGGAAGGAATCTCAGAGGTAAGAAATCGGCTGTTGACACCTTGCGGACGGCTCCACAAACTTCGCGCACACCTATGAATCGAGACCAAATCAATCGCACCGGCATGTTTAGCACCGTATCGGCTTACATGGGAACCAACGAAACCATCTGGAATGGCGTCAAGGCCATCGGCGACACCGTGGACGAGGTGAACGACGGCATCGCCGACATTTCCGGTTCAGCAGGCAAACAGCAAGCACCCATCACCGGTGCGGGCGGTGCCAAGGCGCAAGTGCGTCACGATTTCGAGGAACAAATTTTATTGATTGCCAACCAGCTTGCGGCGTTGGCGGAAGTGAACAGCGATGCCAATCTCGCGGCCCAAGTGGAATTCACACTTTCGGCTTTGGACAAATTATCGGATGGCGATCTGGAGGCGACCGGCAAACGGGTGTCGGGACTGGCGACCACGAATCTGGCGGCCTTGGTGGACTACGCCATCGTAGCGGCAGACGTGGCGGCGCTGGATGTTTTGACAACACAATTTCACACGGCTAAAACCGCGCCCCGCACGGCCGTCGTGGATCGCTCCAGTCAAACAGTAACAATGCCGGACAAAATCGCCAACGTGACGAGCCTGCTCCGTAACCGCCTGGACAAGCTGATGACGCGGTTTAAGAAATCCAACCCGGAGTTTTACGCGGGTTACTTGGCCGCGCGCGTAATCGTGGACCGTGGCGGCAGCGGCGGTTCAACACCTACTCCACCCATTCCCCCGCCTGCACCGGCGAAGTAAATTTTCGAGGTGACAACACGCGGTCGGGTCGCGCATGGTTCAAGCGTGACAATTCATCCCGTACGTCCGGTGCGCGGCGGCTTCCGGCTGTTCATCTTTTTCTCGACGGCCTTTTTGCTTACCGGCCTCGTATCCATGCTGTTCGCTGACCTGCTGTGGCGCAGCGGCTGGACGTTTTCCAGCACCATCCTGTTTGGGTTGTTCGTGATTTTGTTTCTGCTGATCGCCATTGGCTGCACGCTCGCGCTCTTTGGTTTTGTGCTGCGGGCGTTCGGCGATCCCGACCGGCTCACGAAGATGGCGGACTACCAGGCCACCAGCATCGCCGGCGTCAGCACCGCGATTGTCTTTCCGACTTACAACGAGGAGGTGGCCCGCGTGCTGGAAGGTTTGCGCGCCACCTACCTTTCGCTGGAGCAGACCGGGCAGTTGGCGCAGTTCGACTTTTTCATTCTGAGCGACTCGACCGATCCCGGCAAATGGGTCGAGGAAGAACGCCGCTGG
>JAYWBR010000251.1:0-14422 GCA_043781315.1 Verrucomicrobiota bacterium | reverse complement strand
CCCAATGCGTCGCCAGGAGCGCACCGCGCTCGCGCAGCTTGGTTCCCGGCACGGACACTTCCGTGAGTTCCACGGCCACGCCCGACAGTTCGCGCAGCCACGGCGTCTCCACATGAAACGTGAACAGTGACGGCACGGGCGGCTCCAGCGTGTGCCCCAGCGACACCGCCAACTGCCCGAGCAACGGTGTCCGGCAACCGCCAATCGCGAGGAGCAATTGATCACACGCCAGGGTTTCGCCGTTGGAAAGCTTGAGTTCAAAACCGCCGGCCGTTTTCTTCACCACACTTTCCACGCCGCAGTTGGGCATCAGCTTCACACCCATCGCCCGCGCGCGGCCGAGCAGACAATCAATTACCGTCTGCGAGGTGTTCGACTTGGGAAACATGCGGCCATCCGCCTCGGTCTTGAGCGGCACGCCGTTGGCCGCGAACCAGGCGACGGTGTCGGTGGCGGAAAATTGCTGGAACGGCGCGATCAGCTCCCGCTCGCCGCGCGGATAGCGGGTGGTGAATTCACGGGCGTTGAAACAAGCGTGTGTAACATTGCAGCGCCCGCCGCCGGAAATTTTCACTTTGGCCAGAAAGTGCGCGGTCTTTTCGAGAATAATAATCTCCGCGCCGGGCTGTTTTTCCGCGCACGCCAGCGCGGCAAAAAATCCCGCCGCCCCGCCACCAACAATCGCAATGCGCTTCGTCATGGACGCGACGATATACGCGGGCCGGTTTTTTTACAAACTGTGATGGCGCGCGCAACTGAGCGGCCGGGCCGGGGTGTGATTAAGCGCTGCTGTGCGGCGAGCAGCGTCTTGGCAGAATCATCACCCGCGTTCAGGGATAGTCATCCCGATCCCGGTTGATGTCCGCCAGCAATTCCTCCTCGGACGGGAGTTCGGCGTCGGGCCGGCCGGTGGTTTCCTGCGGCAGCCCGTTCAGACTGACGCTCAAGCCGATGAGTCCGGTGAAAATACAAAGATCCCCGTAGAAGCCGCCGAAGACGAACAGATAAAAAATCACCCGGGCCGCGAAACAACTGAGCAGGCAGGTGTTGATGGTGCGCAATTCCGGCGGGCCGAACTGGTAGTTGTGATACAGGTAGCGCAGCGCCGCCACGCAAAACCAGCCGAACGCCAGGACGCCCCAGATGCCGAAGGGAATGAGCAATGACAACGGGCCATTGTGGTAGTCGCCGGAGACCATGGCCCAGTGGAAGCTCTCGTTGGCCCGGTTGCCCTTGTCGCTCGAAAAATACATTTCCGTCGAATCAATCGAATACCCTTTGCCGAGCAGCAAGTGTTTGGGGATTTCTGGCAGCAGGGCTTTCCACATTTCCACCCGCCACTCGCTGGAGCCTTCCGCGCTTAACTTCGCCACCGTGCTGACTTTCACCGGCAGCACGCTGAGGGTTCGTTGCACCACCTTCGGGAGTTTTTCCGCTTGCGTCAAAATCACGCCCAGGCCGACCAACACCACGCAGATCGTCACGGCCAGCGCGCGGGTCCGGTGCAGCCCTTCGAGAAAAAATTGAAAGACGAACACCATGGTCAGGAGCACCAGGAAGGATCGGAATCCGGAATACAAAGCGGCGGCAAAGGCCAGAACCAACAGCCCGACCCGCCAGAATTTGCCCGCCTCAAAGATCCCCCGGATGCCGTAGCGGGCCAGGAGTCCGAACAAAAGCCCGGCCGAGGACAGGGTCAATCCGAAGATGCGGAACATTTCGTTGGATGCGCTTTCGCCGGAGAGCGCTTCCACCGTCGTGTTGCTGGGCGGGATGATGGCGTACAGAAAACTGTTCGAGACGCCCGCCAGTCCCAGGATGTCCGGCACCAGGGCGGTCAAGGCCGAGAGAAAATACAGGCTCGTGACCAGCGCCGCCCGGTGCGCCGGAATCCGTTGACTGGTCAGGACAAAATAACCGATCACCGCCATGAAGGTGTAAAAATAGCGGCGTCCGCCAAAGGTGGCGGAGCCAAAAATTTGCGAGCCGATGCCGCCGGTGAAATACGCGGTGACCAGCACCACCACGCACAGGCAGACCAAGGCATAGGTGATCGAAGGCACATTGATGAAGCGGAAGTTTGCATTCACCGAACGGTTCAGCAGGCTGATCAGCAGGCCGACCAGGGCCAGCGGCATCCACAGCGGAGGCTGCCCCGGTAAAAATACCGGGGATATGGAGGCGTTCCATAAGACGATCAGCATCGGATGGTGCCACTGCATCATCAACGGCAGCGCCAGCGCCGCCAGCACCAGTCCCAGGACCGTCAGGCTGCTTGGCTCCAGCGGATCCACGATGAAATAACCCAGAATCACCGCCAGTGGCAGGATGAGAGCCATGATCAGGTGGGCGCGCGGTATTCTTAAAGCATTAGCCATTTGGGCGCACGATTAAACCCCGAGCGCGGTCGCAGTGGCAATCCTTTTCTGGTTGTCCAACGGTGCGGACTTCAATCAACGGCCATCCCAGATCAAAAATATTTTGACTTCGCCGGAAGACCGGAGCCAATTGGCGCCATGAATCTCAACGCCCCCAATCAGTTGACTCAACTTCTGATCGAAACCTCGGACGGTACGTTCACGGCCCGCTATTCCGCGCAAGGACTGGCGGCGTTGGATTTCCCCCGGTGTTCGGTTGCCAGAGCGTCCAAAACAAAACCCGCCGTGTCACCGGCGGTCCAAACTTTTCACCAGCTCACCACGAACGCGCTCGTCCGCATTCTGGCTGGCCGGCCGCCCGGCCAACTCCCGCCGCTGGATCTTTCCGCTGGCACGGACTTTCAACAAAGCGTCTGGCGCGAACTGCGCAACATCCCCGCCGGTCGCAGCCGGAGTTACGGACAGATCGCGCAGGCCATCGGCCGGCCCAAAGCCGTTCGTGCCGTGGGCGGCGCGTGCGGGGCCAATCCCATTCCCATCCTCGTCCCGTGTCATCGCGTGCTGGCGGCGAATCAAAAGCCCGGCGGCTTTTCCGGCGGACTCGCGTGGAAGAAAAAGTTGCTGGAGCGCGAGGGGATTGAACTGACGGGCTGGTAGGGTTCGCGCTTGCAGGATGGACAGTCGCGCCTTGCGTTTGTTAAACATGAGTCATGTCGCCGTCCAAGCAATCCGCCGATCATCTGATTTTCGTCGAGCCTTCGCCGATTGCCCGGCGCTTGTTGTGGCATCTTTTTTCCATCGGCTCCCGGCGGCTGACCGGGCCGGACAAGCACGAATCCTTTGAAAAGCCGGGGGCGCATTTGTTCTGGGTCCAGTCCGGCGAAGGCGAGCTGGAAAACGAACGGGGCCGGATGCATTTGCGCAGCGGTAAAAAAATCTGGCTCGTGGACATGGTCAAACCCCGCACCTATCTGCCGGCACCGAACCGTCACCTGACCATTGCGGGCTTCCGGTTCGGCGGGCCGGCGCTGGAATTCTGGCACGAGGAAATTCGCGGCAACGAAAACCCGGAATTCGTTTTGGAAGACTTTGGCTTCGTGCGTCAGATGCAGACCGAGTTGCTCCGGCTCGTCCGCCGCAAGCCCATCGGCTGGGAATGGCAGGTGCATGTGGTCATCACCAACCTGCTCGGCAAGCTGCTCATGTCGCGGAATCTCCTCATCTCGCCGCACTCCGAACTGCCCGCGCCGGTCGTGCGCGTCCTCAATGCCATCGCCGCCAATCGGCTCCGCGACTGGAAGGCCAAGGAACTCGCCGTCGTCGGCAAGGTGAGCTACTCCGGCCTGCGCGCCTTGTTCAACAAATCGGGGCAGGGCACCGTCCACGAACACATTCAACGCGCCCGGCTGGATCAAGCCCGGCTGCTGCTCGCGGACAAACGGCTGTCCGTGAAAGATGTCGCGACGCAGTTGAATTTTTCCAGCGAGTTTTATTTCAGCCAGTTTTTCCGCCACCGCTCCGGGATGAGTCCCACGCAGTTCCGCCAGCATCTGAAAGGCTGACGCTGCCAGGGGCGAACATTCACGGGGAAATTTTTTGTGAAACAACATTCAACATTCAACATTCAACATTCAACGTCGAATTCCCTGACCAGCCGTGCGCGCTTCGGCGTTCGACGTTGGGCGTTGAATGTTGAATGTTTCCGAATTCTTCTTTTCGCATTGGCGGTGATGCCGGTGATGATCGTGTCGCTGACCATTCCCGCCCAAGCCCAGGAAACCCGCCGCCAGTACCTCTCCGGCCACGGCAAGGACGACGCCGTGCCGTGGGAATTCCAATGCACCAGCGGCGCGAACTCCGGCTTCTGGACGAATCTCCCCGTGCCGGCGCACTGGGACATGCACGGCTTCGGCACGCTGAACTACAAGAAGGATGCGACGAACGCTTTGGATGAACGTGGACTCTACGCGCACAATTTCACCGTGCCGCGCAACTGGTCGGGGCAGCGCGTCTTCCTCGTGTTCGACGGCGTGATGACCGACACCGACGCGCAGATCAACGGCCAGTCCGTGGGACCAATTCATCAGGGCAGTTTCTACCGCTTCAAATACGAAGTGACCTCGTTGGTGAACCCCGGCGCGACGAACCGCCTCACCGTGACCGTTGCGAAACATTCGGCGAATGATTCCGTGAACAAGGCCGAACGCCTCGCGGACTTCTGGGTTTTTGGCGGCATCTACCGGCCCGTCTATCTCGAAGCCGTGCCGCCACAATTCATCGAGCGCGTGGCGATTGACGCGCAGGCCGACGGGAAATTTTCGATGGATGTTTTTGCCGCCGGCGCAGACGCCGCGGACACCATCGAAGCGCAGATCAAAACGCTCGAAGGGAAAAACGTCGGCGGAAGTTTCTCGGCAAGCGATTGGAGCGCCGGCCTCCGGCCTGGCCTGACCGAAAGCGACGCCACCAACGCGCCGGATCGGAGATCGGCGCTCCAGCTCACAGCGCATATTCCTTCCCCGCGCCAGTGGACCGCCGAGACGCCCAATCTTTATTCCGTCGAAGTCCGGCTCAAGCGCGGCGGAAAAGTGTTGCATCGGTTCAACCAACGCTTTGGTTTTCGCACGATGGAAGTGCGCGACCGCGACGGACTTTACCTGAATGGCCAGCGCGTGATTTTGAAAGGCGCGAACCGCCATTCCTTCTGGCCGGATTCGGGCCGTTGTCTCAGCGAGGCCGTGCATCGTCTCGACATCGAAACGATGAAGGACATGAACATGAACGCCGTCCGCATGTCGCACTATCCGCCGGACGCACAGTTCCTCGATCTCTGCGACGAACTGGGCCTCTACGTCCTCGACGAACTCACCGGCTGGCACAACAAATACGACAACGAAGTCGGCGCGAAGCTCGTCAAGGAAATGGTCGAGCGCGACGTGAATCATCCTTCGATTCTATTTTGGGACAACGGCAACGAAGGCGGCTTCAACACGAACCTCGATCACCTTTTTCCCGAACTCGATCCGCAACATCGTCGCGTGCTGCATCCGTGGGCGACCTTCAGCGGCATCAACACCGCGCACTATCTCGCCTACGACAAAGCCGCCATCGCCGCCGGCGGCCAGTCGGTTTATTACAGCAACAACCAGGAGATCGTCGCCACCAATGACACCGCGAAATACATCTACATGCCCACGGAATTTCAACACGGCCTCTTTGACGGCGGCGCGGGCGCGGGCTTGGACGACTACTGGAAAATGATGACCGCGAGCAAGACGCTCGGCGGCGGTTTCATCTGGGTGTTGGAAGACGACGCCGTGAAACGCCCCGACACCGGCGAGATGGACACGGCGGGCAATCAAGCGCCGGACGGCATCGTCGGCCCGTACCGCCAGCGTGAGGGAAGTTTTTATGCGATCAAAGAAATCTGGTCGCCGATCCAGGTGACGCGCGAAACCAACGGGACGTTCACGGTGGAAAATCATTACAGCTTCACGGACGCGAAGCAGTGCAAGTTTGTATGGCGGCTTCGCAATTTCTATTGGCCTCCAGAAGCTCACTCCTTCACTGTTGAAACCGTCATCGCCAAAGTGCCGTCAATTTCTCCCGGAGCAACGGGCGTTCTGAAGCTTGATGCCTCTTTAGAATCGGAACTGGAGAGAGCGGATACCCTAGTTCTTGCCGTGCTGGATCCCAGCGGAAGGGAAATCTCAAAGTGGGTTTGGCCAGCCTCTAGGCTAGAGGGCTTTCGAGAGTTAATTCATACTCGCACTTTAGATAAAGCGGCGGCAACCGATTCTACCGATGTTAGTGAAATCAAAACCGGCGAGTTCATCGTGAAATTCAGCAAGTCAACCGGCTTTCCGACCGCTATTTCGCGCGGCTCGCAGGAGTTCTCCTTCACCAACGGTCTGCGTCTCGCCGTTGGCAGCGCGACCCTGACGGGCATTGAGCAAACTCAGGATGGTTCCGACGTTGTCGTTAAGGAAAATTTTTCCGGCGATTTGAAAAACGTCACCTGGCGTTTGCACGGCAACGGCTGGCTCCAATGCGACTACACCTACATCGCCACCGGCACGAATGATTATTTCGGCGTGCTGTTCGACTACCCGGAAAATCTCGTGAAGCACAAACGCTGGCTCGGCGACGGCCCGTATCGTGTCTGGAAAAACCGGCTGCGTGGCGTCACGCTGGGTGTCTGGGAGAACGATTACAACAACACCCTCACTGGCTGGCGCGACTGGATTTATCCCGAGTTCAAAGGCTTCTTCGCCAACGTCCGCTGGTTGCAGCTCGACACGACCGAAGGTTTGATCACCGTCGTCAACAACAGCGGTGTCCCCTTCATGCAAGTCCTCACGCCCGAATTTCCGCCGGCCAGCTTGGTTGCCAAAGCTTTCGTGTCTGTACCGAAATGCGGCCTCGGATTTTTGGACGCCATCCCCGCCATCGGCAGCAAATTCAAGGACGCCACCTTCACCGGTCCGCAAGGCCAGCCGAACCTCGGGCGCGGCGAATACTCCGGCTCCGTGAGTTTTTATTTCGGCAAGCTGCCTTGAGCAAAGCCGGGTGTGTTCAGGCGTGGGGGCGGATCACGCTGCAACTGGACTTGGATTTTGTGAAGGCTTCTGCTAACGTACGCATCATGCAAAAACTCCGTACCCTTCATTTGTATCTGGGCTGCATCTTCGCGCCGATGCTTTTGTTTTTCGCCGTCTCCGGCATCTGGCAGATGCTTTTGAAACCCGTCGGCTCAGGAATCCTGGCGCGTTTGTCCACGATCCACACCTCGCATGGTTTGAAGTCGGGCAACGATCTGACGAGTCCGCTGATGATCGTTTTCGTGCTGTTGATGGCGCTGAGTTTTATCGTCACGACCCTGCTCGGCGTGGTCATGGCGTTGAAGTTTGGCCGGAGCCGCCGGGCCGCGTTTTACTGTCTGGCGTTCGGCGTCGGCTTCCCGATCGTGCTGGTTTTAATCCGGTTGATTGCTTGAAAGGGCTGAACTTATGGAGTTTTTAATCATCATCCTGCCGGTCGTCGCCATTGTGATCGTGCTCGTCTTGCCGAGGAGCAAATCGTCGCGGCGTTCGGATGCTGACGGCGGATTCAGTTGGTTTCCATTTTTGGATTCGGGAGGTTCGGACTCCGCACAACATCCCACGACTCACCAGGACACCTCGCATCATGGCGGTGCCGATGCGGGCGGTTCACACCACGGCGGCTTCGACGGCGGCGGACATGGTGGCGGATGTGATGGCGGCGGCGGGCATCATTGACCTTGGCCCGTGGCTGGCTTTCGCCCGGACAGATTTTCTCACGAGCCGAATGAATCGCTGATCTAGCAAGGCCGCGCATTTTCAAAAGACACAATTGACGCGGGCCAAGCGCGTTGAGGATGCTGGCCGCATGACTGCCGCTGGCCAGGCCCAATTCAGGAATGACTCATCCGCACCGGGCGCGCCCGTGTCGAAGCGCGGTGTCCGTGCCTGGAGCGGAACAATCGTTTTCCCGACTTACCTGCCCGCCGCGCCGGACAAGAACCCGATGTTCTTGGAGAAGCGCGTCTATCAAGGCAGCAGCGGAAAAGTTTATCCGCTGCCGTTCACCGACCGCATCGCGGAAAAGCCCGTTGACCGCAAATGGCAGGCCGTGTGGATCGAGAATGAATTTCTCCGCGCGCTCGTGCTGCCGGAACTTGGCGGCCGCATCCACACCTTGCAGGACAAGACGAACGGCTACGACCTGATCTACAACCAGCCGGTCATCAAGCCCGCGCTCGTGGGCCTGGCCGGGCCGTGGGCCAGCGGCGGCATCGAGTTCAACTGGCCGCAGCATCATCGCCCCGCAACGTTCCTGCCGGTGGATTTCGAAATCGAGAAACACGCCGACGGCTCGCAAACTATCTGGTGCAGCGACCACGACCCGATGACGCGCATGAAAGGCCTGCACGGCGTCTGCCTGCATCCGGGCCGCGCGTATCTCGAACTGAAAGTCCGCGCCTACAACCGCACGCCGTTCACGCAGACCTTTCTTTGGTGGGCCAACGTCGCCACGCGCGTGCATGAGGCGTATCAAAGTTTTTTCCGCCGGATGTTTCGTACGTGGCCGACCACGCGCGCTGCTCGATGAGCGAGTATCCGCTGGCGAAAGGATTTTACTACGGCGTGAATTATGGCGAACGCGGGCGCAAAGGAATTCCCGCGAGCGAAGTGCCAGGCCAGTTCGTGCCGCCTCCTGTTCCTTCGAAGTTGAAGGAACAATGTTCAATGTTCAATGTTCCATGTTCCATGTTCCCAATTATTCCCCCAACGACCTTTCCTTCTACGCGAACATCCCCGTCCCCACGTCCTACATGTGCATGGGCAGCCGGGAGGATTTTTTCGGCGGCTACGACCACGCGGCGCAGGCGGGCCTCGTCCATATTGCGAACCACCACATCTCGCCCGGCAAGAAGCAATGGACGTGGGGCAACCACGACTTCGGCTACGCGTGGGATCGCAACCTGACCGATGCCGATGCGTGCGGCGAATTCGCGCCCTACATCGAAATCATGTCCGGGGTTTATACTGACAACCAGCCCGACTTCAGTTTCCTCCAGCCCGGCGAGACGAAAACATGGAGTCAGTTCTGGTATCCCATCCAAAAGATCGGCGCCGCCCAGCACGCGAACCTGAACACCGCACTCTCGCTGCGCGTCTTGGACTGCGGTGCCAAGCGCGGCGCGACACCGCTTTCGTTTGGGGTATCGGTTACAAAAGAACTCACGCGAGCCAAAATCCTCCTTGCCGTCGGCGGCAAAAAACTTTTCTCCACCACCCGCGACCTCGCGCCCGGCAAACCCTTCGTCAAAGAAATCAAGCTGCCACGCGGCGTGGCCGAAACGGATCTGCTCCTCCGCGTCACAGATTCATCCGGCAACGAAATTATTTCCTACCAGCCCAAGCCGCGTGAGAAAACCAAAGTCCCGCCGCCCGCCACCGAACCACCCGCGCCGGCGGACTTCGCGAGCGCTGACGAGTTGTTCATCACCGGCCTGCACCTCGAACAATATCGCCACGCCACGCGCTGCCCGACGTTGTATTGGCGCGAAGCCTTGCGCCGCGACCCGGGCGATTCACGCTGCAACAACGCAATCGGCTCATGGCATCTTAAACGCGGCGAGTTCACGCTCGCGGAAAATTATTTCCGCCGCGCCATCGAACGCCTCACGCGCCGCAACGCCAACCCGGCTGATGGCGAGGCCTATTACAACCTCGGCCTGTGCCTGCGTTTTCAAAACCGTGACGACGAGGCTTACGCCGCGTTCTACAAAGCCTGCTGGAATCAGGCGTGGATGGCCGCCGGCTATCACGCGCTGGCGGAGATAGATTGCGGACGGAAAAATTTTGCGACCGCGCTGGAACATCTGAACCGTGCGCTGTGTTTTGACACCGACAATCTGCGCGCACGAAACCTGAAAGTCATCGTGCTGCGAAAGTTGAGCCGCGAAGTCCAAGCGAAGTCGTTGCTGCGCAAAACGCTTGCGCTCGACCCGCTCGACTGGTGGGCGCGGCATCTGCGCGGCGAAAAAATGAAGTGCGATTCACAGACCGCGCTGGACATCGCCCACGACTTTGCCCGCGCCGGGCTGTTCTCCGAAGCCATCGAGCTGCTGGCGTGCATCGCATTGCAAAAGAGCGGCGCGCTGCCGTTGCTGCATTACACCCTTGGTTGGCTGCACGAGCGTCTTGAATGAGCGCGGGCTTCAGACCGCTTCAACGCACCAATTTCAAAGGGACATCGAAGCGGCGTGAACGCCGCGCTCCGGTGTTTCCGCGAGGGTGCCGCGTTATCCCCGGATTATTGCTTCCCGTCCCGGCTCGAAGAGATCGTCATCCTCGAAGCCGCTATGCGCGCAAATCCGCACGACGGCAAAGCGCCTTACTATCTCGGCAATTTGTTTTACGACCGTCGCCGTCACGACGAAGCCATCCGGCTCTGGGAAAAATCCTCAAAGCTTGATGGAAATTTCTCCGTCGTCTGGCGCAACCTGGGTATCGGCTATTTCAACATCCGCCAGCAGCCGGCGAAAGCGCGGGCGGCCTACGACCGGGCGTTCAACGCCGATCCCACTGACACGCGGCTGCTGTACGAACGCGACCAGCTCTGGAAACGGCTCACCGAAAAACCGGCGCGCCGTTTGCGTGAACTGGAAAACCATTCGCACCTCGTCGCGCAGCGGGATGACTTGAGCGTGGAGCTTTGCGCGCTGCTGAACCAATGCGGGCGGCCCGCCGAGGCGAGGCAGCTCCTCGCCAGGCGAAATTTCCAGCCGTGGGAAGGCGGCGAAGGCGGGCCGCTCGGCCAGCACGTCCGCACGCAGATTGCGCTGGGACGCGAAGCATTACGGCAGGTAGCGGCAGGCATCCTGCCTGCCGTAGAGCCGGGCTTCCAGCCCGGCGGAAAGAATGCTGGCGATCTCAAGGGGGTTGGAAAAATGGTGGCGTCTGAAATGGTGAGCGTTTTTTCTTGGCGGCAGGATGCCACCCTCTACGTCAGGCAGGGATGCCTGACGCCACATCTGCGCTCGGCCATCGCCCACTTTCAATCCGCCCTTACCGCGCCGCGCAATCTTGGCGAAGCCCGGCATCTGCTCGCCAACCAGAGCGACATCCATTACTGGCTCGGCTGCGCGCGGGAGGTGTCGGGTGAAAAGCAGCAGGCGAAACAGCATTGTCGGGTCGCGGCGAATTTCAAAGGCGACTTCCAGGAGATGAGCGTCCGCGCGTTCAGCGAAATGACGTTCTACTCCGCGCTCGCGTGGGAAAAACTCGGCCAGCCCGCGAAGGCCAAAAAACTTCTGCGCGCCCTGCTCGCCTACGCCCAGCAACTCCAGAAATCCGAAGCCAAGATGGATTACTTCGCCACCTCGCTGCCCACGATGCTGATCTTCGATGACGATCTTCAGTTCCGGCAGGAGACGACGGCGCTGTTTTTACAGGCGCAGGCGCGGCTGGGCCTGGGGCAGGCCGCTCGGGCAAAGGTGTTGGTGAAAAAAGTTTTGCAACGCGATCCGAATCACGCGCTCGCGCGGGACTTGAAAAATCTGGCGCTGATAAAATCCCAAAGGCAGACTGGAAGCACATTATCGAACCAAATATGAAAAACATGACCAAGCTGTTCAATCTTACAGGTGTTCTGGCCCTCACCCTGCTCGTCAGTTGCGGCAGGGGCGACAACCCAACCGCCACCGGCTCCGGCCCGTCTGGCGGCACGGCGGGCAAGGTGAAAATCGGCTTCATCGTCAAGCAGCCGGAAGAGCCGTGGTTTCAACTCGAATGGAAATTCGCGCAGCAGGCGGCCGATGCGAATCATTTTGAACTCGTGAAGATCGGCGCGGTGGACGGCGAGAAGGCATTGGCGGCGATTGACAATCTCGCGGCGCAGCAGGCGCAGGGCTTTGTCATCTGCACGCCCGACACGAAGCTCGGGCCGGCCATTGCAGCCAAAGCCAAGGCGGCGAATCTCAAGCTGCTCACGGTGGACGATCAGTTCCTCGGCGCGGACGGCAAGCCGATGGCCGACGTGCATCACCTCGGAATTTCGGCGCGCAACATCGGGCACATGGTCGGCAAGGCGCTCGCCGCGGAAATGAAAAAGCGCGGCTGGAACGCGGCGGACACGGCCTTGTGCGTGATGACCTTCGACGAACTCGACACGGCGCGCGAACGGACGGAAGGCGCGACGGAAGCCATCGTCGAGGCGGGGTTTGCGAAGGACAAGATTTTCAAGGCGGCGCAGAAAACCTCCGACGTTCCCGGCGCATTCGATGCCGCGAACATTTTGCTCACCCAGAATTCCGGCGTGAAACACTGGCTGCTCTGCGGCATGAATGACAGCGGGGTGATGGGCGCGGTCCGGGCGATGGAAGGTCGCGGCCTTACGGCGGAAAACGTCGCGGGCATCGGCATCAACGGTTCGGATGATTGCCTGAGCGAGTTCAAGAAGGCCAAGCCGACGGGGTTTTTTGCGTCCGTGCTTTTGTCCGCCAGGCGTCACGGGCAGGAAACTTCGGAGATGATGTTCAAGTGGATTTCCACCGGCGTCGAGCCGGCGAAGGCGACTTACACCGACGGCGTGTTGATCACGCGTGAAACTTACCAGGCGATCTTGAAAGAGCAGGGGCTTTGAGAACCGGAGCGCGGCGTTCGCGCCGCTTCAACACCGCAAACCTGGTGTGCGTTGAAGCGGGCTGAAAAGCCCGCGCTCCTTGTGCTGAAAATTATGTCCACCAATCCAAATCCATCCACCACCCGCCCGCGCCTGCTCGACTGGTGGGACAAGCTCGGCATGGTGGTCGTGTTCGCGGTGATGTTCGCCGTGCTGTCGGTCTGCGTGCCGAATTTTTTCAGCCTCGTGAACATGAAGGGGCTGGCGCTCTCCGTCGCCACCGTCGGCATCATCGCCTGCACGATGATGTTTTGCCTCGCGGCGGGCGACTTTGATTTGTCCATCGGCTCGGTGGTGGCGATGGCCGGCGTGCTGGCGGCGATCATCATCAACAAGACGGGGAGCGTGGCGCTGGGCGTTTCAGCGGCGGTGCTGGCGGGTGGATTGGTGGGGTTTATCAACGGCTTCGTCATCGCGCGGCTCGGCATCAACGCGCTTATCACCACGCTCGCCACGATGCAGATGGTGCGCGGCGCGGCTTACATCGTGAGCGACGGCAAGGCGGTGGGGATTCGCGAGGAATCGTTTTTCCAACTGGGCATTTCGGACTTCGGCGGTATTCCTACTCCGGTGTTGATCATGATCATTTGCTTCTGTGTGTTTGGGGTGATGCTGCACAAATCGGTGTTCGGACGGTACGCGCTGGCGATCGGCGGGAACAAACTCGCGGCGGGTTTTGCGGGCATCAACGTGCCGAGGACGAAGATTGCCATCTTCGCGCTGCAGGGCCTGATCGCGGGTTTTGCCGGCGTGATTCTCGCGGCGCGCTTCACGAGTGGCCAGCCGAAGACGGCGGAGGGGTTGGAACTCCAGGTGATTTCGGCGTGCGTGCTGGGCGGAGTGTCGCTGACGGGTGGCGTGGCGAACATTGTCGGCGTGGTCGTCGGCGTGTTCATCATGGGCACGGTCAACAACGCGATGAATCTGAAAAACGTGGACGCCTTCTGGCAATACGTCGTGAGCGGCGGCATTTTGCTGGCGGCGGTTTTGTTCGACCGCCTGAAGCAGCGGGTGCGGCGGTGAAGCTGTATCTGGCCAGACGGCTGGGTGTTTACTGGGGCACGGTGAAGCAGGTGCGACAGGCTTTTGAAAGTTGACCCATCACGACCAGTGATGTATAACATCGTTGTTAAACATGAAAACAGCCAATGTCAGACAACTCCGTCACGATTTCGGCAGCGTGCTGGACTGGGTCATCGAGGGCCAGCAGGTGGAAATTGTCAAAAAGGGAAAGGTCATCGCGCTGCTGTCTCCGCCGCCCAAAAAAGCCGCTTCCAAAAAATTCAAGCTGCCGGACTTTGCGGCGCGGCAGAAACGTATTTTTGGTGATCGCGTTTTGCCGGGCAACGCTGTTGCGGAGGAACGGGAAAGCTACGAATGCTAGCCTTTGCCGACACCGGCCTGCTGGCCTCTCTTTATTTGAAGGAAAGCACGTCAGCTGCGGCGCGCGCCGCGATTCAAGCCAACGCGACGGGTTTGCCGCTGACTCCGCTGATCGAATTGGAACTCCGCAACACTTTCAACCGTGCCGTCCAACGCCAGCGGATCACCGCTGCGGAGCGTGACGCGCTTTGGCAGGACGTCGAAGCGGATCTCGCCAGTGGATTCCTCATCCAAACGCCGATTGCTTCCGGCGAACTGCACAACAAGGCACGGCTCTTGAGTGATCGCTACACCCCCAGACTAGGCACGCGCAGCCTGGATTTGTTGCACGTCGCCGCGGCGTTGATTTTGGAAACCAAAATCTTTTTCAGCTTTGACGACCGCCAGCGGCAGGCGGCGAAAGCCGAGGGGTTGAAAGTAAAACCGTGAACCGTCGCGGCGGGGCAGAA
>JAYWBR010000250.1:0-4942 GCA_043781315.1 Verrucomicrobiota bacterium | reverse complement strand
TCTCGCCCGAGATGCGTTCCACCGGCGAAGTCATGGGCCTCGACGCCGACCTCGGCGTGGCCTACGCCAAATCCCAGATGGCCGCGAACGCGCCGCTGCCCGCGAGCGGAAAAGTTTTCATCAGCGTGAGTGACGCACACAAGAACGAAGTCGCGGCGGTGGCGAAACAATTTGCCGAGCTGGGCTTTGAACTCGTCGCCACCAGCGGCACAGCGGCGGTTTTGGAAAAAGCCGGCCTGAAAGTCGAGCGCGTGCTCAAGCTGCTCGAAGGCCGCCCCAACGTCGTGGACCTGCTGAAGAACAAGCAAATCCAGCTCGTCATCAACACGCCCGCCGGCCAGTCGCCGCGCGAGGACGAGGTGAAAATCCGCACTACCGCCGTCTATACCAATACGCCGATTATGACGACGTTGAGCGGCGCGAAAGCCGCCGCGCTCGGCATCGCCGCGCTGAAAAAATCGGGCTACGCCGTGAAGACGTTGCAGGAATATCACTGATGCAACCGCTGGCCCTGCGCGAATTTCATCACGAACTGCACGCGCACTTTGCCGAACTGAGCGGCGCGGAAATCGTCGCGGATTACGGCGACGTGCTGGCGGAACACGCGGCGCTGCGCGGCAGCGCGGGCGTGCTGGACTTGAGTTTTTGCGGACGGCTCTGCCTGACGGGCGCGGATCGCATCCGCTTTCTCCACGGCCAGGTGACGAACGATGTTAAGAAACTCCGCCCGGGCGAGGGCTGCTACGCCGCACTCGTCACGGCCAAGGGGAAGATGGAAAGCGACCTCAACATCTTCAACCTCCAGGACGAACTGCTGCTGGACTTCGAGCCGGGCTTGACCGCCAAGATTTCCGCGCGCCTGGAAAAATTCATCGTCTCCGATGACGTGCAGATCGTGGACGCCGCGCCGCATTACGGCCTGCTGTCCGTGCAAGGCCCGCAGGCAGAAGCTGTCGTTCGCAGCCTGGGGATTTTTTCCGAGCTGCCACCCGGCGTGCTCCGATTCGTCAAAGTTGCTGACGCCACTTTGGGTGAAATTTATCTGACGAATCATCCGCGTCTCGGTTCCAGCGGCTTCGATTTGTTCGTTCCGACTGATTCACTTGGCGCGGTTGCTGACAAATTGATTGCCGCCGCGAAGGCCGCCGGTGGTTGCGCGTGCGGCTGGCAGGCGTTTGAAATTGCGCGGATCGAGGCGGGCATTCCGCGTTATGGCGTGGACATGGACGAGACGAATCTGCCGTTGGAAGCCGGTCTGGAAAGTCGCGCGGTGAGTTACAGCAAGGGCTGCTACATTGGCCAGGAAGTTTTGAACCGCATCCACAGCATCGGGCAAGTGGCGAAGGAACTGCGCGGCCTGCGGTTGGCGGACGCTCTGCCTGCGCTGCCGGCAAAGGGCGACAAATTGTTTCACGGCGGCAAGGAAGTCGGCTACCTCACGAGCGTGGTAAAATCTCCGGCGCTCAACCTCAACCTCGCGCTCGGCTACGTGCGCAAAGAAGCGAACCAGCCGGGAACGGAATTGACGTGGCGTGGCGCGGGCGGAGAAAGTTCGGCGCGGATCGTGGCCCTTCCGTTCGCGCGGGAATAAACCCAAAGATTGGGGAAAGCCAAAGATGTGATTCTGATCTTTGGCTTTCCCCAATCTTTGGGAGGTTCCTGGGCGAGGCAAGCTCCGACGCGCGTGGTTGTAAAAACGAGAGGCGGGAGGGAATTTCCGGTCAACACACCTCAAAAACTTTTCTTTTCTGATTGACCCGAGCGCCCGCATTTGTCGTGATTAAGGGTCATTTAGCGGCTCAACGGGATTTTTAATCAGAATGGCAAAGCATTTAAGTAAAAACGGAAACGGGTCACGCTCCGTCGGCACAACCAAGTACGATGCCCACAACAAGGTTCTCTCCCAGACCTATGGCGCGCTGGCGGATTTGCGCCGGGAACTTTCCGACACCAAAACCGCTGTCGCGGGCCGCGAGGAAATGCTCCGCAGCTTCGCCACCTGTCCGGATTCCCAGCGCGCGTGGCTGCTGCTGGAGGATTACTTTGAAAAACTCTCCCTCTCGCGCAAGGATTTTCCCGCCACCGACTGGTGGCCGCACATGCTCGCCGCCACCGGCAAGGCGCGATTGGAAGAACTGGCGTTTTTGTTTTTGCGCGCCAAGCGTTCCACGCCGCCGGAGCTGCAGCCGTATGCGAATTTGAACCGCTTCGCCCAGGTGGAGGCGGCGGAGCACGAGCAGACTCTCGTGCGCGAACTGGAGAACTGGCTCTTCCCGGCCAAGCCCATGCATCTGGATTCGCCGCGCGCGGCGTTGCGCGTCGTCTGCCAGCCGCAGCCGGATGAAGACCAGCCCGCCCGCCAGCGGCTCGGCGTGCAGTTTCATCTCATCCGCCCGCGCACCGGCGACAAGATCCGCTCGCTCCGCGAAATCATCGAACTCACCACGCGCGCCGCGCACGAGCAGGAGTTGTTTCTGCCGGACGAATGGGAGTTCATCCAGTGGCTGGCCGAAACCCACTACGACCGCAAGGACGGCGCGGACACGCTGGTCCTGACCAACGCCGAACTGCTGCACTGGCTCGCGCACTGGGGCCGTGCCGCGCGGCTCGAAGCGCCGGACGGCCACAAGATTCAGTTCCACGGCCAGGTCGCCGAACTCGCCCCGCACCTGAACCGCGACAACAACGAACTCGCCTTCACGCACCGCCTCACGCTGCCCGACGGCAAAACCTTTGCGCTGCCGGATGTCCACTTCTTCGCGAGCCATCCGCCGCTCGCGCTGGCCGGCGGAATTTTTTACCTGCTGCGCAACGCCCCGCCGCTCGCGGTGCTCGATCATTGGCAGAGCAATCCGTGCGTGCCGGTGAAAAAACTGAGCCACCGCCTCCTCAAAAAGCTGCGCCACACCAAATCCACCAACGGCGTGGACTGGGACCAGCTTTGCACCGCGCACGCCGCCACGCCGCAGTTTATTTTGGAATTGCTCGATGACACCGTCCGCCTGCGTCTGCTCGCGAAAAGTAAACGCGACGGCACCGAGTGGTTCTGGAACGGCACCGAGTGGAAGCAGAGCGAATTGAAAAACCGCGCCAGCGAAAAGCCGGAGATTCTCGACGACCCGCTGCTCGAACCGGCGACGCAATGGCTGCGCCAGCTCGACTGGTTCACGCCGGAGCCGGGCCTGTGGGTTGGCGATGCGAACGAAAATTTTCTCGGCACGCTCGCCCGCATCTGGCCGAACCGCCCGCCGGACACGGAGTTTCTCGGCAACCCCGCGTTTCACCGCCTCTTTCTCGCGCCGCGCCAGCTCAAGCCACGCCTCGTCGTCAAGGGCAGCGGCATTGACTGGCTCTCCGTGTCCGCCGACTGGGAGCAGGAAGGTTTGAAGCTCACCGCCGCCGATTTGCAGCGCCTCGCCGCCGCGACAAGCCGCTACGTCAAGCTGCCCGATTCCGGCTGGGTCGAACTCGACACCGCCGCCGTGCAGTCCGCGCACGAAGCGATGGCCGACCTGGGCGTGGACGGCCTCGTGCCGGTCGCCCATCGCATTGGGATGGAACAGGCCGCGCATCTGGACGAGGAGGGTCTGAAACGTTTTGCCGATTCACCGCAGGCCCGCGCGCTGCGCGAGCGGCTACGCGATTTCAAGGGCATTCCCGCGACGGAAGTTTCGCCGAGCGTGCAAGCCGAGATGCGGCCGTATCAAAAAGAGGGTTTTGATTTTCTCGTCCACCTCACGAACATCCGGCTCGGCGGCATTCTCGCCGACGACATGGGCCTCGGCAAAACCTTGCAGACGCTCGCGTGGCTGGCGTGGTTGAAGGATCAAAATAAAAAAGATCCCAAGCCGTCGCTCGTCATCTGTCCCGCGTCGGTGCTGCACAACTGGCGGCGCGAAGCGGAGCGGTTCACGCCGCATCTGAAAGTCCTCGTCCTCGAAAGCGGCGCGGCCCGGCACGCGATGCGCAAACAAATTCCGCAGCACGATCTGATCGTGACGAACTACGCGCTGCTGCGGCGCGATCTGGAAGAGTTGCAGAAGTTTTCCTTCCGCACGGTCATTCTCGACGAGGCGCAGTTCATCAAGAATCCCGGCGCGCAGGTCACGCAGTCGGTGAAGAAGATGAAATCCGAGCACCGCCTCGCGCTGACGGGCACGCCGCTGGAAAACCGGCTGCTCGATTTGTGGAGCATCGTGGATTTCGTGCAGCCGAATTATCTCGGCAATCAGGAACATTTCCTCGAAACCTACGAGCCGAAGGGCGCGGAGAATCCCGAGATGGAACAGCGCATCGCGCGCCGCCGCCTGTCCGCCAAGCTGCGTCCGCTCTTGTTGCGCCGCATGAAAAAGCACGTTGCCAAGGATTTGCCGGATCGCATCGAGGAACGCCGCGATTGTCAGCTCGGCGACGACCAACGAAAACTTTATCTCGCCGAACTCCGCCGCAGCCGCGACCAGGTCATGCAGACGGTCGCCGAAAAGGGCATCAACAAAAGCCAGATGCACGTCCTGGCCGCGCTCACGCGCCTGCGCCAGATTTGCTGCCATCCGCGACTCGTGGGCAGTGACGCCGCGTCCGGCAAGACGGAGACGTTGTTCGAGCTGCTCGATGCCTTGACGGCGGACGGCCAAAAAATTCTCGTGTTCAGCCAGTTCGTGCAGATGCTCGAACTGCTCCAGAAGGAATGTCGCGAACGCCAGATTCCCACGCACATGCTCACCGGCCAGACCAAGGACCGGCAGGAGGTCGTGAATGCTTTCCAAAATGACACCGGCCCCGGCGTGTTCCTGCTGAGCCTGCGCGCCGCCGGCACCGGCTTAAATCTCACGACCGCGAGCTACGTGGTGCTGTACGATCCGTGGTGGAATCCGGCGGTCGAGGCGCAGGCGATTGACCGGTCGCACCGCATCGGCCAGACGCAGACGGTGAACGCCTACCG
>JAYWBR010000249.1:0-4959 GCA_043781315.1 Verrucomicrobiota bacterium | reverse complement strand
GAAACGGCCCGTAGTTGTTGGAGCAATTGGTGATCACCGTGTCCAAGCCGTAGGTGTGGTGATAGGCGCGGACCAAGAAATCGCTCGAGGCCTTGCTGGCGGAGTAGGGGGAATTGGGCGCGTAGGGCGTGGTCTCGGTGAACAGCCCGGTCGCGCCGAGGCTGCCGTAAACTTCGTCGGTCGAGACGTGGTGAAATCTTTTCCCGCTCAGATTCGTGCCCCAGAACGCGCGGCAGGCTTCGAGCAGGTTGAACGTGCCGATGATGTTGGTCTGGATGAAATCCCCCGGCCCGGTGATGGAGCGGTCCACATGCGATTCGGCGGCGAGATGCATGACGTGGGTGATGGCGTGCTGCTCGACCACGCGCAAGGTCGCAACCTTGTCCCGCAAATCCACCTTCTCGAAAACATACTTGGGATGTTTGGAAACGTTTTCGAGGTTGGCCAGATGTCCGGCGTAGGTGAGGCAGTCGAGGTTGACGAGCTTGGTGACTCTCGGATCGTCCATGACGTGTTGGATCAGGTTCGAGCCGATGAAGCCAGCGCCGCCCGTGATGAGGAGATTCATTTTTGATTTATGATTTACGATTTACGATTTACGATTGATGCGATGAGTTGCAATCGCACGCGCCCTTCAATCAGCGCGCGAAATCGTAAATTCATTCGGGCTTCCAGTTTTTGAGGGAATGTTCCAGCGCCTCCTCCACGCCGCGGATTTTCACGCCGGCGGCCAGGAGCTTGGTCGTGTCCATGATGCAATTGGAGCGCGGCGTCTTGGCGGCGACCTTGTAAAACTCCTCGTCGCTCTCCCAGAACTCAAACTTCCGCTCGGGCTTGAGAATTTTTTCCAACACGTTGACCACATGCCGCGTGGTGACGAAGCCGGGATTGGTGACGTTGTAGATCCCAAACGGCGCGTGCAACTCCCACAAGTCCAGGCACGCCTTCGCGTAATCGGCGCGGTGCGAGATGGAATTCACGTTGTCATAGACCTTCGAGTAGCGCTGCACCTTGCTCAGGTAGTTGCGCGGGCTGTCGAACTCGTCGAACGGAATCCGCAGCCGCCACACGTAGCATTGCGGCGCGTTGGCCAACGCCTCTTCGCCGATGGCCTTGGTGCCGCTGTAGAAACTGCACGGCAGGTCGCGGAAGCAAAAGTTCGGCGCGTCCGTCTCGGTGAAGCCGTGGAACGCGGCGGGATTTTTTTCCAGGAGCGCCCGCAGCTCCGGTTTGGTCAGGTCTTTCTCGGCGGAAACTTTTCCGTTCACGGAAACTTTCGCGCCGGAATAAATGCAGCCGGACGAGATGTGGCCCCACGGAGTTTTCGTGGCTTCGCAGGCTTCGGCGATCATTTGCGGCAACAGCGCGTTGCCGGCGAGGGTGTCGGCCTGGGCGATTTCGCAGGCGTCCACGTTGGGCTTGCCGGTGTAGCCGGCGAGGTTGATGAGGAACTCCGGCTTGGTCTCGCGCAGAAATCCAACCAACGAGTCAAAGCTTGTGTAATCGAGGGTTTTTCGCGAGAGCGCGATGAACGGGCGGTTGCGTTCGCTCAACACTTTGGCGAAGGCTTGGCCGATGTAACCGGTGGCACCGAGCAGGGCAATCATACTTACTTTTTCAGACGCTTGGCTTCGGCCACGATCTCCTCGAGGTAGGCGCGATACTCGCATTTGGGCAGCCTGGCCGTGAGGGCGTCGAGCTGCGGTTGGGAAAGAAAATTCTGCCGGAAGGCGGCTTCCTCGGGGCAGCCGATCTTCACACCCTGGCGTTTTTCAATCGTCTGCACGTACGCCGAGGCGTCAAACAGGCTGCTGCTCGTGCCGGCGTCCAGCCACGCAAAACCCCGGTTGAGCGATTGCACGCGCAACTGGCCGCGCCGGAGATATTCCATGTTCAAGTCCGTGATTTCCAACTCGCCGCGCGCCGAGGGCTTCATCGCCTTGGTCAGCGCGACGACTTGGTTGTCGAAAATGTAGAGGCCGGGTACCGCGTAGTTGCTCTTGGGTTGCTTGGGTTTTTCCTCGATGGAAATCGCGCGGCCCTGCGCGTCGAACTCCACCACGCCGTAACGTTCCGGGTCGGTGACGTGATAGCCGAAGATGGTTGCGCCGCCCGTAAATTCGCCGAACGCTTTTTGAAACGTGTCACCGCCGTAGAAAATATTGTCGCCGAGGATCAGGGTGCAGGCGTCGTTGCCAATGAAAGACTCTGCGATGAGGAAAGCCTGCGCGATGCCTTCCGGCTTGGCTTGCTCGCGATACTCGATGGTGAGGCCCCAAGCGGTGCCGTCGCCGAGCAACTGTTTGAAGCGCGGCAGATCGTGCGGCGTGGAGATGAGGCAGAATTCCCGGATGCCGCCTTCGATCAACGTCGTCAGCGGATAATAAACCATGGGTTTATCATAGACAGGCTGGAGCTGCTTGCTCGCCACCAGGGTCAGTGGGAAGAGCCTCGAACCAGCGCCGCCGGCTAATATAATGCCTTTCATCGGGCCGCAAGATTAGGGAAACGTCCACTGAGGGGCAAGTTGCAAGTAGGTGACACGGCTCCGTAATTATGTGCGGGAAAGTTCCGTAGAGTCCCCGGGGTTTGACTTGTCCTTGGACTGCCTCTGCGTGTGCGGGGACGCAGATTCAATATCCACAGGCGGCCCCAATCTTTGGGATTTTTCCTGGCGAGTTGAGAAACACCCTGCACGAAAAGCTTGGCGGTTGCAGCGGGGTGGGCAAGCGGATCGGGAAGGCGTCTTGGACTGCGGCGGGAAGCGGAGCGCCACGCCGCTTTCGCACAGGCGGAAGATTGTAAACCAAGGAAGTTTTCTTCGCGCCCGAAAGCGGTGTCGCGGCTGCCGCCTTGCCACCGCAGTCCATGATGCCTTGGGAAAGTTCCGCACCCGCAGCGGTTTTGTCCCTCATGTCGTGGGCGCGTCACTCCGCGCGCGCCGCCGCCACACCGTCAGTTGCCTGGCGCGCACGGAGTGACGCGCCCTACCAATCAAACTGCCAAGCTCATCGCAGTTGTTCGTTCACCGCTTGCAGCAGTTGCTGGAGTTGAAACGGTTTGCTCAGGTTCGCAGTGTGCGGAATTTTTGCGGACTC
This sequence comes from Verrucomicrobiota bacterium, assembly GCA_043781315.1. Taxonomy (GTDB): domain Bacteria; phylum Verrucomicrobiota; class Verrucomicrobiia; order Limisphaerales; family CAIQOK01; genus CAIQOK01. The sequence goes on along the minus strand of JAYWBR010000249.1, from coordinate 1,861 downwards.
CATTTCGCCGCTCATCAGCAGCACGGGCAGTTGCGGCCAGCGACTGCGCACGGCGGTCAAGGTTTCGCGGCCATTCATCACCGGCATGTCGTGATCGAGCAGGATCAGGTGAACCGTCTCGGCGGCGTTGCTCAATTGCACCAACGCCTCCGCGCCGTTCGCGGCGGTGAGCGCGCGATACCCTTGCTCCGTCAGCGTGCTGGCGATCATTTCGCGGATCGCCCGCTCGTCGTCCACCACGAGGATCGTCTCGCCGTTCCCGCGCGGCGGTGCGACGGCGGACGTGACTTGCTTGGTTGGCGTCGGCGCAATCGTCGCGCATGGCAGATACAGCTCGAAGGTGGTTCCCTGGCCCGGTTCGCTTTTGACGTTCAAAAAACCCCCGTGCTGACTGATGATGCGCGCGCTCGTCGAAAGTCCAAGACCGGTTCCTTCGCCCACTGGTTTCGTCGTGAAGAACGGCTCGAAGATGCGGGGTAAAATTTCCGGCGGAATCCCGCTCCCCGTGTCGGCGACGAGCAACATGACGAAACATCCCGGCGCACCTTGCGGAATCAACTGCGCCTCGGCGGAAGTCAGTTCGACGTTGTCCGCCGCCAGCGTGAGTTCGCCGCCGCGCGGCATGGCGTCGCGGGCGTTGACGCAGAGGTTGAGCAACACTTGATGCAGTTGTGTGGCGTTGCCGAGCACCGGCCAGAGATCGGCGGGCACGAGCGCGGCGACGTTGATGGATTTTGGAAACGTCTGCCGGACGATGCGCTCCATCTCGCGCACGAGACTGCCGAGCGCGAGGGGTTCGCGCTCGCCGTCCTGACCGCGCGCGAACAGCAACACCTGCTTCACCATGTCCGCGCCGCGATGCGTGTTGGACTCCATCACGGCCAGCATCCGCTGCGTCTCGTCGTCCTGCCGTTCCTTCTGCAAGAGTTGCAGGCCCATCAAAATCGGCGCGAGCGCGTTGTTCAAATCGTGCGCCATCCCGCCGGCCAGCGCGCCGATGCTCTCCAGGCGTTGCGCGCGATGCGACTCCGCTTCGAGTTGTTTCTTCTCCGTCACATCGGTGTTGATGAGCAACACGGACTTGGGTTCGCCGCGCTTGTCGCAGATGAGGGTGCCGCGACTTTCCATGATCAACTTGCGGCCCGCGCGTGTCGTTGGTTGCAATTCCCCCTGCCATTCGCCGGTGGCGAGCGTGGCTTTGATGGCGTCGGAAAAATGTTCATGGCTGGCGGCAAACAGCGGTTGCGCCGTTCCATTTTGCTGAAGTTCCGCCGCGCTCCAGCCGAAAAGTTTTTCCGCGCTCGGATTGGCGTAGATGATTTTACCCGCCAAATCCTGCACGAGAATGGCGTCCTGCGCCTTCTCGATCAGCGCGGCCTGCTCGCGAATCTTCACCTCGTCGGCGCGGCGTTGCGCCTCGAAGCGCCGCTTCTGCCGGTACCATTCGAGTGACTGGTAGAGCACCGACGACGTGAGTGCGACGGGGATTTGCACCGCGCTGACGATCAACCAAGGAAACCAAACTCGTTGCGCTGGCAACCCCCACGAGACGATGCTGAACACAATGAGTTCACCTACCAACGCAACTCCCGCTGCTGGCAAAGGTCGGAAACGAAACAGCAGCCAGCCAAAAAGTCCGGCGCTCACCGCGAGCACCAGCAACTCCGTCAACGGCGGCCACCGGCGCAGGGAGTCACCCCGAATCAGGTTGAGCAACTGCGTGGCGTGAACTTCCACGGCGGGCATGAACAGTTCCTTGTCGCCCCACGCCGACAGCGGATTGCGGAATTCATCTTTGCGTTCGCGAAACGTTCCGGCCATCGGACGCGCGCCGACAAACACAATCTTGTCCCGGAAAAAT
>JAYWBR010000248.1:0-36705 GCA_043781315.1 Verrucomicrobiota bacterium | reverse complement strand
GCCACGGCCGACAATCCGTCCGCGCTGTACTACAACCCCGCCGGCATCACGCAACTCCCCGGCGTGGATGTGCAGCTTGGCGTTCTGAATTATCTCGGCATCAACACCCGCTACGAAGCCCCGGCCGGCGCGATCACCCGTTCCCAATTTGAAGTCCTGCCCATCCCGCAACTCTATTGCACCTATTCGCCCACCAACCTCCCGCTCTCCTTTGGCCTCGGTCTTTACGCGCCCTTCGGCCTCGGTGTCGAGTGGCCGGAAAATTCCAGTTTCCGCTCGCTCGCCATTGAGTCCCGCCTGCAATACCTGACCTTCAATCCCGTCATCGCCTGGAAAATCACGCCGCAACTCTCGCTCGCCGTTGGCTGACCGTGAATTACGCCAAGCTCCAGTTGCGGCGCGGCCTCGCCACCGCCAGCGACACGCTCAATTTTGAAGGCAGCGATTATGACGCGGGCTTCAACGCCGGACTGCTCTGGCAGCCGCATCCCCAATGGTCCTTCGGCGCCAACTATCGCAGCGCCACCTCGATGAAATTCCGGGGTGTCACCAGTTACGATTCCAGTGCAACCCGGCGGGAAGCGTACACCGTGGCCCGGGCGCCGTTCCCGCAAATTATTTCCGCCGGCATCTCCTAGCGGCCCACGCCGAAATGGAATCTGGAAGTGGATGTGGACTGGAGCGACTGGCGGCCCCTGCAAACGGTCACGTTGGGCGGCACCAAAAATATTTTCGGCTTCGATCTGCCCTTGCAGCTCAACTGGCGCGACAGTTGGTTTTATGAATTCGGGATCACCCGTTATTTTGAACACGGCTGGTTTGCCAGCGCGGGATATTTTTACTGCACCGAAACCGCCTCGGAAAAGAATTTCACCCCCGCCATTCCCGACACCGCGCTGCATGTCGGCTGCCTGGGGGTCGGCCACCAGGGCAGACATTGGCACTGGGCGCTGGCCGGCCAGTTGATCAGCGGCCCGGCCCGGACGATCAGCAACGACCAGCCCAACCCGTTCACCGGCCAGACCGCCAACGGCAAATACCAGTTGTTCATCCCCACCCTCTCGCTTTCCCTAGGCCGCCATTTTTAATCAACGCCCGCATGTACAAAAACTTGCCAAAGCCCGCCGCCGCGACAATGATGGGGCATCAGCTTTTTTGTGTGCGCAGTTTTCATGAATGCGTTCAGCCTTGAAACCAGTCTCATGAATTTGTCGTTCCGACCGTTTGCCGGTCAAATATTTGAAACTCGGATCATTCCGCCTTCCCGCAAGGCTGCCGAGCCAATCGCCGCCGAGATTTTCACCGCCCCGACTGTCTTGCCATGCCCTCGCAAAGTCTAAGCCACGCCAGGGGCGACCAGGCCGGCACCTCCTTCGAGCACCTCCTCCAGGATTGCTACGCCTGCGGCCTCATCACGGTGGATCGCACGGGCCGCATCACCGCGCTGAATCCCGAGGCCGAGCGCGTGTTGCAACTACCCGCCACCCCGCCGCACGCTGAGGCCGCCACCGTGTTGCCGCTTTCGATCAACGCGCTCATTCGCGAGGTTTTTCAAACCGGCAAGCCCGCCGCGAACCGGAAGCTCGTCCTCGACCCGCTGAAAAAAAACCCGACCACCCTGTCCGTCACCGCCATGCCCGTGTCCGGCGATCTCGGCGCGGGCGTCGTGGCCATGCTCAACGATTCCTCGGTCACGGTCCGGCTCGAACACAATCTCCGGCGGCTGGATCGGCTCGCCCGCGTCGGCACGCTCTCGGCCGGCCTCGCCCACGAAATCAAAAACGCCCTCGTCGCCGTGAAAGCCTTCGTGGATCTGCTCCTTGAAAAAAACCAGGACGCCGAGCTGTCCGAAACCGTCCGCCGGGAAATCACCCGCATGGACGGCCTCGTGTCGCACATGTTGAAATACGCCGCCCCGCCGCATCCCGTGCTGGCCGGCGTCCATCTGCACACCGTGCTGGAAAATTCGCTGTTCATGATCCATCCCCGCATCACCGCGAAATTGATTTCTCTCCGGCGAGATTTTCACACCGCCGACGACCTGATTCCCGGCGACGAGTCGCAACTCGAACAGGCGTTTCTCAATTTGCTTCTCAACGCGGTGGACGCCGTCGGCGAGGAGGGCAACGTCCAGCTCACCACCGAGCTGCGGGAAACCGCCGCCGGCCGCAGCGTGGAAATCCGCATCGCCGACACCGGTGCGGGCATCGCCGCCGAAAATTTGCCGCAAATCTTCGAGCCGTTCTTCACCACCAAACCGCGCGGCAACGGTCTCGGACTGGCCGTCACGCGCCGCATCATCGAGGAGCACCACGGCAGCATCCGCTTTGAAAGCCAGCCCGGCGCGGGCACCACCTTCATCATCCAACTGCCGGCCGGCGTCGTCCCCGCCGCGTCGTAGCGCGGTTCCCCATGCCGCGCGCTCACACCCTGGCCATCCTCAGCGATGTGCATTACGCCTCCGCCGCCGAGCAGGCGCGCGGCAACGATTATGAATTGGCGGGCGTGACCAACCCGCTGCTGCGGATTTTCCTGAAAGTTCATCACCGTTTTTTCTGGCTGCACCGCCAGCTCTATCACAACCATCTGCTCGACCAATTTCTCGAGCGCGTTCCCGCCGCCGACCGCGTGATCGCCAACGGGGATTTTTCCTGTGACACCGGCTTCGTCGGCGTCAGCGACGACGCGGCGTGTCAGAGCGCGCAGGAAAGTCTCGGCAAACTCCGCGCCCGTTTTGGTGCGAGCTTCCGCGCGACCTACGGCGATCACGAACTCGGCAAACGCGCCCTTATCGGCGGACGCGGCGGGATGCGACTCGCCAGCTTTCACCGGGCGAAAAATGAACTGGGCCTCGAACCGTTCTGGCAGGAGGAATTGGGCCGCTACGTTTTGATCGGCGTGGTTTCCTCGCTCCTTGCGCTGCCCGTGTACGAGCCGGAAACCCTGCCGGAAGAACTCGCCGCCTGGAAAAGTTTGCGCGCCGAACACCTCGCGAAAATCTGCGCCGCCTTCGCCGCTTTGAAACCCGCCCAGCGCGTCATTTTGTTTTGTCACGACCCGACGGCGCTGCCCGCGCTGGGGCGCGAACCGGCGGTGCGTGAAAAATTTTCCCAGATCGAACAGACCGTCATCGGGCATCTGCACTCGGATTTCATTTTCCGGCTGAGCAAGCTGCTGGCGGGGATGCCGACGATAAAATTTCTGGGCGGTGCTGGGCGGCGCATGAGCGCGGCGCTGGGTGAAGCCAGACACTGGCAACCGTTCTGCGTCCGGCTCTGCCCGTCGCTGACGGGCATTGAGCTGTGGAAGGACGGCGGATTTTTTACTGTCGAGCTGGACGAGGACGCGCGACAGCCCGCGAAGTTTTGCCGGCACCGGATTGAACGGTGAAGTTGAAGTACAGTTTCATCCGTGTAACCGCCTCAAAAAATGACGACGGCGCAGGAACAGATAAAGCAAGCCGGGCGCAAGCAGGAGGGACACGGAAGGCTCGGGTACTTGGACGACGTTGAATTGAAAGTTCACTTCCCAAAATGGAAAAGTAAAACCACCTTCCGGTGCGGATAGATGCTGACTGGGAAAAGGCGAACCCGTTCCAAGGCCATAAAAACCTTGGGATGGGCTACCATCATAGCTGGTTGCTGCCACTGGCGCTGCATATCCGCTGCCGAACACGCCAGTTGGTGTCACAAGATCATCCGTGTCGCCCACAACGTACTCGGCGGCCACGAGCGCTTTGAAAGGCGAAGGAATTGGAAAAGCTCCCGGCGGGATTAATACCGGTGTGATCGGCATATAGCGGTAGCCATCCACCAACGAAGCCGTCGTGCCTGCGGGAATCGTTGTGGATGCGAGTAAAGTTCCGTCAGCCGCCCAAATGCCAATGGCGTGGGAGTTGACCAAGCCATCGCCACCACTATCAAAGACCCCTAGTTGAGTAACGGCTATTTAGGCTTGCTGTCTTCGTAGGCCTTTTCTTCCGGCGTGTATCTCGCTTTGCGCGCGGCGGCTTTCCGCTGTTCGGCGCGCACCACTTTGCGATCCTCATCCAGTTGCCGCTGTTCATCCGCTTTCAATTCGGCCTCGGCGCGCAGGACGCCGGGCAGATGGTTTTTCATTTCCGCCGTGTGTTGGGCGGCCAGTTCCGGGGTGCGGAGGACGGTGGGTTTCATCAGCACGAGCAGTTCTTTGCGTTCCTTCGTGTCGGACTTGCTCTTGAACAGTTCGCCGAGCAGGGGAATGTCCTTCAAGATCGGCACGCCGGATTCGGCCTTGCTGTCGGAGTTGCGGATGAAGCCGCCGAGGATGATGGTGTCGCCATCGCGCACGGCCACTTCCGCTGACAGCGTGCGGTTGACGGTGTTGGGCACGTCGCCGACGCCGGCAATGGTGGTGGACTTGGCACTGAGTTCGTTGATCTGTTCGTCAATCTGCATCACCACGAGGCCGTCCTGATTGATGTACGGCGTCACGTTCAAGCCGATGCCGACCTGCAACTGCTGGTAGGAATTTCCCGAACCGTAAGCGCCGCCGCCGTAACTGCTGGTGACGTACGGGATCGTGCTGCCGATGAAAATGGAGCCGGCGGTGGCGTGTGTGGTGAGGATTTGCGGACGCTGCACGACGTTCGCGCGACCAGAGGAGATGGCGGCCTGCACGGCCACGTCAATGTTGCCGGTGTAACGGCCAAAGTAATTAAGCCCGCCCGCCGCCGGGAAAGCGGTGGAGGAATTCGAGACGAACGTGTTGCCAAAAAATTTGGCCAGCGTGTCCAGGCTGCCGCCGGAAGAATTGGCCGTGCCGCCAATGGTGCCGACGATGTTGGAGCCTTGCGTGAAGTTCCGGGGATTTTGGCCGGCGCTGATGCCGTAATTCCAGCCGTTGCCGATCTGCACGTCCAGGATCACCGTCTCGATCAGCACCTGCGCCAGCACCACGTCCAGCTTGGCGATGACGCTCTTGATCATTTCCATGTCCGGGCGCGTGGCGAAGATGAGCAGCGAGTTGGAGCGCTCGTCGGCGATCATTTTCATCTGGCCGAAAAGCTGGAGGTCGCCGGAGGAGGACGCCTTGCTGATCAGCTTGGACAAACGGTCGGTGAAACTGGTGGGCTGGCCACCGGGCTGGCCGCCGATCCCGCCGGGTTGGCCGCCGAGGCCGCCCTGGCCGCCGTACGGCGAAGCGCCGCCGAAACCGCCGCTGGCCCCGGTGCGGTTGAAGGCACCGGTGGTGGTGGAGCGAGTCGCCCCGCGCGTGCTGCTGCCGCGTGAACCCACGCTGCCGCCGCCACCGCCACCGCTGGCGCCGAGGCTGTTCAACGCATCCGCCATTTCGCTGGCCTTGGCGTATTTGATCGGGATGACTTCGGAGACGAATTCCGACGGCACGTTCACGTCAATCTGGTCAATCATTTCCAACATGCGCTTCACGTTTTCCGTGTAGTCGCGGATGATGAGGATCATGCTGCCGTCCATCGGCAGGATGGAATTCAATTTGGCGAACGGCTGGAGGGCGGGAACCATTTCGCTGGGCTTGGTGTATTTCAACTGGACGACGTGCGTGAGGTACTGGCCGAGGTCGGGGAGTTCCGCCGCCGTGCGCGTGTCATTGACTGCGCCTTCGGTGTGGGCTTGCGCGGCGGGGACAACCTTCACAAACTTATCGCCAATGTTGACGAGGGAAATGCCGTTCAGCGCGAACACCGCTTCAAATGCCGAGAGCGCCTCTTTCTTGGTGAGCGGCGTCTGTGTCTTCAACGTGATCTGCGGCGAGCCAAGGTTCGCCGGCTGCAAAATGGTGCGGTTCACCAGCTCGGAATAAATTTTCAAGACCTCTTTCAAATCCGCCGCTGGAAAATTGATCGTGCCGGCGGGAATCATCTCTTCGGCGACGGCCGGGACGGCGGGTGCGGGGACTGAAACCTTCAGGGTGGGCGCATTGGTTGCAACCGGCGCAGTGTCAACATGCGCGGGCGCGGCGGCTTCGGCCTTGTCGGGATGAATCGTTTCCAAACTGGCGTTGGTGCCGGCAATGACCTTCAGGCCGCTGGTCGCGGAAAAGTCGGGGGCGGTGGCCGCCGGGTGTTTGGAGGCGCGCTTGGTCGGGGTCTGCGAACAGGAGACGGCCACGAGCAGGAGCAGGAAGGCGAGTGACTTTTTCATTATTTCTTCGGAGTAGCGGGTTTGGAAGTATCCGGCACGGCGGGCGGCGCGGCTTTGGGCGGAGCCGGTGCAGCCACCGGTTTGGCGGCGGGCGCGGCGGCCACCTTGACATTTTTCTGGTAGCTGGCGATCAGGGTGATGTTGGCCTGCAACTGCTGGCGCGGCGGATCCGGGCGGACGGACAAATCGCGGACGCGCACGAGCGAGTCGCCGGAGCCGAGGTTGTAGAGAAAATCCACGAGTTGTTTTTCCCCGGCGGCCACGGTGATGGTCTGGATTTGCTCCATGAAAAACTGGTTGGTGCGGGTGATGAGCCGGCCGGTGCCGCCGACCCGTACGCCGCTTTGCGCGGCCTGTCCCTGGATCGTCTGCTGAAACGCCACGGCCTGATCCTCGGGCGGAACATTGCCGCCGCCGCGCTGCATTTTTTCCACTTCTTTTGCGATGTCGTTGGTCTTTTGAAACGCTGCATCGAAAGTCGCCAACGTGGCGTTCGCGGCGTCAAGCCGGCCCCGGATGACGCTCCAATCGGAGAAGTGCGGCCAGACCCAGAATATATTGATGACGAGAAAGAACGCCATGCCCACGGCGACGACGAAGCGGCGCTCGCTGGAATTTAATTTTGAAAGATAAGTGTTCATTCCACCTCCCCTTTTTTCAACTCCAACCCAAAGTTCCATCGGATTGCGTCCTTGTCTTGGTTGGCGTTGTATGAGAACGGGTCGCCGCCGTTTCGGTTGAACAGCTCCTGACCTTCAGCCGTAGAGGCCTTGCGGACATTGCCGCTAAACTCAATCACTTCTTTCACCTGAGAGAGCGGCGCGGTGCCGTCAAGCCGGATGCGTTTGCCGTCGTTGAAGTTCATGGAATCCACCGTGACGCCCGACGGAATTTTTTCGGCGACGGCTTCCCAGCAGTCCAGCGCGGCAAATCGCAACGCCTGCCGGTCTTTGAGAACGTCGAAGCGCGCCTTGAGCTGGAGGGAATTGGTGTAGTCGTAGCAGCGTTCCGCCACGGTCTGCTCCTGCTTGGCGGTCTGATGATCGAACACGCCGGCGGCCACAAAAAAGATCAGGCAGCCGATGAGATAAAGGCCGAGGACCGCACCCAGGCCGCGCATCCACAGGCGATCCACGAACTGCTGCTGGTAGCGTTTGGCAAACTCCGGCGGGAGCAGATTCAAATCGTCGGTGGATTCGGCGACGCGCTTGGCGGTGCGGGCGGCAAGGTCGGCGGGAGCAATGGGCGTGATGGTTTTTATCGGCGTGCCGAGACCTTCGCGCAACGGAGATTCCCATTCGCCCGCAGACGCCGCGTCCGCCACGAGCTGCCAGTCCGGCGGCGAGGTGATCCAGCCGTCGAGTTCCCCGGCCCAGGCCATGTGAACGAGCTGATCTTTCAAGCTGGCCGCGCGGTTTTCGGCGGTGCCGACCGCGATCAATCCAACGCTTTGCAACGTGCCGCCGTACCACCAGGCGACGAGCGCGGAGTTCGGGCTTTCGGGAAAGATCCACGCGCCGTCGCCCTCCACCTTGGTGGCGAGCAATTGATCCAGCATCGGCAGTTCAAGCCGGTCGGCCATGAAACCCTGGCCTTCGAGCTGGCCAAGATATTTTTCCACGGCGCTGCGTTCGGCGACGATGAGGATGACGGTCTGGAGGCCGTCGGGTTTCGCCGAGGGCAGGAGGTGCATGCTCCACACGGCCTGGGTGACGGGAATGGGCGAAAGTTTTTCTAACTGCAACTCGACCATCGTGCGCGTCTCGGCGGGCGAGGCCGGGGGAAATTGCGCGGCGCGGATGAAGACGTGTTCCGGCGGGAGCCAGGCGACGTTCATTTTTTTCTGAACGAGCGCGCCCCAGCTCTTGGTGATGAGACCGGCGGGCAGCGGTTCACCCGCCTTGCCGGCGTGCTCGCGGTTCAATGAGCCGTTCTTGTTGAACTGCCAGACGCGGCTGCCGTTCAGGCCGGCTTGAAGTAGGTTGCAGGAATCCCAGCGGGGCATATCAGGAAATGACGAATGACGAATGACGAATGACGAAACGCGCGCCGTGCGTTCGGCCTTCTGCTTTTGACATTGGTCGGAGTTGTCGGTGGGTGTTTTTCATCTAGCTCTGGGTTCTTAGCAATTTGTTGGAGCCTTCGGCCAGCGAGTCCAGATGTTCCTCGATCTGCGTCACGCGCAAAACTTCTTCGATGGTGGTCTGGCCGCCTTTGACTTTGTTCCAGCCGTCGGTGCGGAGCGTTCTCATACCGGCTTCGATGGCGTGCTGCGCGATGGTCGTGGCCGACGAACGATTCATCACGAGCGGGCGAATGGCTTCGGTGACAATAAGCAATTCGTAAATACCTTTGCGTCCCTGATAGCCAAGCTGACGACATTCTTCGCAGCCCACGCCGCGCATGAACTTGGTCGTGGCGACTTCATGTTCGGGAAAGCCGATCTTCTTGATGTAATCGGCGGAAACTTTCTGCTCCACCTTGCAGTGCGGACAAATGATGCGGACGAGGCGCTGGGCCATGACGGCTTCGACGGACGACGCCACGAGGAACGGCTCGATGCCCATGTCAATCAACCGCGTGAACGCGCTGGACGCGTCGTTTGTGTGCAGCGTGCTGAAGACCAAGTGGCCGGTGAGCGACGCGCGGATGGCGATCTCGGCGGTTTCCAAATCGCGGATTTCCCCGATCATCACGACGTTCGGATCCTGGCGCAGAATATGGCGCAAACCCATCGCGAAGGTCAGGCCGATCTCGGGACGCACAGCGATCTGGTTGATGCCTTTGAGTTCGTATTCGACGGGTTCCTCAATCGTGATGATGCGCTTCTGGATCGAGTTGATGGAACTGAGAAAGGCGTAGAGCGAGGTGGATTTGCCGGAGCCAGTCGGGCCGGTGACGAGGAAAATGCCGTGCGGCTTGATGATGATCTCGCGGATCATCGCTTCGTCCTTCGCGGCAAAGCCGAGCTTCTCCAGGCTCAGGAAAATTTTTCCGCGCGTCAGCAAGCGCAGCGAAACCGATTCGCCATAGACGGTCGGCACGGTGGAAACGCGGATGTCAATTTCCTCGCCCTTGATGCGGACGTTGATGCGACCGTCCTGCGGCAGGCGTTTTTCGGAAATGTTCATCCCGCTCATGACCTTGATGCGCGAAATGATGGAGGACTGAAAGCGCTTCAACTGCGGCGGCATCGGCGTCTGGTGCAGGATGCCGTCAATGCGGTAGCGGATGCGCAGCTCGTCTTCTTGCGGTTCGAGGTGAATGTCCGTGGCGCGGTCTTTGAAGGCTTCCCAGATGACCTGGTTGACGAACTTGATGACGCTGGCTTCCTGGTCGCCCTCGGTGATTTCCTTGTCGCCGAGCAGCAGTTCCAGCGATTCGTCCTCGCTGGCGTCCTTCATTTCGTCGAGGGTCTCCGCGCCGACGCCGTAATATTTTTTCAGCGCCTTTTCGATTTCCGCCTTGGGCGCGAGGGCGAAATGCACCGGGCCGCGCGCGTCGAACCGCACGGCGTTGAGCATGGCGGTGTCGAACGGATTGCTGACGGCCACCTGCACGGTGCCGTCCACAAGGTTCGTGGGCAGGACGGAATATTGGAAGGCGACCTTGGTGGAAATTTTGGTGCGGGCCGGCAAGGGGATTTCGAGCTTGGGCAGATCCAGGAAGGGCCAGTTGAGCGCGGCGGAAAGTTTCTGGAGGAAAACGTCCTCGGCCATGCCCCGTTCGCGGCAGATGAAACCGAGCAGCGACTCCTGTGAACCGCTTTCCACCGCCACGCGCCAGGCCTTGCTATGCTCGTCAAACTGCGCCGGGGTCACCAGCCCCAGCTGCGCGAAAAAATCTTTAAGGGTTACAAAGGACATTCAATTACCGGTCACACATTTACCATTGATACACGGCAGACTAGAAAAAGTTGCGGGCAGAAGCAAATTATTCAGGCAAGTGCTTCGGCGGGGGAGGGGGGAAACAACAAGGGCCGGACTTGCGTCCGGCCCCATGAGAACAAATCACTCAAACTTCATCGCTGGTGCGGCGCCGCAGACATACGCCTAACATCACACACACGGAACACTGCGAATTGCATCTCAACGACACGATGAGAATACACCGGTTGGAAAAACGCGCATGTCACCAGATGTGGGGACAAGGTTGCGCAACCGCGTCTCCGCAGAACCAGGTCGCGTGGCCATTACTTTCGAGCAACCTAAAGCTTGCGACTCCAAGCGGCGCACGGCTACCGTCTCGCGCATGAATCTCGAAGATCATTTAGGTGACATCATCCGCAAGGCGCGTTCGATGACCGGCGTCGCACCCGCCGCCGCCGCGGCCGCCGCCGGTTTGACCGAGGCAGAACTGACCGCACTGGAAACCTCCGGCACCACGGCGAAGAAAATTAATTTCCCGGCCCTCGCGCCGTTGCTCGGCTTGAACGCCGTGAAGTTGGAAGGCATCGCCCAAGGCTGGTTGCCGGAAAAAAAAGACCTCGGCCTCTGGCGCGAACTGCATCAGATCACCACCACGGAAGACGGTTGCGCGGTGCATTGCTATCTCGTGTGGGATGAGGTCACGCGGGAAGCGGCCGTGTTCGACACCGGCTGGGACGCCGCGCCCATTTTGAAAATGGTCGAGGCAAACCAACTGCAACTGAAGCACGTCTTCATCACCCACACGCATCCCGACCACATGGCGGGGCTGGCGAAAATCCGCGAGGCATTTCCCAAGATCCATTTGCACACCGACGCCAAAGGTTCATTGCCGCAGCACAAGAACCGCCGCAACGACTGCCTGCACCTCGGCAGCCTGCGCATCACGAATCGCGAGACGCCCGGCCACGCGGAGGACGGCGTGACGTACCTCGTCGGCAACTGGTCGGAAGACGCGCCGCATGTGGCCATCGTGGGCGACACGATCTTTGCCGGCTCGATGGGCGGCGGCAATGGCGCGTGGGATCTGGCGCGGCAAAAAGTGCGCGAACAAATTTTAACGTTGCCCGCCGACACGCTGATCTGTTCCGGCCACGGGCCGTTGACGACCGTCGGCGAAGAGAAGGCGCACAATCCGTTCTTCTGATGCCTGCGGGTTTGCGCCCGCAATTTCACTCATCGGGAAACTTGACGCGGCGGGTCGGAAAATCTATGCTGCTCCCCGGTTGGTGGTCATAGCTCAACGGTAGAGTCCAAGCTTGTGGAGCTTGTTGTTGCGGGTTCGAATCCCGTTGGCCACCCCACTCTTTCCCCTTCGCGCGCATCCGTAGCTCAATTGGATAGAGCTTCTGACTTCGGATCAGATGGTTACAGGTTCGACCCCTGTCGGATGCACCATTTCAAAAACCACCGCTTATTTCAGCAACGCGCCGTGCTGTTTCAACCACCGTTCGGCGGTTTCGTAATCAGGACAAACCCGTTCCACTTCCGTCCAGAACCGCGCCGAGTGATTCATCTGCCGCCGGTGCATCAGCTCGTGCAGGATGATGTAATTGCCAACCCACGGCGGCGTCTGGATCAGGCGCCAGTTCAAGGAAATCGTGCCACGCCGCGAACACGATCCCCAGCGCGAACGCTGATCGCGAACCGTGACGCGCGACACGGTCACCTGCTGCGCCGCAGCGAATTCAAAAACCCTCGGCGGAAACTCCCGGGCCGCCAGCGCGCGCAGATGTTTCACGACGGCGGGCCGCAGATCGCTTTCGATTTCGGGCACTACAATGTTTTCGTCACCACACCGGACGATGTTTTTCTCGCCATTCAACCCTGCCGCCAGCACCACCAATTCGCCGCGAAAAAAAATCTCGGTGCCTAGACGCCACTGCCGTGATTTGACGGGTTGCGCGGCGAGCCGATCCAATTGCCGTCCCAGCCACTCCGTGTGACGCTCCGCAAAATGCCGACCCTCAGCGAGCGAACCGCGCCGGGGAATGGTCAGGCGCACTGAACCGTCCGGCTGCAGGCGCAGCAGGTAACGCCGCGCGCGGGCATGACGGACGACCGTCAACGGCCGCCGCCGCCCGCGCACCTCCAGGAAATGTTCCACCGGGTCGGGCGGGGTCGGCCTGAACAGAAAATCGAACAGCACGTGACAAGTAAAAGAACCGGCGTTAGTTTTGCAACCCATTCTCCGGGCGAGTTTCAAACGGTTCGCCGGTTGAACCCCGCGCTCCGGGAAATTTTATCTGACAATCGGCGGCGTTCGGTAACAATCCTGCGCATGTTCGCGTCTTTGCTATCCATGAAACTGTTTCGCTTGCTCGCGCTGGCATGGGTGATCGTCGCGCCCGCGCCCGGCACCTTCGCCGCCACCAACGGCGTTGAAATCTTCCGCGCCGACTGGCTCGACGCCAAACGCAGCCGCACGGTGCCGGTGAAAATTTATTATCCCGCCACCGGCAGCGGCCCGTTGCCCGTGATCATTTTCTCCCACGGACTCGGCGGTTCGCGCGAGGGTTATGAATACCTCGGCCGCTATTGGGCTGCGCACGGCTACGTTTCTGTCCACCTGCAGCATCTCGGCAGCGACGCTTCCGTGTGGCAGGACAAGCCGGTGACCGAACTGAAAGCCAGCCTGCGCCAGTCCGCCGCCAATCTCGACAACGCCGCCAACCGCCCGGCTGACGTGAGTTTTGCGATTGACCGGTTGGATAAACTGAACCAGGAAAATTCCCCGCTGAAGAACCGGCTCGACCTCGCGCGCCTCGGCGTGGCGGGACATTCCTTCGGTGCGTTCACCACGCTGGCAGTCGCCGGCCAGGTTTTTGTCACGCCCGGCGATGGGGAAATTTCCTTCGGCGACCCGCGCGTGAAGGCGGCGGTGGCGATGAGCGCGCCGGTGCCCGCCCGCAAGAACACGTTGGATCGCGCGTTCGGCAAAATAAAAATCCCCGTCCTGCACATGACCGGCACGGAGGATTCCAGCCCTATCGGCGAGACGCGCCCGGCGGAACGACGCGTTCCGTTCGACCACATCCACGGCGTGGAACAATATCTCCTGACGTTCAACGGCGGCGATCACATGATTTTCGGCGGCGTGTCCGGCAAGCTGCCGCCGGAAAAACAGAAACGGTTCAAGGAATTGATCTGCGAAAGCTCCACCGCCTTTTGGGATGCCTATCTCAAGGCTGACACGCCGAGCAAGGTCTGGTTGACGAACGATTTCAAAACCGTGCTCGCCACGGACGGCACGTTTGAAATCAAACTGGGCAAGTGAGTTGTTCCGGACGAACGAAGGCGCGATGACGTCTTGGACTGCGGGGGCAAGCGCAGCGCGACCCCGCTTTGGGGAGGACATACCCCTGTTTCACCCGCCTTTCGTAGTGCGAAAGCGCCGGCGCCGCTGCGCTCTGCCGGCGCAGTCCATGACGCCAGATATTTGCGGAACGCGCCGCCAATTTAATCTGCGGGAATCTGCGCCATCGGCAGACAGTCGGTGGTGGTTGGGGTGGTGCGGCTAAACTCTTTTTCCAAAATTATTTTCCGTCCGCCGAACTTCCTGCTTTAATCCGTCCGCAATGTTTTCATCGGCAATTAAATCAGTTCATTTCACCGGCATCTGCGGCACCGCGATGGCCTCGGCGGCGGCGGCCATGCAGGACAAGGGCTTTGTCGTCACCGGCTCGGATCAAAGCGTCTATCCGCCGATGTCCACCTTCCTCGCGTCAAAAAAAATCGAGGTCATCAACGGCTACGCGGACAAAAACCTGGCGCACCAGCCCGACCTGGTCGTCATCGGCAACGCCATTTCGCGCGGCAACCCGGAGGCGGAATACGTGCTGGATCACAAGCTGCGTTACTGCTCGCTGCCGGAACTGTTGCGCGAGTTTTTCATTCGCGGCAAGCGTTCCATCGTGGTTGCCGGCACGCACGGCAAGACCACGACCACCTCGCTGCTGACCTGGGTTTTTGAACACAACGGTTTGAACCCGAGCTATCTCATCGGCGGCATCCCGACGAATCTTTCGCAGGGCGCGCGGTTCACGGACAGCGAGTGGTTCATCATCGAGGGCGACGAATACGACACCGCGTTCTTCGACAAGCGCAGCAAGTTCATCCATTACCAGCCCGAGGTCGCAATCATCAACAACCTCGAGTTTGATCACGCGGACATTTTTGAAAACCTCGCCGCCGTCAAAAAAACTTTCTCGCACTTCATCCGCCTCATCCCGCGCAACGGCCTGCTGCTCGCCAACGGCGACGACCACAACCTCGCGCCGCTGCTGAACGTGACGCATTGCCCGGTGAAACGCTTTGGTCTCGGCGGGGATCACGCGGTCTATGCTTTCAACATCCGTTACGGCCCCACGGCGACGGAGTTTGAGATTCCCAGCTTCAAGTTTCATCTGAACCTGGTCGGCGAATTCAACGTGCGCAACTCGCTGGCGGTCATCGGCGCGGCGAAGCATTGCGGGCTGTCGAACAAGCAGATCCAGTCCGCGTTCGACACGTTCAAGGGCATCAAGCGGCGCATGGAGATCAAGGGCATCGCCGGCGGCATCACGGTGATTGACGACTTCGGCCATCATCCGACGGCGATCCGCGAGACGCTGGCGGCGTTGCGGCTCAAGTATGCGCGCGAAAAAATCTGGGCGGTCTTTGAGCCGCGCTCGAACACGATGCGGCGGAATGTTTTTCAAGACGAGCTGGTGTCGTCCTTCGCGGACGCCGACGCGGTGGTGGTGGCGCAGGTCGCGCGGTTGGAATTGCTCCAGCCGGAGGAGCGGCTGAACCCGCAACTGTTGATGCAGAAGCTGGAAGCTTCCGGCAAGACGGCCGCGTATCTGCCGGACGCGAATTCCATCGTCGCGCACCTCGCGCAACATGCGCAAGGCGGTGAGATCATCTGCGTGTTCAGCAACGGCGGGTTTGACGGCATCCACGGAAAGTTGCTGGAACGGCTGGGGCGAAGGTAGTCCGCCGCTGGCAGCTTGTTCTTGAAGTTAACTGCTGTTGCTAGCGCTGCCGCCGGTGCAAATACAGTGCTAGCAAGCCGGGCGCAAGCAGGAGAGACACGGAAGGCTCGGGCACTTGGACGATGTTGAATTGGAAGTTCACTTCCAGCAATGCGGGGCTGCCACTGCCTTCCGGTGCCACAAAATGGCCGCCAGGGAAGGGCAGACCTGGGCCGCCGCCGATAAAGCCATGTGAGTTACTTCCATCATAGCTTGATAGAAATACCAGATCCGATAATCCGCCGTATTGTGGTGTGACGAGGTCATCCGCATCACCCGCTAAGTAGGCGGCGGCCACAGCCACTATGAAAGGGTGCGGTGATGGGAAGGCACTGGGCGGGAGCAACACGGGGGTAATCGGCATATAGCGGTAACCATCCACCAGCGGAGCCACCGTGCCGGCGGGAATCGTCGTGGACGCCAGCAAGGTTCCATTAGCGGCCCAGATTCCGATCTCGTGGGAATTAGCCAGACCATCGCCACCTTGGTCAAAGACGCCTAGTTGGGTAACGGCCATGTAGTTGCTGGAACCGTACGGACTACTATTGAAAAAATCCCAGCCTCGGGTGCCGGTAAAGTTTACTGGTTGATTGGTCGTGTAGCCACCACTCGTGAACGCCAATGTATCGGCCAAAACTGCCGACTCGTGCAGTCCGATTATGAACGCGATGCATAGGCATCCAATTTTTCTGACGCACTTATTGTTCATCGTAATCCTCTTTCCTTGCGGCTGTTCAAAGTCAGCTTCCCATGCTTTGAAGCCTTTGCAAGACCCTCCCGACCGCATCACTTAACCAGCCCGGTTTATTTGTTCTCCGGCGGAAGCTGGGGCACCGGGGCAGGGAAGTTGGTGGCGGAATCAAGTTTCGTGGTGACCGTCTTGGTGGCGTTGGTTTCTTTCGCTTCGCGTTCGCGTTCTTCGAGGTTGTGCGTGAGCCGGGTTTTTAACTCGGTGAAGTTTTCGTTGGTCACGTCATTGAGGTGCGCGTGCGCTTCGGCGAACATGCCGGCGTTTAATTTGAAGCGCGCGAGATGCAGATAGACGCCTTCGCGTTCGATCTCGTCGTGGGCGATAGCCAGCGCGTTGGTCCAGGAGCGGAGGGCGTCGGCGGTGCGGACGGGTTTGATGCCGTAATAACTTTGCGCGAGATCGGTGGCGAGGGGAAAATTGGTCGGGGACAACTTGAGCGCCTGGGCGTAGAGCGCGAGCGCCTTGTCAAAAATCTGCTGCTCGTTGATGTGGTAATATTCCGCCGCGTCTTTGCGGAACAAATAGACGGTGGTGGCGAAGTTCTGGATGTAAACCGGTTCGTGTGGATCGAGTTCGATGGCCTTCTCGTAATACTCAAACGCCTTCTTCACCGGGCTGTTGTGGCCGTAATAGTTCGCCATGTTGTTCCACACGGCGGGATCTTTGGGATCCAGCTCGTGGGCTTTTTCCAACTGCTCCATCTCGCCGTCCTCGTCGTGGATGTCGTCGAGAAAGCTGGCGAAGGCGAGCCGGGCTTTGACGTGGTTGGGGTGGAGCTTGATGAAATCCTCGTAGCCCTGGCGCACGGGCGCGAAGCGTTTGGTGATGCGACGATTCATCTCGGCCTCGGGGAGGCCGCCGCCTTTCGCGGCAAACACGTTGTTGTCCTTGAGCCAGCCGTCCACCTCGGCCTGCGCCTCGTCATCGGCGGTCTCGACTTTCTTGAATTCTTTTTCGACCGGGTCGTTGGGGTCGGGCACGGCGACGGTGAGGCCGGTGGTTTGGGTGACGAGGTTGCTGACGGCCACGGCCTGGTTGGTGGCGATCAAGGCGCTGATGAGTCCAACGACGAGAGTGTTCACGGCGGAGAAGTTAGCACGCAGGCGGGTGAAGTCGAGCGGGCAGCCGCCGGAAAAAATCCCGGATCAGAACGGCCAGTTGATGCCGGCGGTGAGATAGACTTGGCCGCTCAAGTCTAGGCGCGCGTTGCGTCCGCCGCCACCCATGTTGACCTTGCCCATGGGCATGTATTGCGCGCCGATGTAGAAGTCGCCGTTTTGCACGGTGTGGAAGGTGATCATGCCGTTGATGTAACCGCCGAAGGTCAGCTTGGTGGAGCCAACTTCGCCGACGTTGTGCGAACTGCCGCCGGCGTAGTTCAGGGTTTCGTTGTATTTAAGATTTCCGGAAACAATGCCGAGCGCCGGGCCGATGCCCAGGGAAAGACCAATGCTCGGGCTGAGGTCATAGAAGAGGGTCGGCCCCAGCTTGATCGCGTAAAAGTTTACATCCAGCGTGCGGCTGCCGATGACCTGGACGTTGGGAATATCCGGCAGTGGCGTCATGGCGGGAGCCGAGCCAATCGTTGCGCCACCCGGGGAATTCGGCGAGCCATGCCAGCCCGGGAGTGGAAACGTGTTGTCGGTGCCGATGACGTAACCGCTGGCGTCAAATTTGTAGGCCGACTGGGAGACGGTTGCCGACAAAGTGCTGCGGTCGGAAATCTTGATGGGCAACAAACCAAAACCCAATTCCCAGCCGAGGCGAAAGCGTTCCCCGCGCGTGAAGGTGCCGCCGTAGGCCAGATCCAATCCGATGTCCGCCGAATCCTTCACGCTGGCGGAACCGGTGGTGTTGAAGGCGGTGGAAAGATGCATCGTCAACGTCTCGGTGGCGGGATCGTACTGCGTCCCGTTTTTGTATCCCCAGTCCGAGGTGAGCGCACCGCCGGCATCGGGGCGGACGTAACCATCATCGTACACGCCTGCGCCGCCGCCGGAGATGCCGAACGAACCTTTCATGCTGAAGCTGGCCTTGAGGTTGAAGCCGACAAGCACGCCGGCGCGGAAGGTGCGCGTCCAGTCCGGGTCGTACGCCTGGCTGTGCGCGCGTCCGGCGGTCACGGCCAGCAGCGCCAGGGTACCGAGGCGGATGGAAGAGTTGAAAATATTCGGCGGCATGGCGGGCTAGGGGTTGAGAAAGACTTTGTAAAAACGCGGATTCGAGCCGGGCTTGCTCACGGTGGCCGGCGGCCCGTAGTCCAGCCACTGGAAGAAATTGGCCGGGGCCACAATGGGCGGCAGGGCCATCTGGGCGTTCGAGAACAAGGGATCGTCGCTGTAAACAATCGTGTAAACCTGGCCCGCGATGGTGTTGCTGACTTCCAAAAAATGTTCGCCGGTGGACAGCCGGGCATTCCGGCTGAAATGAAAATTCGTGCTGGTGCCGACGGCGGGTGGCGGCGTCAAATCAGGCGGGCTGACTCCCACGGCGTGCAATTGCGAATTGCCGAAGGGAAACGTGCTGCGGGTGCGCACGTAAAATTGCAGCCGCAATTCCACGCTGCTGTTCGTGTCCAAGGTGGCCGGGTAAACCACGAAGGGGCTGCCCGCGTTGGTGCCGGTGGCGTTGAACAAATAATTGGTGTAGCCGGCCAGCGGCACATTCGTCAGGCCAGTCAGGATGACGCGCACGGAGTCCACGGACGCAGTGCCGACGTTCGACACGAGAATTTTCTGCTCGATCAAACCGTTTTGCCGGTTCGTGTACTGCGGGGCGTTGGTGACGGCCAGCAGCGTGACGGGAAAATAACCGGCAATGTTGACGCTGTTGGTCGCGGTGTTGTTGGCGGGGTTGAGATCGGTCGCGCCGCCCGCACCGGCCGACGCGGTGAACTGCGCGGCACCTGCATTGGTCGGCAGTTGCACGCGCAAAACGAAATTGGTGAACGCGTTGCTGGCCAGCGAGGTGATCGGGAACGTCAACTGGTTGCTGACAAGTTGGAATGTCTGGGAGGCTGGTGAGACGGAAAGTAATTTAGTGCCGACGGGCAGCGTGTTGGTCAGCACCACGTTGGGCGCGGTGTTGGGCCCGAGGTTGGTGACCCCGGTGCGGTAGCTGATCCAATCGCCGGTAAAGACGGGCGATGCCGGCGTGCCGAGCATCACCGCCAGATCGGACACCACCACGGGGTTAGTGGCTTGGGAAAAGACCGTCTTGGTGAGCAGATTGGTCAGTTGCGGGGCGAAACAGAAAACCTGGTTGGTGAAGAACCCGGCCACGGTTGGAATGCCGGTGACCGTCATCACCGCACTGGATCCCACGCGAACGAGGCCGATGAAAAACACCAACGACGAGCCATTCGTGGCCACCGTTCCCTGCGTGGTGGTCCGTCCGGTCAATTGCACCGAGGCCGCCAAGGTGTTGGTGACGATGACCGCGCTGACATCAAAGCTGGAGAAGTTCGACACCCCGATGGTGTACGTCACGGTGGAGCCGACCTGAACTGCATTGGTGGGGCTGGTCCGCACCGTGAGGGGAAAATTCTGGGCACGCGCTTCAAAAATGTCCCCCGCCTGCCAGAGGGTCAGCAGCACCAGCAAACGCAGGCAGGAAAAAAACTTGGTATGGTTGTTGGTCACTCGGCTGCGAGTCTTGAGAAGTCACCCCACGCTGTCCAGAAAATAATTGGTGCTGCTGCGGAATTGGATGCCGCCATTTTTCGCGATTTGATTCGCCAATGTTTTCAGCCAGTGGACTGGTTTCGCTTGAGCTCCGGTCAGCGTGGTCAAATCCGTCAGCACATGAATTTCAGCAAACCGGCGCTGAACTTTCTCGCGCTCGGCAATCGTCCCCGCCAGGGCGAGGCAGGGAATTTTCAAGGCCCGGCAGCGTCGCGCCAGTTGGCCGGTGCCTTTGCCCATCAGCGTGGAGGCATCCAGCCGGCCCTCGCCGGTGATCACCAAGTCCGCCGACGGCAAATATTTTGCCAACTCCGCATGACGCGCAAACACAGCGAAGCCCGGCTCCATCCGCGCGCCGAGAAAAGTCAGCAGGCCGAAACCCAGTCCGCCCGCCGCCCCGGCACCGCGACGATTGTGAAAGCGCGTGCCGTTCCGGGACACGACCAGCGCCAGGCGTCCCAGATTTTTTTCCGCCGCCGCCAGCTCCGCCGGTTGCAACCCCTTTTGCGGCCCGTAAACGCGCGTCGCGCCGCGAACGCCCAGCAGCGGATTTTGCACATCCACCGCGACGATCAATTCGGCAAACCATCGCCGCGGTCTTGGTTTTTGAATCGTCGCCAGCGTGTGCAACTCGGTCCAACGCTGAATCACGCCGCCCCCGGCATCCAAAAATTCCCAACCCAGCGCCCGGGCCAGCCCGAAGCCGCCATCGTTCGTGGCGCTGCCGCCAATGCCGATGAGACAGCGTCGCGCGCCTTTGGTCAGGGCCGCTTGCAGCAGCGCGCCCAATCCAAAAGTATCCAGCTCGAACGGATGGAATTTTCCCGCCGGCAACATCGCCAGGCCGATGACCTCCGCCGATTCAATGACGGCGGTTTTGGTTTTCGGTTCCCACCACCAGCGCGCTTGGCAGGAACGGTGGGCGGCGTCAACGGTGGAAACATTTTGAATTGTTGCCGGCATCAAATTGCCAAGGACTTCACCGAAGCCATCGCCGCCATCGCTCAACGGCAGCAACGTCAGCGAGTCGTCCGGGCGGGCCTTGCTCCAGCCGGCCGCGATGGCCTGCGCGGCGGCGCGGGCGGTGAGCGAGCCCTTGAATTTGTCGGGGGCGATGAGGATTTTCAGCGGCATGATTTTGATGGTGGTTGGCCTGTCGCGATTTCCGCCACAAGAAAAGATTGCCAAGTTAAATGGATGTGCCAGCATACGTACACCTTTTGTGGTTACAAAAACAAATTCTGAACATTATGGAAAAGCCTAAGATCGTAGCCTACTTGAAACCCTCGTGCGGCTGGAGCCAGGGCGTGCGCGCCATCATGCGCAAGTACGACCTGCCGTTTGAAGACCGCGACATCATCAACGATCCCTTGCAACGCCAGGAAATGATCGAGAAGAGCGGCCAGATGATGAGCCCGTGTGTGGAAGTCAACGGCCACATGCTGCCGGACATCAGCGGTGACGAGGTCGAGGCCTATCTGCTGGCGAAAAGTCTGGTGCAGTCGGTGGATCACCAGGCGGACGCGCCCACGAACCAGCCGTGCGCCCACGAGATGCCCAGCTCGCCGCTGAATTTCGGATTGCGCCGCTGATCGGAAACCATTTCACACCGCCGCGCCGGCTTTGCCTGGCGCGGCTTTTTCTTTGATGCGATGACTCCGCACTTCCGCTAAACCATTCCCATGCAACTCGCAACTTCAGTCCCCGCCATGCAACGGCTGGCCCAAAAATGGCGACGCAGCGGCGTCCGCGTCGCCCTTGTGCCGACGATGGGATTTTTGCACGCCGGCCATTTGAGCCTGGTCAAGGCGGCGCGGAAACGAGTGGGTGCGACGGGACAAGTCGCCCTGAGCATTTACGTAAACCCGACGCAGTTCGGGCCGAAGGAGGACTTTTCCAAATACCCGCGCGACCTCCGACGCGATCTGCGACTGTGCCGCGAGGCCGGCGTGGACCTGGTCTTTGCGCCCGGCGATGCGGAAATGTATCCCGGCCAATCCGCCGGAGATTTCAGCACGTTCGTGATCGAGGAAGAAATTTCACTAGGCATGGAAGGGGCCGCGCGGCCCACGCATTTTCGCGGCGTGACCACCGTGGTGGCGAAGCTGTTCAACCTCGTGCGGCCCGACGTGGCGGTGTTCGGCCAGAAAGATTTTCAACAGGCGGCCGTCCTGCAGCGCATGACACGCGATTTGAATTTTCCCGTGCAGCTCGTCATCGCGCCCACGCTGCGGGAAGCGGACGGTCTGGCGATGAGTTCGCGCAACAAATACCTCGACCCGGAGCAGCGGGCACAGGCCGTGATTCTGTACCACGCATTGTCGGCCGTCCGCGCGGCGGCGAAAAAGCCCGTCGCGGCGGCGCGGTTGAAAGCTGACTTGAAGGAATTCCTCACCGCCGCTCCGCTGGCGCGGCTGGATTACGTGGAGTTTTTCGATCCCGCCACGCTGGCACCGGTCAAGCAGGTGCGGCGCGGCACGCACATGGCGCTGGCGGTGTTTTTCGGCAACACGCGGTTGATTGACAATGCCCGGCTGTAGGCGCGGCGGTGGAGCGGCGCGTTGATTTGTTCCTTGCCTTGGCGGGGGCGACGCTGCATTGATGCGGCATGAAAGTTTTTGGACTCACGGGCGGCATCGGCATGGGCAAATCCGCCGCCGCGCGCTGGCTCGCCGGGCGCGGCGTGCCGGTGATTGACACCGACCTGCTCGCGCGCCAGGTGGTCGAGCCGGGGCAGCCGGCGTGGGCGGAAATCAAACTCACCTTTGGCCCCGAAGTGATCGCGCCCGATGGCGGACTGAATCGTGAAGCACTGGCGAAGGTTGTTTTTTCCAGCAGCGACGCCCGGAAAAAACTCGAAGCCATCACCCATCCGCGCATTCTGGTTTTGTGGCGCGAGCAGATTGAAAAGTGGCGCGCGGAAAAACATCGGTTCGCCGTCGTGGTGATTCCGCTGCTGTTTGAAACCGCCGCCGAAAAAGAGTTGGACGCCACACTGTGCGTGGCTTGTTCGCCCACGACGCAGATTGAGCGATTGCAGGCACGGGGCTGGACGCGCGAACACATGGCGCAACGGCTCGACGCGCAGTGGCCGGTGGAGAAAAAAATGAGCCGGGCGGATTTTGTCGTCTGGTCAGAAGGCTGCGTGGAGGTCGTGGGGCAACAGTTGGAGCGGATTCTTTTCGGCCATTAGGCTGGTCACGATTCGTCCTCGTCCTCGACTCTGGCTGTTCAATTTCGAGAACGAGGAGGAGACAAATGCCCCCATTCACTTTTAATCACATCCGCGCGGCAGCGTGGCTCCGGGTCAATAAACCGCCACGCGATAATACACGGCGCTGACGCCGCTCAGGTTGCGGAGGTCGGTGAAGGAGAGATTGCCGCCGGTGCCGCTGAAGCCGTCGCGCAGCACGGTCCAATCATTCAGCGTGGTGGCGGTTTCCAAACGATACGTCCGGCCGACGACGGTGCTGAAGGTGATCAACGGCTGGGCGGCGGACGGCGTGCCGATCATCTGCACGGAAAATTTTGAATTTGGGTCAATCGGATTCAAGCCCGCCAGATAATCCTGCCAGGTGGCGAGGCCGTTGTTGTTCGGGTCGCCCAACTCGGCGGCGGCAAAATTCGTCGTGAAACCGTAGGCGATCAGCCACGGGATCGGCGTGCCGTGCGGCGGCGGTGCGGGATACGCAGTGACGAAACTGTTGCTGTTTTGCAGCACGAAGCTCTGGCCATTGGGCAGCATGTTTGTGTAGATGGTGTTGTCCACGGAGAACGCGCTGAAGGCCTGGGTGGCGGTTATGAGGTCGGGATACTGAAAATGGAAGGCCGCCAGTTCGCCGAAGGTTCCATACGGGATGCTGGTCAGGAGATTGGTGGGACTGGGACTGACCAGCGTCAGGGTGCGCAGACCGGTGTTGTCGTTGGTTTCCGTCATCGTCCAACCGTTCAGGATGCCGCCGGGATCGGCCGAGGACAGACTGGCGGTGCAGGGAAAATTGGGCCGATACTTGACGCGCACCTCGCGCACAAACCGGGGCGTGTACGTCGTCCGCAACCGGATGGTTTGCGGGCCGACATCGGAATCGGCCACGAGCAGCAACGAGCCGACCTTCACGTCGCCGGCGTAGGTCGCCGGATTGAAGGGCAGCACGATGATGTTGGTGACCGTGATATTGGTGGTGGCCGGGACGACGTTGGTGTTGATGACGATGTTGGTGCCGTAAATCAGGTTGGTGTTAAAAGCGGCGGTGAAGCCGTCCACGGTGATCGTGAATGAAGGCTGGAAGGGCAGCGGTGCGCGCCGCAAGGTTGCCCAGCGCAAAAGATATTGGCCGTCAATGTCCTTGGCGATTTTCAGAAATTGCAACGCCAGATCCGCCGTGGTCGCGGCTTGATAATATTGGCCGAGCGTCTGCGAGGTGAGCTGTTGCAGGGTGTTGGTGTTGATGTTCGAACCGAAGGCGACGCAATAAATTTTCACGTTGTTGGTTTGCGCGAGGCCGACCATCGTCGCGATGGGATCAATGTTCGTGTTCAACAGACTAGAGTCGTCGTTGCCATCGCTCATCACCACGATGAAGCGCTGCTCGTCGCGGTTGGTGGCGGTGTACGGGCCGAACTGGTTGAGCGCGGCGTAGATCGTGTCCCAGCAGCGCGTCCCGGCGTAGTTGCCCTGCACATAGTTCGTCTGGATGCCGTCAATCAATCCGGCCAGGGCGGCTTTGTTCGCGGTGAGGCCGTTGGTGGTCACCAACTGCGGTGCGACATAATCGGCGTTGAATTCGTAAAGTCCGAACTGCGCGTGGGCCGGCTCCGAGTTGATCAAGGTTTTGGCCGCCGTCTGCATGGCCTCAATCGCCCCGGCGGCGAGCATGCTGTAGGTGTAGTCGAGCGCGAGAAACATCTTGATTTGCTTCTGGCTGCCGGGCGCGGTGACAAGCACGGTCTCGCCGGGAATCGGCACGCCGGCTTCCATGCAAACCACCTGCAACTGGCTGACGGGCCGCACCACGGAGCTGCTGATGGCGGGATCCTCGCTGTCGCGCAGGGAGAAGGAAAAATCCAGCAGGTACGGAGACGAGAAAATGTTGGTGACGCCGGTGATCGCCAGTCCGTTCACGGTGGCGTAGTTCAGCGTCAGCGCCAGCGTGGCGGAACCGGTGCCATAGGCGTTGGCCGCGGAGATTTGCACGTTGAAGGTGCCGCCGTACAACGGGGTGCCGCTGATAACCCCGGTTTTGGTATCCATGGTCAAACCGAGCGGCAGGCCGGCCGCCGCAAAGGACGTGGGTGAATTGCTGGCCGTGATCGTGTAGCTGAAGTGGCTCTGATTTTCCGTGCCGAAAGCGGTCAACGGACTGGTGATGCCCGGCAGGCCGGAGGCGAGGGTCAACGTGAGGGTTTTGCTGTCCTGACCATATTGATTCGTCGCGCCAAGGGTGATCGTGTAGGCGCCGCTCACAATCGGATAGCCGGAAAACACACCGGTCGTGGGATTCAAGTTCAAGCCGGCGGGCAGTCCGCTGGCGCTGAAGTAAGTGGGGCTGTTGCTCGCCAGAATCGCATAGCTGAAAAACTGTCCCTGCTGGCCGCTGGCCGCGAGCGCGCTGGTGATGCCGGGATAACCCGTCGCCAGCGTGAGGGTCAATGTTTGTGTGTTGGTGATGACCGGATCCATCGCGGACAGGGTGATGTTGAAAATTCCCGACACCGCGGGGATGCCCGAGATCAGGCCGTTGGTGGTGTTGATGCTCAAACCGGATGGCAAACCGGCGGCGGCGAACGTGATGGGCGGCGTGCCGCTGACCGTGGCCGTGTAGTTGAAAAATAATCCCTGCCGTCCCGTGGCCGAGCCGGCGCTGGTGAAGGCGGGCGGAATGAACACGGTGAGCGTGCCGTCCGCACTGGTGGCGGTGCCCACGAGGTTGGAAATGAAGACGCTGTAATTGCCATTGTCGCTGGTCAACGCACCGGCGATCGTCAGTGCGCTGTTGGTGGCTCCGCTGATGCGGCCGCCGTTTGACAGGTTGGTTCCGCCTTTGCGCCACCGGTAGGTCAGCGCCGATCCGGCGAACGATCCGCTGAACGTGGCGTTGCTGCCGACGAGGAGTTGGAGGTTTTGCGGTCCGACGTTGATGGCGGGAGGGATCAAAACCGTCAGGGTGGCCACCTGGCTGGTGGCCGCCGAGTAAAGGTTGGTGACGACCACATTGTAATTTCCAGAATCGGTGGTCAGCAAGCCGGCGACGGTCAGGGTCGTTCCGTTGGCTCCGCTGATGCGTCCCCCATTGGCCAGATTGGTTCCGTTGTAACGCCATTGAAAAGCCGGCGTGGGCGAACCCAGGGCGGTGACGGTGAAAGTCGCGTTCGTTCCGGTGGGCCGGATCAAACCCTGTGGTTGGGCGATAATGCGCGCCGCGTCCTGAACGGTAATGGTCACGGCGGTGCTGACCGCCGTGCTGGGAGTGGAACCCGTGAGATACGAGACGCGCACGAAGTAGTAACCCGCGGCGCCGGGCTGGACATTTGTCAGGCTGAGATTGGTGCTCGTGCCCACGGTGACAAACGGGTTCAGCCCGTTCGTGGACATCTGCCACGAGTAGCCGGTGATGACTTCACCGGCCGTCACGGTCACATCGGCGGTGATCACCGCATTGCTGCCCGCCAGCACCACCTGGCTGGTTGGCTGTACGACAATATTGACGCTTGCCTGTGCGAGCTGAGCCCCCAAACAAAACATCAGTCCAAGTGTTGCCAGGCTCAGGTGGAAGGGTGATTGGATTTTCATAGTTGGCGGTGGCTGGGGTGGGATGAGGACTGCCGCGTCTGACCGGATGCTTCCACCAAGGCGCACGCACCCGCGCGGTCATGTGGTGAAAGTTGGTGATACACGGTTTTTGGGCCGGCCAAGTTCGTTGACGCAGGTCGTCGCGCGTCTGGTCATGGGCTGGGTCAGACTATGAGTGAGGCAGGGCGCACATGTCAACCCTGTGCCCCGAAACGCACAGGGCGTCCACCGAAGGGCGCGAATAAAAGAAAACCGGCGGCCGCTTGCGCGGACCGCCGGGAACCAAACCCAATTCGAAGAACGTCGGCCTTTCAGCCGGACGCATACCAGCAGATTTCAGAGGGGACTTTTTGCCTTCCGCACAGCGGCGAAGGCGGCAGGGAATACAGCTTCGGAACTTTTATCTTTCGACTCTGTATTTACTGTTTGCATTGAAAGATGTTTAGCAGGGGAGGTGCCAGCCGGGAAAATCAGTCTTTGCTCGAAAAAAACGGCGGGTCGTTTTGAAATGATCTTCCGGTGTCCAGAGTTCAAAAAGGCACTGTCCAAAAACAGGCGGACACTCCGGGTGGCCGGCGGATCAAAACGAAAGCCGGGCGCTGCGCTCCGCCAACTGCGCCAGCCAGCGGTCGAAATAGCTGAACAGCCGGTAAAGATTTTCCAGTTGCGCCAGCGTTTCGGGCGGCGGCGGTGAACTCCAGCCGGCATCCAGCGTTTTCAATTCTGCGATCAGCGCGGCCCGCCGCGCGCTGATCTGTTGCTGCAACTTTCCCAGGGTTTCCGTCCAATCCATGCCGCGCTCGAACAATTGCACCTTGATCAAGGGTGAAATGGCTTGTTCCTTTTCCGCCAGAAACGCGTCCGCCTCCCGCAACGCTTTGCCGATCACAAAAAACAATTCCATCAAGTCGTCCGGCACTTGCGTGAGATCCGATGGCTTCTTGCCCAGCTCGAGTTCGAGCAGATGCCGCAAGCGCAGACGCGGTTCCCGTAAGGAATTGTAGGCGGCATTCAGTTCGGTGTATTGCTGCTGGGCATTTTCCCGTTCCGCCGGACTCAGTTGGTGAACGCGGTCAGGATGCACTGCTGACGAGCGGGTGAGAAATTTTTCCCTGAGCGTTTCCGGCTCCAGCCACGGGCGGCGCGGTTCGTTGAGCAGGGTGAAGTGGTCGGACACAATTAAAAATTAAAAATGCAAAATTCAAAATGCCCGGAGCCGGGCACGCCGGTTTTTAATTTTTTATTTTGAATTTTTAATTGAATCAGGCGCTGAAGCTCTCGCCGCAGGAGCAGCTCGTCGCGGCGTTCGGATTCGTGACTTTGAAACCGCCCGTGAGCGCGTCGAGATAATCCAGCTCGCTGCCGGTCACATACAGCGCGCTCTTGGGATCCACCACCACCCGCACGCCGCCGGTCTCCACGAGAAAATCCCGGTTCGCCGGCGCATCCTGCAAATCCATTTTGTATTGCAGCCCCGAGCAGCCGCCGCCGACCACCGACACGCGCAGTACGCCGCCGGGCCGGCCCTGTTTTTTGAGCAGCCCCGAGACGCGCGTGGCGGCGCTGGGCGTGACCTTGATCAGCCGCTCGTCGCTGACGCGGAAGCTCGGCTGGGCAGACGGGGCGATGACAGGTTTGGCAATCATGTTTTAACGGATGGCAATCTATGCGCCGCCGCCGCGACCGTCAACCAACCCTTTGTCATCCGCCCGGCTTTGTGTATCTTCGCGCCGTGAAAATGATTTCGTGGAACGTCAACGGCCTGCGCGCGGTGCTGAAAAAAAACTTTCTGGAGTTTATTGACGCCGAGAAGCCCGAGATTCTCTGCCTGCAGGAAACCAAATGCACGCCCGAGGATGTCGAGCAACTCTGGCCGGCCAGCTACACGACCTACTGGAACAGCGCGCAAAAAAAAGGCTACTCCGGCACGGTCATCTTCACCAAGATCCGGCCGCTCGACGTGTCCACCGGCATCGGCGTCACGGAACACGACCAGGAAGGACGCGTCCTGACGCTGGAGTTCGCGGACTATTTTCTGGTCAATGTCTATACCCCGAATTCGCAGCGCGAGCTGACGCGGCTGCCGTACCGGCTGCGGTGGGACAAGGATTTTCTCCGCCACCTGAAAAAATTGGAGCGGCAAAAACCGGTGATCCTTTGCGGCGACTTGAACGTGGCGCACACGGAAATTGACCTCGCTAATCCGCGAACCAACATGAAGAACCACGGCTTCACGCCAGAGGAACGCGCGGGGTTCAGCGCGCTGGTGGCGGCGGGTTTTGTGGACACGTTCCGCGAGTTTGAAAAGGGCGGGGGCCATTACACTTGGTGGAGTCCGATGGCGGATGCACGGGCGCGGAACGTCGGGTGGCGGCTGGATTATTTTCTCCTGAGCGCCAAACTGCGGCCCCAGCTCCAGCGCGCCTTCATCCACGCCCAGGTGCCGGGCAGCGATCATTGCCCGGTGGGAATTGAAATCAACTAAGCCCGTTATGAAAAAATATTCACTCTGTTTCCAGCTTCACGTTTGCGCGGGAATAATCGTCCTGTTGATGGCCCGCGCCGGATTCGCCCACGATGTGTCCGTTGGCGCGGCGCAGGATTCCGACGTGACCAACGCGGTGCCGCTGCCGTTCGTCGTGGAAAAACATGGGCCGGTGCGCGCGCCCAAAGCCATCACGCTCGCGCCGGGCACGCCCGTGAGCGGCCAGGGCTTTTGGAAATTCATCGCCGCCCGCACTCTCACACCCGTGCCGCCCGCCGCGCTGCCCAAGCTCGTTGGCGCGCACGGCACGATCATCGTGGATAAGTCCACGGACATCGTCTATTGGGGCTTGCAGGGCGTGGGCTGGATCGGCTTCAGCAACCGCCTGCAATATTCCTGGATCATCCAGGGCGACGGCGCGTTCACCAACGGCAATCTGCACGGGGCGGATCTCTGGCCGCGCAAAAAAAACCTCCCGCTCATCGCCGCCGCCGACAACGTGGCCGGGAAAATTTACCTGACGGACACCACCTTCCAGCACGCCGAGGTGTTGTCTGCGCCCGTTGGCCAGCCGTACGTGGACGGCAAAAACTTTCATCCCACCGACGTGGCGTTCGCGAACGACCACGAGCTGTGGATCACCGACGGCTATGGCAAGGCGTGGTTCACGTCGGCGGACGTTTCGCCGCTGGCCTATCGCGGAAAATTCTTTGGCGGGAAAAGTTTTTCGCAGACGCCGCACGGCATCACGCTGGATCCGCACGATCATTCACTGCTGCTCGCGGCGCGGCCCGAAGGCCAGATCAAACGCTTCGATCCCGTGCGCGAGCAGGTGCGGGAAATTGTCAGCCTGCCCGCCGGCAGCACGGTTTGCGACCTCGACCTCTGGGGCGATTACGCGCTGGCACCCTGTCTCGATGGCCCGGACAAAACCCCCGGCCCGATCTACATCCTCAATTTGAAGACGCGCGCCATTGTCGCCACGATCAAACCCAAGGCCGACCTGGGCTACACCGACGCGCAGCACATCCATGATGCCGCGTGGTATGTGACGGGCAGCGGCCGCGATCAGGAAGTCTATATCGTGTTTACCAACTGGAATCCCGGCGGCGTCGGCGCGCTGAAGCTGGTGAACCTCGGGGAGTGATCGGAGTGCCACGCCAAGCTGCGTGCGTTTTACCTCAATCCGAACGGCGTTCGATCACAAGGTTGAGCACTATTGCGCTCTCGTTTTTCATGAGTCTCCGTGGCAAAGTCGGCGCATGACTATTCCTCTGCTGCGCTCGGCGTGTTGTTGTGCCGTGGCATTGCTGGCCGGCCTTGCGTTGACCGGCTGGTGCGCCGACACGAAAGTCGAGCCGTTGCCGCTCACCGGGCAAACTTTCATCCACGACCCGTCCACCATCCTGAAAGACAATGGCCGCTACTACGTGTTCGGCACGGGGCGCGGCGTGTTGTCAGAATCCTCCCCCGACCTCGTTCATTGGACCAACGGACCGGCGGTGTTCAATCAAATGCCCGGCTGGACTTTCGACACCGTGCCGGGATTCCGCGGCTGCTGGGCACCGGATCTCATCCGCGTCGGCGACCGGTTTTTTCTGTATTACTCCATCTCCACCTGGGGCAAACAACTCTCGGCGCTCGGGCTGGCGACGAACCGCACGCTCGATTCATCCTCCACCAATTTCCATTGGACCGATTGCGGCCCGGTCATCCAGTCCACCAACGGCAGCGCGTTCAACACCATTGATCCGAGCGTCATGCTGGATGCCGATGGAAAATTGTGGATGACCTTCGGCTCGTATTGGACGGGCATTTATTTAATCCAACTCGATCCTAAAACCGGTCTGCGCACCGACACCAACGCGGCGCCGCAGCGGCTCGCGTGGAATCATTCAAACAATTCTATCGAAGCCTCATGTCTCACGCGGCACGGGGATTTTTATTTTCTCTTCGTCAACTGGGGCCAATGCTGCAAAGGCACGAACAGCACTTACGAAGTCCGCGTCGGGCGCAGTCAAAAAATCGCCGGCCCGTATCTGGATCGCGCCGGCAAGGATCTCAGCGACAGCGGCGGCTCGCTGTTTTTGGAAAGCACCGGCCCGTTCATCGGCCCCGGCCACATCGGGATTCTCAACGACGGCGGCCCGAACTGGTTCAGCTATCATTACTACGACGCCAACACCGAGGGCCGCTCGCGGCTGGCGTTAGGGCAGATGGAGTGGAGCGACGATGCGTGGCCCGGCGCGAAGAAGCTGAAATGATTTCGCCGCTGAAAAAAAATACCGCAACTGGAGCGCGGAGCATCGCTCCGCAAGAACTGCCGCCAACTCGAGCGGAGCAATGCTCCGCGCTCCGTTCCAAAGACACTTATGCAAAGACTTTGAAGGGTTTGAAACTCACCCTTGCTTTCACAGCGTTGTCAGTTGGGGTTACGTTGGGCGTTGGCGCAACAGTTCCACTCCGGGTTCAACACGTCGAGTTTGGCCCGTCCATTTTTTCAGCGAGCCAGCAGCGCGCGGGCGTCCGGTTCCAGGACGGCGCGCAGGCGATTGCCGTTCCCGGCGGAGCGTTGTGGTTGTTTGGCGACACTTTCACGACCCCCGGCATGGTCGGCACCACCATCGCGTTTCTGCCGGCGACGAAAACCAATCTGCCGCCCGCGCTCGAATACTTCGTGAATCCAACCGGTGTCGTCGAAAATCCCCTCGCGCTGTTCCCCGGGGAATCCGCCGCGACCAATCGCATGTGGCCGTTGGGCGGAGTCACCGTGGGTGAGCGCATTTATCTTTTCTATTCGATGATAGAACAAACCCCGGGGCCGGGGCCGTGGAATTTTCGCAGCGTTGGCGGCGGGTTGGCGGCGGCGGACAAACCGTTGCAACACTTCACGCGCTTGCGGCCCGGGGGCATGTGGAAATTTCCCATGGAGCCGATTCAAGTCCTGCGCGAGGGAGAATTTCTCTACCTCTATGAAATCAGCACCAAACCCAAAGGCTTGGTGATTGCCCGCGTTCCATCCGCGCAAATCGAAAACCCTGCCGCGTATGAATTCTACACCGGCCAGCATTGGTCCTCGCAACGCACCAATGCTGCGGTGATTCTGCGTGAGGCGTACGGCCAGGTGTCCGTGGTCTGGCAACCGGAGCAACGCCGCTACCTGATGGCCACGTCGTCGGATTTTTTTCATCCGCTCGAAATGCAACTGCGCGAAGCCGAACATCCCGAAGGCCCGTGGAGCGCGCCGGTGCGCCTGGCGGTGCCCGAATTGCCGAGCAAAAAAACCAAGCTCGTCTATGGCGCCTACCTGCATCCCGAACTCAGTGATGTGAAAGCGGGACACATGGTCGCCACCTTCTGCCGCATTCTGTCCGGCGAATGGGAATTTACCAATCCGGAGTGGGTGACGATCACGCTGGCTCGTTGAAGATCGTTGGGAATACCGTTCAACCGTTCGTCCTCGTCCTCGTCCTCGTCCTCGAAATTAATGAACTCTCCCCGCTCGGGCGGGGAGAGGGGGTTTGCTACACAAGGTTCGGGTATCATTTCGTCCGCCAAACCTATGTAACCATAGCGGCCTCATCTGGAAAAACTCCAGACTGGTGTGGCTTCCGGAGTCTCACCATCGCAAGGTCGCGATAAAAAATCTGTCGTCTTGGTCTGAAATCTCTGGAACTGGCTCGACCAGCAAAATCACTCCGTCCGCTTTTGTGCAGGCGATGCGACCGCGCTGTTCTGTGGAAGGGCCGTAAGCATAAACAACCCGCACATCAGTCTCTTCGGCCTTCCAAAGTTTTACGAATCGTCCCATAATCGCGTCCCGCCTGACAACCCATTCTGATCATTTCACCTTGAGCCGCAGCACGGTCACGGAATTGGCGGGGAAGGTGTGACGGAATGTTTTGCCCACGCCGGTGAGCGCGGATTCAACGGGCGCAATCGCCTTGGGGTTCGTGAACGAGTTTACGTCCGCATTCGCGCCGGCCAGCACGGTGATCCGACCATTGCCAGCCACGGCACCAGAGGTGGCGAGTTTAATTTCAGCTTCGGCGGGCGCGGCGGCGGCGTTCACCACTTTCACGATGACTTCGCCAGCAGCATTGTCGTGCGTGGCCGAGGCGAAAAGTTTGTTCGTCTGAATTTCCGGCGCGTCGAGTTTCACGGGGATGATCACGTCGCCCCGGTTGCGGCTGAACAACTGTTGCACGTAATAATTTGGCGTTGCGTACAGATTCAGCGTGTCCACCCAGATCATGTTCGGCGTCCATTGCCACGCCTCGGCGTTGGCAAACAGCGGTGCGTAGCTGGCCATGCGAACCACCTCGGCGTTGCGTTCCAGCCCGGTCATGTAGGCGGCCTCGGCGATGGCACATTCCCAGGTGTTACGGTTTTTCACGCTCACCACTTTGTCGCTCTGCGCCGCGTATTCGCCGAAGAAAACTTTCGGGCCGGTGCGGTCGTAGTTGTCGAAGCGGTGCGTGTTGTTGAGGAACCACGCGGGCTTGTCGTAGCAATGTTCGTCCACGATGTCCGCGTGCAGCTCGCGCAATTTCGGCCAGGCGAATTTGAAATGCTCGTCGTTCGGAAACGGCCCGGCGCTGGAGACAAGCTGGATTTCCGGATGCGCCGCTTTCAAGGCGGTGTGAAATTTCGCGTAGCGTTCGATGTATTGCGCGTCCCAGTTTTCGTTGCCCACGCCCATCATTTTCATGCGGAACGGTTCGGGATGGCCGAGTTCGGCGCGCTTCGCGCCCCACTTGGTGGCGGCGGAACCGTTGGCGAACTCAATCAAATCCAGCGCGTCTTGAATGTAAGGTTCGAGCTGATCGAGCGGACAAAGCTCACCGGAATTAAACTGGCACGCAATGCCGCAGCTCAAGATCGGCAGCGGCTCCGCGCCAATGTCCTCGCACAGCTGGAAAAATTCCAGGAAGCCCAGGCCGAAGGATTGAAAATAATCCGGCGTCAGACGGTGGAGGAATTCGTAGTTCCAGCGGTTGACCAACAGCTCGCGCTCCTCCACCGGCCCGATGGTTTTTTTCCACTGGTAGCGTTTGGAAAGCTCGCTGCCCTCGACGATGCAGCCGCCGGGGAATCGCATGAAGCCGGGGTGCAGATCGGCCAGCGCCTGCGCCATGTCTGCGCGCAATCCGCCGGGACGATGCTTCCAGGTGTTGTCGGGAAACAGTGAAATAAAATCCAGATCCACCGCGCCCTTGCCGTCCACGAGCACATAAAGTTTCGCCTTCGCGTCCGTGTCTTTGGGATGCAGCACGGCGGAAATTTTCTGCCAGTCGCCGGAAAATTTTTCCAGCTTCACCGTGTCGAGCAACGCGCCGTCACTGCCGTAAAGTTCCACGCGCAGCGCGGGCGAGCCGGACACGTTGCGGACCTGCGCGGAGAAATTGTAAGCCTCGCCCGCCTTCACGCCCAAGCCGCGAAAGCCTTCGTTGCCGACGCCGAACAAATCTTTGCCCTCGGATTCGATGCGCAGGTAGTGCGGGTTGGCGGCGTTGAACGGATGCTCGTTGTGAATGGACAACTGGCCGCGCGCCTTGCTCGGACTCAACTTCGACCAGCCCATCAGCGCGTCGGGAAACTCGAAGCCACGGTTCTTCACCAGCTCGGCGTAAAGCCCGCCGTCCGCGCCGAAGTTGATGTCCTCGAAAAATATTCCCCACATCGCGGGATTTATTTTTGCGCCGGGTTGATCCACCTGAACTTCGATGGTGGCGGCAGGAGCAGGGAGGGAGAACGCGAGGACAGCGGCGAGCAAACCGGCTTTTATTTTTGAATGCATGGGTAGTTCGTATTTTGTCGGGCGGATAAAATCAACGGGAAAATCGTGGCACGGGCGTCCCCGCCCGTGTGTTTCTGGCCAAAGCGAACATGTCCACCAAACTAAAACGCACGGGCGGGACGCAGGTGCCACTGCCGGAGTTTACGGCTCATAGACTTTCACCCGGAAGAAATGATTGGTGCTGGGCGTGAGCGGGCCGGTGATCGCATCCGAAAAATTGGACGCGCTGAACCAGAGCACGTTGCCCGGCACATTCCACGGCGACCAGTTGCCGAGGGTCTCGCTCGTCTCCACCACGAAGCCGCGATTGGCCAGGCGCGGAAAGAGGATGTTCACATTCGTTCCACTCCGCGTGATGGCGATGCCCCACGGCGGGGGCACGTTCGTGAGCGGCGAAGTCTGCGTGAGGTATTCGTAATAGTTGCTCGCGCCGTCGGCGTCAGGATCGGCGGCGGGCTGCGCGTTCGGGGCGTTGGTGGAGCCGAAATATGCGAGCTGCCATTGCGGGAAGGTCAGGCGATTGGTGAGTTCCGTGCTGATCCACGTCGTCAGCAGATTGATCGCGCCCTGATCCAGTTGGTGCGTCGCAAGCGGCGGCATCCGGCTGAAGCTCGTGCCGATGAGCCGTTGCAGCACGACGGAGTGGTTGGTGTCGCCGGGGACGATGAGCAGGTTGAGCGGGTTGCCGGCATTGTTGTTGAGCGCGCCGTTGATGAGATGGGTTTGATCGAGCGTGAGCCATGGGCGCGCATCCCAGGTTTGCGCGCCGGAGCCGCCGGGCTGATGGCATTGGACGCAATTCTCGGCGAGATAGGAGCGGACACGGAATTCCAAACTGCGCGTCGCATCAGTCGCGGCGGCGAATGCGGGCAAGGTTTGCGGTGCCGGCACGGTCGTGTTCAGGTAGCCGGCCTGGCCGAGCAGCGTGAGCTGGTTGCCGCTAAAACCGTTCATGTTCGTGGTCTGGTTGAGTTCGCGCGTGTTGAAACTCAGCGCGTGGCCGGCGACGGCGACGTGACACGCGAGGCACGACGAGCGCGAGGGAATTTCGTATTGCTGCGCCAGGTTGGTCGCGTTGACGAGGACGTTGACGAGGATATTCGTTCCGCCGTCGGCGACCAGAAACGCCTCGGTGCCCGCGTCATTCCATTGGTAGCTCACGCCAAAACAGGCGTTGGTGGTTTTGACGAGGACGCGGGTTTCGATGCGTTTCTTTGTCGCGGGAACGCCGCGTGTGAGTTCCAGATCAAAATGTTTGATCCACATCATGCCGGCGGGAAATGCCCAGTTCGTGTCCGCGCCGAAACTCATCTGGCTGGTCGGGTCGGGAATGCAGAACCAGCGGCGCTTGACGGCGTAGTCGGACCAGAAGGAGACAATCGGTTCGTAATTCACGATGCCCGGATTCGGCGTCAGCGTGGCGAGGTCGGCGAAAATTCCGGTGTCGCTCAACTTGGCGGGAAACGTCGAGTTGCCCACGTCGGTGTAAACGAGCCGCTGGATTTTGTTCTGGATGTAATTGCACAGCAGCACATCCCCGTTGCCGGGGTCGGTGCCGAACGCAGCCTCGCCGTATTGCCCGGCAAGCCGCTCGACGGTGACGGCGCTGTTCGAACGTCGCAACGCCCAGATGCTGCCGCCGAGATCGAAGTCGCCAAAGATGTAGGCGTTGGTCAGTTGCGGAATTTTTGCGCCGTGATACGGGACGCTGCCGCAGACATCCAGACCGGCAAACGCCGGATCCGTGCCCGCGACCGCCGGATGACTGTATTGATAGATCGGCCGGTCCAGCACGAAGCCTGACGGCGGCGCGAACATGGTGGCCTGACCCGGATAAAGCACGGAGGCGAGGTTGGTGCCTTCGTAGTAAGGCCAGCCGTAGTTGCCGCCCTTGCGGATGAGGTCCACCGACTCATACAAATCCTGGCCGACATTGCCGACCCAGATTTCGCCCGTGACCGAATCAATGCTGAAGCGCCAGATGTGTCGGAAACCGATCGCATAAAATTCTCCGCGCAGATGATTCGTGTCCACGGTCTTGCCGTAAAGATTCGTCACCCCCAGAAACGGATTGTCCGCCGGAATGCTGTAAAA
>JAYWBR010000247.1:0-4961 GCA_043781315.1 Verrucomicrobiota bacterium | reverse complement strand
GAATGCCGTTGGACGCAAAATACCAATACGGCACGTAGTCCGCCGGGACATGTGCGAGATAAAAATCCGCGACGCGCCTGGCCGTATCCAGAAACCGCGCGTCGCCGGTTTCCCGGAACGCCATCGTGAATCCATAAATCGCCCAGGCATGACCGCGCGCCCAGGTGTCGAGCGGCGGATCAATCGCGCGGTTGCCTTGGTACAAAACCGCGCCGTTGGTGGAGTTGTAGATGACCAGGTGATACGTGCTGCCGTCGGGGCGGACGTGATTAAGCATCGTCTTTTCCGCGTGACTCACCGCCATGTTGTAGAAGTTCGTGTCGCCGCTGAGAGCATAGGCACGGAAGAGCAACTCCGAGTTCATCATCGTGTCCATGATGACCTCAAACTCGGGTGGCGCGAGGAGGCGATCGTCCGCGAGGCAGCCGACGGCGGCATTGAAACGGTTCGTCAGTGACCGTGCGGCCTGGAGCAGCACCGACCGGTAGCTCGCGTTGGTGGTAAACCGGTAAGCGTTGCCGAAGCTCGTGTTGATCATGAACCCCACGTCGTCCACGTTCGTCGAGAATTGCATCGGCGCGATGCCCGCCGTCCAGTTTTCCGCCCACGTTTTGAAATTTGCATCGCCGGTCTGCTCATAAAGCTGCCACAAGGAGCCGGGAAAAAATCCGCTGACCCAGTTGTTGTCGCCAATCGGCGCAGTCTCCCACCTGCCATCCGGCAAGGTCAGCTTGGGATAGAGGTTGGTGTCGGCAACGTGCGTGACCGTGTTGCTGAGTTGCCGCGCGGCGAAAGCCAGCAGCCGCTTTAATTCGCCATTGGTGGTCGCAAGTGAGTTGATAACCACCCGCCCGTGCGCCGGCTGGGTCACGCGGAGAATGGCGGTGGCATTGCTCGTGGAAACGAAATCATTCGCCAGCACCGCAATCGTAATGGGCGTGTTTGGCAGCGTGACGGCGAGATCATCCGCAGCGGTCAGGGCGGCCACGCGCCCGCCCGCGCCGCAAAGCAAAAGCGTCAGGCAAAATGTCTTCAGCGTGACACGGTGAAACCATTTGATCTCGGAGAACTTCATGCGCGGTTCAAGCTAGCAGCAGGCGGGCGGGTTAGGCAATTTGAGCCTCGTCGTTTGTGTCGGCGCTGTGCGCCAAGCATCGAGCCACAGACGCGAACATTCAAAGCAACGTGTTCACGGCGGGCGCTATCAATGAGGCAGGGGACATTGTGAACTGCGGTGGCAAGCGCAGCGAGACACCGCTTTCGGCATAAAAGAATCCCGCCATCGCCCCGCCAATCGCATAACGCTCCACCAACCCGGCAGCTTCAAGTTCATTCAGGATGGCGAGCGTTTTTTGCATGGCGGAATTTCACTCCCACTCAATCGTCCCCGGCGGCTTGCTCGTGATGTCGAAGACGCAACGGTTCACGCCTTTGACTTCATTGATGATGCGGCTCGCGAGTTTTTCCAGCAGATCATACGGCAGCTTCACCCAGTCGGCGGTCATGCCGTCCTGCGATTCCACGGCGCGGATGGCAATGGTGTAATCGTAGGTCCGCTCGTCGCCCATCACGCCCACGCTGCGCACCGGCAGCAGCACGGCAAAGCTCTGCCAGACCTTGTAGTAAAGGCCGCAGGCTTTCATCTCCTCCACCACGATGCTGTCGGCGTTGCGGAGAATCTCGCAGCGCGACGGCGAGACTTCGCCGAGGATGCGCACGGCGAGACCAGGCCCGGGGAACGGCTGACGCCAGACGATTTCCTTGGGCAGACCCAGCTCGACGCCCAGCAGCCGGACTTCGTCCTTGAACAAACATTTCAACGGCTCGACCAGCGCGAACTTCATGTTCTTGGGCAGCCCGCCCACGTTGTGATGGCTCTTGATCATCGCCGCCGGATTGCCGGCAATCGGCACCGACTCGATCACGTCGGGATACAGCGTGCCCTGCGCGAGAAACTTCGCCTTGCCCGCGCGCTGGGTCGCGGCCTGGAAAACTTCGATGAACGTCTTGCCGATGATCTTGCGTTTACGTTCCGGATCGGTCACGCCCTTGAGCTTGCGCAGGAACAGCGCGGCGGAGTTCTCGTATTGCAGCTTCAATTTGAAATTGCGGCCAAAAACTTCCTGCACCACCTCGGCTTCCTTGGCGCGGAGCAAACCGTTGTTGACGAAAATGCAGGTGAGCTGCGCGCCGATGGCCTTGTGCAACAGTGCCGCCGCCACGCTGGAATCCACGCCGCCGCTCAGGCCGAGGATGACCTTTTCCTTGCCGACCTGCGCGCGGATTTCCTCCACGGCCTGCTCGACGTAATTGCGCATCGTCCACGATTTACCGCAGCCGCAGACGCCGTGGACGAAGTTGGAAATGATTTCCTTGCCGCGCGGCGTGTGGGCGACTTCCGGGTGAAATTGCAGGCCAAAAAATTTCTTGGCGCGATTCTCGATGGCGGCGTATTCGGAATTTTCCGTGACGGCCACGGGTTTGAAACCTTCCGGGAGCTTGGTGAGTTTGTCGCCGTGGGAATTCCAGACCTGGAGCGACTTGGGCAGCTTCGAGAACAGCACGCACGATCCATCCTTCACCGTGAGCGTGCCCTTGCCGTATTCGCGCTTCTGGCCTTTCTCGACCTTGCCGCTGAGGAATTGCGCAAACAGTTGCACGCCGAAGCAGATGCCCAGCACGGGCACGCCGAGCGAGAAAATATTTTTGTCCGGCAGCGGCGCGTCCTTGGCATAGACGCTCGACGGGCCGCCGGAGAGGATGATGCCGCTGGGTTTCAGTGCGGCGATTTCCACGGCCGGCGTATCGTAGCGCAGGATGACGGAATAGACGTTGCACTCGCGGATGCGGCGGGCGATGACCTGGGTGTATTGCGACCCGAAATCCAAAATGACAATTTGCTCAATCATGATTCAAAAAGAAGAAGAGGTTTTGCCTTCGCCGGCGGGTTTTGGCGAGCAAAAACGGATTAAATTTTCGGATCAGGACGCAGCTCACTTTCTTCCAAGGTGGTGGCTTGGCGCGCTGCGAAAAATCCCATCCGAGTTTAGTGGTGGAAGTGAAAGGGGAGTAAGACGTGGTTAACGATTTTTCGCTATGGATTCAAAGAGGTGGTTGACGCCGCTCGGCCAGCCAAGCATTGAGACTTTTGCCTCCAAAGCCAGAACAAGGTTGCATAGCTGCCAAGGAACAGATACGCGAGAATGATTTTCATGGCAGTATCGGCGGTCTGAGGCGAAATATGCAGCGCATCCGTCAAATTACCGAGACAAGCGCAAGGCTTGTGATAGTCAACCCACAACAAACTGAGCCGATATACCAAAAAGTTGGTTGCCAACCACGCGACCAAGCTGGCTTGCAATCTCAGCTGCTTGCCAAACAAACAGACAGCGGCAATGATCAACTCAACTGCTCCCACCATCCAGAATACATAGCGAAACGAGATGGACAAATTGGATCAGAGCTTTGCAAGATACGACCGCTGCCTAAACTGCTGATGAGCTTGGCCAATGCTACAATTAAAAGTATTGCCCCAACAGAATATAAAAACGTCGGAATAGCTTTTGTAACATATTTAAAGGATATTCAGTGTTTTTCGTGGCTAGAAACGAGAATGACGTGAATGCTTTTAGTTGGCAACCGAAAATATCGGCACAATTTTCAAATGTGGCGGGTGGGTTGGAACTGGCGTCCACCGCTTCGCGCCGGACACCGCTCCGCTCCGCTGCGCTCTGCCGGACAGGCGTTTTGGGTTGGCCTGAGTGGCGGCGGAGGGCAGGCTTTTGGCATGAGCATGGACAACGAATTGCAGAAACATTACGCGTTACTTTTGGGCATTGGCAGCCCGTGGGAGGTCAAAACCGTGGATCTGAAACTGGCGGAAAAGAAAGTTGAAATCGAGCTGGGCTGGCAATGGGGATCGGCGGCCCAATGCCCGGAATGCGGGTGCAAATGCTCGATGCACGACAGCGCGCCGGAGCGGACGTGGCGGCACTTGGACACGATGCAATTCATCACGGTGATCCGGGCGCGGACGCCGCGGGCGAACTGTCCGGAGCATGGAGTCAAGACGATGACCGTGCCGTGGGCGGCCCCGCAAGGGTGCTTCACGCTGTATTTTGAACGGTTCGCCGTCGAAGTGCTGCTGGCTTGCGCCAGCGTGAAGCAAGCGTGCGAACTGCTGGGGATTGGCTGGGAGTCGGCACATGAGATTATGAAGCGGGCGGTGGAGCGCGGCCTGGAACGCCGGCAACTAGACCGGCTCAAGTATCTGGGCCTGGATGAGAAGAGCTTCAAACGCGGGCAGTCCTACATCACGCTGTTGACCGATCTGGAGCAGTCACGCGTGGTCGAGGTGGTCGAAGACCGGACGATGGCGGCGGCCGGAAAGTTGTGGGACAGTTTGAGTCAGGAACAAAAAGCGACCGTGGAAGCGGTGGCCGTGGACATGTGGGCCCCGTTTATCCAGACGGTGCAGCAGCAGGTGCCGGACGCGGACGTGGTGCATGACAAGTTTCACGTCAGCAAATATCTGAACGAGGCGGTGGACAAGGCGCGGCGGCAGGAACACAAGGAGTTGCTGGCGCAGGGCGATGAAACGCTCACAGGCAGCCGACAACTCTGGTTGTATAACCCGCAAAACCATAGCGCGGAACAGGCGGAGGAGTTTGCCGCCTTGAAGGAATTGAATCTGAAAGTGGCGCGCGCATGGGCGGCCAAGGAACTGTTCACCAAGTTCTGGCAGTATCAGGAAGTCGGATGGGCCCGCCGGTTTTTCAAGGATTGGTTTGGCTGGATCAGTCGCAGCCGGCTCAAACCCATGATCGCCGTGGCGCAAATGCGCAAGCGGCATTTGGAAAACCGGGTATTCCGGGACTTTAGTGGGTAGAAGACGGAAAAGACAGCTTTTAGAGGGAAAAATCATGGAACCCGCGACAAGAGGAGTGAGTCGGCCTGGGTGG
>JAYWBR010000246.1:0-4962 GCA_043781315.1 Verrucomicrobiota bacterium | reverse complement strand
CCGGTCAGCGCCTGTAGCTCAGTTGGATAGAGCATCCGCCTTCTAAGCGGACGGTCGTGCGTTCGAATCGCGCCAGGCGCGCCAGCTTCATTTGCATTGGCAACGGCAGCTCCGCAGCGCTTCCGCCGCCGCCTCGTCTTCAAAATTACCAGCCGCGCGGCACCTCCCTGTTCGCCTCCGAGACGGACGACCGCATTGAAGCGTCCGCCGCCAAATCGCATGTGTTCAAAACCTACCTCAAGGATGATTCCATCACGACCGAATCCAAAAACGGCGTCGTCACCCTGACCGGCACGGTCGCCGAGGCGTCCCACAAATCACTGGCCGAAAACACCGTGGAAAGTCTGCCCGGCGTCAAGAGCGTGGACAACAAGCTGAAAATCGCCAGCGACCAGCCGGCGGAACATTCGGACGCGTGGATCACCACGAAAGTGAAGACCGCGCTCCTGTTCCATCGCAACGTGAGCGCCAGCGGCACCACGATCTACACCAAGGACGGCGGCGTCACCTTGCAGGGTGAAGCCAGCAGTCTGGCCCAAAAGGAACTGACCGCCGAATACGCCAAGGACATTGACCACGTCAAAGAGGTGAAGAACAACATGACGGTTGCCAAAACCCCGGCGGTTCCCGGCGCAACCATGGGCGATAAAATTGATGACGCCTCCATCACCGCGCAGGTCCGGTCGTCCCTGTTGACCCACCGTTCGACCAGCGCCCTGAAAACCGGCGTCTCCACCACGGATGGCGTCGTCACCTTGACCGGCATTGCCAAAAATGATGCGGAAAAGAGCCTGGTGACCAAGCTGG
This sequence comes from Verrucomicrobiota bacterium, assembly GCA_043781315.1. Classification (GTDB taxonomy): domain Bacteria; phylum Verrucomicrobiota; class Verrucomicrobiia; order Limisphaerales; family CAIQOK01; genus CAIQOK01. Next base: position 4,155 of record JAYWBR010000246.1, on the reverse strand, counting down.
TTGAAGCCATCAACGGCGTGGTCAGCGTGAACAACAAGATGACCATCGGCGCGCCGGTGGCCGCCAAATAAACCCTCAACGGATTGCCGGCCGGCAAACCGCTCGAAAGAAAATTATATGTTATACACAATTGCCATGGTGCTGCTGATTTTGTGGCTGCTGGGCTTGGTGACCGGCGCCACCATGGGCGGCTTGATCCATGTCCTCCTCGTCATCGCCATTGTGATGGTTCTGCTCCGCATCATCTCCGGAAGAAAACCGATATGAATACCAAAACCATAGTTGCCGTCCTGCTCATCACCCTCGGGATTGTGGTGCTGGCCTACTCGGGCTTGAGCTTCACGACGCCGGGAAAACCCGTCGAGTTCCTGGGGATGCACATCGCCACCACCGACAATCATTTCATCCCGCCCGCCGCCGGCGCACTGGCGCTCGTGGGCGGCATCATGGTGCTGCTCGTGAAGCCCAAGAGCGTTTGACGAACGGATTCAACACGCCGTCCCAGCGAGCAAACCGCCAGAACCTTATGATTGCAAACCGTGCTGCCCGCCGCTCCGAAGCCCCGGCGATGCCTGCCACCCCGGAAAGTTTCCGGGCCTTGCGGCAAAACGAAGTGGTGCGGCGCGGCGACTTCATCGCGGCGGAGCCGGCCGGGTTTGCACCCTGGGAAGGGCCGAACGGTTTCCACGCCGACGCGTTTGTAAAAACCATCTACCGCAGGCTGGCTGGTCAGCCAGCCCGAGACGGCCAGGCGCAGTGAATCCATTCCGCCACCTGGGGTCGGCCCTCGTCCTTCGGGTCAGGCAGCTCTGCCGCTGGCCGGAGACGCTCGCGCAGCTCCGCCGGCAACGGCGGCAGCGGGCGGTTCAAAACGAACTGGAAACAGAGCGGCTCGATCGGATTTGCAATCCCTCCAAGTATCTCGGGAAGTAATTTAATCCGTTATCCTCCACCAGAAGTTGCGGGTGCTGCGGGCGGAAAAGTTCGCGCCGCCGCGCGAGCCGGGGCGCACTGGGGTGTTCAGGCGAACGGTGCGGAAGCCAGTCCGGGCAAAAACAGTGAAGCCGCACTATTCATCCGGAACCAAAGATGTCATGCTCAAGCGCAGGAAATAATGAGCGCATGAAAAAACCTTCACTCTCACGCCAACCGAAAAAGCCGGCCAAAGTCGTTCGCCCGAAAATCCCCGCCGCGTCCGCAAGTGTTTCGTTCCCGATCGTCGGCATCGGTGCCTCGGCGGGGGGACTCGAAGCCTTGGATCAGTTTTTAGGGCGGGTGCCGACGGGCAGCGGCATGGCGTTCGTGATTGTTCAGCACCTCGACCCCACGCGCAAAGGCATCATGTCCGAACTGCTCCAGCGCGCCACGGGCATGAAGGTGATCCAAGTCAAGGATCGCACCCCGGTGCGGCCGGACTGCGTTTATGTGATCCCGCCGAACAAGGACATGTCCATCCTGCACGGCGTTCTGCACCTGCTCAAGCCGACCGTGACGCGCGGGATGCGGCTGCCGATTGATTTTTTTCTCCGCTCGCTGGCGCAGGATCAGCAGGCGCACAGCGTGGGCGTGATTCTTTCCGGCATGGGCTCGGACGGGACGATGGGGCTGCGCGCCATCAAGGAAAAGGCGGGCGTGGTGCTGGTGCAGGAACCGGCGACGGCCAAATTCGACTCCATGCCGCGCAGCGCGATTGACGCCGGACTGGCGGATATCGTGGCCCGGGCGGAAGAATTGCCGGGGAAACTCTTCGCCTATCTGGAGCGCACCCCGCTCCTCGCCCGGACGGAAGAAGTGCTGGAAGACAAGGCGCAGAGCGCTCTGGAAAAAGTGGTCATTCTGTTGCGCGCCCACACTGGCAACGACTTTTCTTTTTATAAACGGAACACGCTCTATCGCCGGATCGAGCGCCGCATGGGCATTCACCAGATCAAAAAGATGACGGCTTATGTCCGTTACTTGCAGGAGAACTCGCAGGAGCTGGACCTGCTGTTCAAAGAGCTGCTGATCGGGGTGACTAACTTTTTCCGCGATCCCGCCGCCTGGGAACAGTTGTCCAAAGAGGCCATTCCCGCGCTGCTCGCCAGCCGCTCGCCCGGCAAGACCCTGCGCGCGTGGGTGCCCGGTTGCTCCACCGGTGAAGAAGCTTATTCCCTCGCCATCGTGTTCAAAGAGGCGCTCGAAGAGGTCAAGCCCCGGGGAAAATTTTCCATTCAAATCTTCGCCACAGACCTGGATCGGGACGCGATTGAAAAAGCGCGGTCGGGCATCTTTTCAGCCAACATCGCCGCCGATATTTCAGAAGCCCGGCTGAAGCGGTTCTTCACCAAGGAAGAGCCCGGCTACCGGGTGCGCAAAGAAATCCGCGAGATGGTCATCTTTGCGCCGCAGAATCTCATCATGGACCCGCCCTTCACCAAGCTGGACATCCTGAGCTGCCGCAACCTGCTGATCTATCTGACCACCGAGGTGCAGAAGAAACTGATTCCGCTGTTTCACTACAGCCTCTCGCCCGGCGGCATTTTGTTTCAAGGCAGCGCGGAGACGGTTGGGGATTTCACCCATCTTTTTGCCCCGTTGAACGCCAAATCGCGGCTCTTCCGGCGGACCGAATCCATCTTGCGACCGGAGCAGATCGTTTTTCCATCGTCCTTTACCGCCGGCCGGCCGGCTGTTTCCGCGGCGCGGCCGGCGATCAATCCGCCCGCCAGTCTCCAGACTTTGGCGGATCAGTTGGTGTTGCAAAGTTATGCCCCGCCCGCAGTGCTCACCAATGACACGGGCGATATTTTTTACGTCAGCGGCCGGACCGGCAAATACCTCGAGCCCGCCGCTGGCAAGGCCAACTGGAATATTTTTGCCATGGCCCGCGAAGGGTTGCGTTATGAACTGGCGAACGCCTTCAAGGAAGCGCTGCGAAAAAAAGAAGGCGTAACCCTGCACGGACTCAAGGTCGGGACGAACGGCGGCACGCAGTGCGTGGATATGAGCGTCCGGCGCCTCGATGAATCCGGGCCGTTGCAGGGTTTGATGATGATTGTTTTCACCGACGTGGCTGCGCCGGTGCCGGCTCCCGCGGCGGGCCGGCCGCCGAAGCCGTCCGCCCGCAGCCCGCGCGTGGCGGAATTGGAGCAGGAACTTTTGCAGGTTCGCGGCGAGTCGCGGGCCACCCACGAAGAGATGCAGACCTCGCAGGAGGAACTCCGTTCCGCCAACGAAGAGCTGCAATCCACGAATGAAGAAATGCAGTCCACCAACGAGGAGCTGATGACCTCCAAGGAGGAGATGCAATCGCTGAACGAGGAGATGCAGACGGTCAACACGGAGCTGCAGGTCAAGGTGGACGAGCTGTCGCACGCCAGCAACGACATGAAGAACCTGCTCGACAGCACGGACATTGCGACCCTCTTTTTGGACAAGGATTTGAACGTGCGGCGGTTCACCCCGCGAGCGACAAATATCATCAAGCTCATCCCGACCGACGTGGGCCGGCCCATCACCGACCTGGCCTCGCATTTGTGCTACCGGGAACTGGCCGACGACGCGCGCGCGGTGCTCCAGAAACTGGCCGCCGTGGAAAAACCGATCAGCGCGCGCGACGGCCGCTGGTTCACCGTGCGCATCATGCCCTACCGCACGATGGACGACCGGATTGACGGCGTGGTGATCACCTTTGCGAACATCACCGTGTCCAAGAGGCTGGAGACGAAGTTGCGCGGCCAGAACGCCAGTCTGGAAAAGGACGTCGCGGATGAAGCCACTAAAATAAAAAACCCAATGGCCCAAAAGCAAAGGCCAGTCAGCGCACGCAGACAGAGGGCGAAAGGCGCTGCCAAATCATTCAACCCAGGGAAAAAATGAAACGCCCGGCCATAAAGAAAACGAACCCGGCGCACCTCCCGGAAGCTGCCGCGTTGCTGCGTCGTCAGGCCGAAGCCCGCCTGAATACCCGGTACCTGGACACCGCCCTGCCCGAATCCGATGGGGACTTCCATCATGCGGTTGATTCCCGACGACCGGCACGGTGAAGAGAATCACATTCTGGCGAAGATCAGGCGGGGAGAATGTGTCGAGCATTTTGAGACGCTGCGAAAAACCAAGGACGGACGGTTGATTAACATCTCGGTCACGGCCTCACCGATCAAGGATGCCACGGGC
>JAYWBR010000245.1:0-14528 GCA_043781315.1 Verrucomicrobiota bacterium | reverse complement strand
TCGTGACGCGCGGACCCTTGGTGCCGATGGGGCCTTTGGTGACCTGGATGATGATGTCGCTGCCGGGCGGATAGACGCGCGGGATGTCTTTCTGCGTGATTTTCGGTTTGTCGCGGCGGCGGTTGTTGTTTTCCCGCTCGACGATCTCGACGCTGCTGTCGAACTGGTTCGGCACGATGTCCCAGTAATGCAGGAAAGCGTTCTTCTCAAAGCCGATGTCCACGAAGGCGGCCTTCAAGCCGTCTTCGAGGTTGCGAACCTTGCCCTTGAAGATGCTGCCGACGAGGCGTTCCTCGGTGGTGCGCTCGATGTTGAATTCCTCCAACTTGCCGTCTTCGGAAACTGCGACGCGCGTCTCCAACGTCTCCGCATTGATGATGACTTCCTTGTGGGATTTTTTGACGGGCTTGATGAGCCGCTGGACTTTCTTGACGAGGTTGGCGGCGTGGTGACGGATGGTCTCGACCAAACCTTTGGGCTGTTCCTTCACCTCGACCGGCGCGAAGGTTTCCTCCACGACCTCGGCGGGTGTTTCCATATTGGGTTCGCGGTAGCCACCCTTGACCTCTTCCGCAGTGGGTTCCGGCGGCAAGCCTTCCGGGGGCAGGCCGGCGGCGATGTTTTCCGCGCGCTCGATTTCGTTGGCGTGCCGGCGTTCATAGACCTTGTCGCTGCCGCCCTGTTGTTCGCCGGTGGTGGCGGCGGCGCGGGCTTCACTGGCGGCGCGGTCGTTCTTCGGCGGTTGTTGTTGCTGTCCCAGTCCGCCGCTCGGACGGAACCGCATTCCCCCACGGCCACGGCGCCGGGAAAAACTCTTGTTGTCACTCATAATTTAATAACCCTTTCGGTAGATATGCACATTCTGCAATAAGCCCATGGCGATTAACGAGACCAGCACTGAGGATCCGCCGTAAGACAGCAGCGGCAGTGGGATGCCCGTCACAGGCACAATACGGATGTTCATGCCGATATTGATGAACACATGGCTGAACAGGAGCGTCACAACGCCCGCAGCCATTATTTTGCCCAGGCGATCGCGCGCCTGGCCGGCGGTCCTTATTCCAGTGAACAAGACCACCGCATACAGCGTCAGCACCACGAGGCTGCCGACGAAACCTTCCTCCTCGGCGATCACGGAGAAAATAAAATCATTGTGCGCCGCGCCGGGCGGCAGAAATCCGAGCGCGGTCTGGTCGCCCTTGTGCCAGCCTTTGCCGGTCAAGCCGCCGGAGCCGACGGAGATCAACGCCTGACGCGACTGGTAGGATTTTTCAAACTGCAACCGCCGCGCGTCCTTCTTCTCCTGCTCGGTTGCATTGTCCGCCGCGAAATCGCGGCCGAAATAAACCAGCAGCCGCTGGCGTTGATACGGCTCCAGTTTGATCTGCCAGTTTTTCGGCGCGAACAGCACATCCACCAAGAACAGCGCGCCAAAAACCCCGACGCAGCCGATCAGCCGGTAGAGATATTTCCGTGGCGTGCCGGCGACCAGCATCATCGCGAAACCGGCGGGGAGCAGCACGAGCGCGGAGCCGAGGTCCGGCTCCTTCATGATGAGAACGAAAGGCAGCAGCAGCAGCCCGATGGCCTTCCAGAAATTGAGCGGCTGTTTCAATTCCTCAATTGGGCGGCTGAGAAAACTCGCCTGCGCCATGATGAAGGCAAGCTTGGTGAATTCGCTGGGCTGGAGCATGAAGACGTTGAGGTCAAACCAGCGCCGCGCGCCCAGCCGCCAAGTGCCGATGCCGGGAATCAACACGGCGATCAACATGACAATCATCAGCCAATAAACCACGAACGCCCAGCGGCCCAGCGTCTGGTAATCCACGAGGCACAACGTCACCGCCGCGCCGATCCCCACCGCGTACCAGACGATTTGGCGGAACCACATCTGATCGTAGAACTGCCCGGGGTTCACGCCCTCGCCGCCGTGCGTGGCGCTGAACACGAACGCGGCACCGAGCAGCATCAGGCCGATCAGGCCAAAGAGCTGCAACCGGTCTATCCGGTGCTGGCGTTCGTTGAGGGTGGCTTCGAACATTTTAGGAATTGGGGAAACATTGAACATTCAACATTGAACATTGAACGCCGAAGGAAGGGCAGCGCGTGCCGGTTTCCTGCTGGGCGTTCGACGTTAAATGTTGAATGTTGAATGTTTTCATTTCGGATTTCATTTCACCGCCGCGACGACGGGCGGCGTGCTGGCGCGTTCGCTTTCGAGCAGCGCCTCGTAAATTTTTTTTGCGATCGGTGCGCAGGTGCTGCCACCCGACCCGCCGTCTTCGACGGCCACGACCACCGCGTATTTCGGATGTTCGTAAGGTGCGAAGGAAATGAACCAGGTGGTGTTGCGCTTTGCGCCATTTTCCGTGCGCTCGGCCGTGCCCGTCTTGCCGCAGATGCGGATGCCGGCGACGCGCGCCGTTCTACCCGTCCCGCCTTCTGCGACATCCTCAGTCTCGGCGAGCATGTCTTCGCGGACGATTCGCAAGCTTCTCTGGCTCACACCCAAAACGTCGCGCACCTGGCTGTCTGGAAAAACGGCGGCGGCTTCGATGCCCGTCGGGTCTTGCGATTCAATGCGCGCGACCAGTCGTGGCAGCAAAACTTTTCCGCCGTTCGCGAGCGCGCTGGTCATCACGGCCAGTTGCAGGGGAGTCACGTCCATCTCACCCTGGCCGATGCAGATGTTGGCGGAATTGCCGGCGGTCCACCCGCGAACCCGTTCGGCGTTTGGAAAGTGGCCGGCGGCTTCCTGCGACAAATGCAGGCCGATTTTTTCGCCGAAGTGCAGCCGGCGTCCCAGTTCCACGACGCGGTCAAAAACGCCGTGGCGCAGACCGGCATTGATGAAATAGGCATTGCTCGACCGCACGATGGCCAGGCGCAGGTTGTAATCTCCGGGAGCCACGGTGTCGTGGAAAGACTGCTCGCCAACGTGAATGATGCCTTTTCCGGGCCGGCCGGGATCGGAAGCCACGCGATAAATCTCCTCGGGATTCAAGCCGTTTTCGAGTGCGGCGAGCGCGACGATGGTTTTGAACGTTGATCCCGCCTGATACTGCATCTGCGTGGCGCGATTGATTTGTGGGCGCAGCCGGGCGTCGGTCAGCCACACGTTTTCAGCGGCGGAAATGTTGGGGATGAACGCATTCGGATCGTAGGCTGGCGCGGAAGCCAGCGCCAGAATATCGCCGCTGTTCACATCCATCACCACGGCCGCCCCGCGAATTTCTTTGCTGGAAAATTGCGCGGCCTGTTCCTGCAACGCTTTCTCCGTGGCCTGTTGCACGGCGAGATCAATCGTCAGCACCACGTTGCGGCCCGGCTCGACGGGCGACAAAATGTTTTCGCCCTGATGAAAGCCGAGGTTGTTCACGAGCACGGATTTTTCACCGGCCTGCCCGTGCAGTTGCTGGTCGTAGCCACCTTCGATTCCGAGCACGCCACGATAGTCCGTGAGCCGGTAGTTGAAGAAGGAAGATTCACCTTGAATGGAACTGTCGTCCTTTTGCAGATGGCCAAGCAGATGCGCGGCGGTCGTGGCGTTCGGATAGGAACGCGCGGATTGAATTTCCAAATCCACGCCCTGCAAGTTCCCGCACTGTTCCTCGAAGCGCGCCATGTCGGTGGCGTCAATGTTTTTGGCGATGGGGTAGGGGAGGGCGAGGCTTTTTTCGTAATGCTGGCGGAAGTCGGCGGCGTTGAACGTCAGGGGTTGGCGCAGTTGCCGGCTTACTTGCTCGAGGGTGTTTCTTACCACTTGCTCGCGGGCCTGCCAGGTCAGCGCGTTGATCTGCTCGCGGCTGAGGCGAACCAACTGCGTCTGGACGTTGCTCGCGCCGAGCCAGCGTTTCCAGAACGCGGTTCCGTTGGTGATGATTTTTTTTGGCCGCGCCTCGGCGTAGGTTTTTTGAAACTGGTCGCGCAAGTCTTCGAGGTAGAGGCTCACGTTATAGACGGGGCGATTTTCCGCGAGCGTGAGGCCGTGGCGATCCAGGATTTTTCCGCGCACGGCCGGGATGCGAACGGTGCGGAAGGATTGCGTGGCCAGGTTGGCCTGGTAGTCGCGCGCCGAGACGATCTGCACCCACCACAGCCCGGCGAGCAACACGAGCAGCCCCGCGAGGACGGCTCCGGTGAGCAGCCGGAGTTGCGGGTCGTTGCGTTTTAATTGGTCAAAAACTAGCATGGCGAACAGGCAAAGTTCCACGTTCCGCGTTCCAAGCGCCGGGGGCCAAATCTGGAAATTTTGAATTTTGAATTCATCAATTTCTCCCCCGCCGGATTTCGCGGTCCTGGCGGAAGCCGCCTTCGCGGGCGCGCCGGTAACTCAAGCTGTGTTCCAACACGTCCAGGACTTTGAACAGCGCTGGCGTGGCACCCGCGCCGCCGACCGTCAGCACGAGCCATTGCCAAAACGAACCCCAGCCGATCAACGGCACGCGGCCCGCCGTCAGCAACAGCAGTAGCGTCATCAGCGGCACCAGGGCGCTCGCGAGGAAACCCAGCACGAACTGGGCGTAAACTTGATCGCGCAAAATGAGGTCGCTTTTCCAGCAGACGAGGAACCCCGCGACGAACAGGGGCAGCACGCTGATCCCGAGTGGATTGGCCGAGAGGGTGTCGAAGCAGAGTCCGCCCAGCGCGGCAACGAGGGTCATCGTGACCAACCCAGCGCGCAGGCTCGCGCAGACGATCAGGGCGGGCAGCAGGTTGATCTGCGTGCCGAGCAGATGGCGCAAGAAGGGAAACGCGGTTTCGCAGAACACCGTCAGGAAGGCGGCCAGTAAAATTAAAATGGAGCCGAGCGGGTTCATTCGGGGGAATAAGGAAACATTGAACATCGAACGCCGAACGCCGAACGCTGAATGTTGCACAATCGGACGCGCCCCCAATTTGATGTTGGGCGTTCGATGTTCAATGTTCGATGTTTCAGTTTGTTCATGGCATCACCACCCACACTTCTTCCAGCGCGCTGAGGTTGGCGGCGAGCTTGAGCCGGGCCTCCGTGTAAAGGCCGTATTCCACCGGGCGCGAGTCCACGATTTTGCCGATGGTGATTCCTTTCGGAAAAATCCCGCCGAGTCCGCTGGTAACGACGCTTTGGCCGGCTTTGAGATTTGCGTCCTTGGGCAGATGACTCATCGTGGTGAGCGAGGTGTCGAATGGCCCGCCCGCGCCGACGATGCCCATGTCCCGCGTATCGCTGACCAGCCCGGAAACCTTGCAGTCCGGGTCGCCGAGCAACACGACTTGCGAGCGGTCGTAGCCCACCGTGGCGATGCGGCCCACGAGACCGCTGGAGTTCAGGACGGGGAGGTTCGTCCTGATGCCGTCGCGGGAGCCGAGATCAATCTGCACCGTACGCCACCACGACGCCGGGTCGCGGGCGATGACATTGGCGGGTTTGAGATTCCAGGTGCGTTGAAGCTGACGCCAGTTGAGCTGCTCGTGCAGGCGGGTGTTTTCGCGGAAGAGTTCGTCGGCCTGGAGTGATTGCACGCGGAGCCGCTGGTTTTCCGCCCGCAAGGTTTCATTTTGTTTTTCCAACTCACGTCGCGGTGTCAGGGCATCCTCGGCCTTGCCGGTGAGGTGATGCGTGGTGCCGGTCAGCCCGAACAGCGGCAGAAACAAACTTCCGATGGCGAGCTTGAGCCGGGCGGTCGAGTGGGCGGGCAAAAATAAAATTGCCAGCATCAGGGCGGCGACCAGGCCCAAGGCTATGTATTGCGGACGTTTTAACATCTGTTTTGCAAACAGGTTTCGAGTTTCGGGTTTTTAGTTCCGAGTTGAACGCGCGTAGGCGGCAACTCGAAACCAGAAACTAAAAACTAGGAACGGTCAGATGTCGGCGGGAATTATTTCGTGCTGGAAGTGACGCGCTTGAGAAATTGGAGTTCTTGCAAGACCCGGCCCGTGCCTTCGGCGACGGCGCTCAGGGGATCGTCGGCGATGTGAACCGGCAGGCCGGTTTCTTCGGCGACGAGGCGGTCAATGTTGCGCAAGAGCGCCCCACCACCAGCCATGACGATGCCGCGGTCCACCAGGTCGGCGGAGAGTTCGGGCGGGCAGCGTTCGAGGGTAATGCGAATGGATTCCAGAATTTGAGAGAGCGGCTCTTGCAAGGCTTCGCGAACTTCTTCCGAGCGAATGGTCAGGGTTTTCGGCAACCCCGCGCTCAAATCGCGGCCTTTTACTTCCATGGTTAATTCCTGCTCCAGCGGAAAGGCAGAGCCAAGTCGAATCTTGATTTCTTCCGCTGTGCGTTCACCGATCATCAGGTTATAGGCGCGCTTCATGTGTGCAATGATCGTTTCGTCAAATTCGTCCCCGCCCACCCGCAGGCTGCGGCTGAAGACGATCCCGGCGAGGGAGATGATTGCGATTTCGCAAGTCCCGCCGCCGATGTCCACGATCATGTTGCCCGCCGGCTCATGCACTGGCAGACCGACGCCGATGGCCGAGGCCATGGGCTGCTCGATCAAATAAACTTCCCGAGCGCCAGCATGAGTTGCGGAATCCTTCACGGCCCGTTTTTCCACTTCGGTGATGCCCGAAGGCACCGCGACGACGACGCGCGGCGCTATGAGTTTCCGGTGATGAACCTTCTGGATGAAGTGGCGGAGCATCGCTTCGGTGATTTCAAAATCAGCGATGACACCGTCTTTCATTGGGCGGATGGCCACAATGTTTCCCGGCGTACGGCCAATCATCCGCTTGGCTTCATCGCCGACGGCGAGGACGTTGGTGGTGCCGGCTTGAATGGCCACCACGGACGGCTCGCGCAGCACAATGCCCCGGTCACGAACGTACACGAGGGAATTGGCGGTCCCGAGGTCTATCCCAATATCATTGGAAAACAGGCTTTTAATCTGCGCAAACATGAATTGTACCTAACGCGTCACAGTTAATCCGCCACACTGGCGCAGGTCAAGTTTATGTTTGTGATTTGGTTGAGGCCGCGGGTGATGACAACCGGTTGAGGGTAACGAATCGTCCTCGTCGTCGGTGTTGTTGATTGATTTCGAGGACGACGACGAGAACGAGAACGAGGACGATCATTCCTTCAAGCACAGCCTCACCCGACTTTAATTACACCCGTTGAGGCTTGCGCAAATCACTCAGGATCCGGCAGGGAGTAATAAAAATCGCGCCGGGGTGCAGTGATGAGAATTGCGGCAAGACCCGACACGGCCTCCGCACATTCTCCAAATTGACAGCCGCCGCTTCGGGCCTAAGTTGCATCAGGTATTAGGCTGAATTAACAGAGAGTGAGAATGATTAATAAGACTGGCGGTGGAAACCCGACCGAGAAAGAGGGTTCAGCCTAACGGGTCGGGAGTTTGGCGGGTTCCATGGTTGGTCGTGAGGAATTGGTTGTGCAAACGAATTCAGCTCATCGTTCCTGGCCGAACACGCTCCGCAACATCAGCGGAGCACAGGCGGTGGCCCGTGTTTTCGAGGTGGATTGCGGTGCGCGCGGCGGCGGTCAAGCTGGCGGCGCGGTCGGCCGGCCCCGGATCGTGGTCGCCATTGCGCTCGCCCCAAGCCTGCCCCAAAATTTTCTCAGCGAAAACCTCGCGCAAAGCCTGCGAGATGAAACCGGCGAATCCGTGCTGCTGGTCAAACTCGTTCCGGCCGCCGGCGCGGGAGACCTTGCGGGCGCGTTGAGTTTTGAATCCATTCTCGGAGCCGGCGCGAGTGCGCGGGTTTCACTTCCACAAAACAACGGCACGATTTCCCAGATCAATCTGAAGATCACCGCCGGGGCGGACGGCGGCGAGCCGGTGACTCCCCTCCTGCGTTACCTCGGCAGCCAGTTCGATTGTGTCCTTGTGCAGGGCGATTTCCTGGCGACGCCCCACCGGACGCTGCTCGAATTTGCCGGCCTGGCGGATTCGATTTATTTGTTTCTGCCTCCCGGGGCGGACGACTTCCGCCGTTTTGAATTCTTCGCGTCCGATCTGCGTGCGCGCCTGCAGGGCGACGTCCTGGATATTCATGCGGTTCTCTGCCTGGCACCAGAGGAGCGGGTGAATGTGCCGTTGACGTTTTGCCGCCACCCTTCCCACGCCTTCATTCACGATTGTCCCGCGTCGGGGTTTGACCGGACGAATGGCGCGCAGCCGACCGTCTGGTTCCGTCAGGACATCCGGCGGCTGGCCCGTGAAATCGGCCATTGCCGCCTGGGGCTGGCACTGTCTGCCGGCGGAGCCAAAGGCCTGGCGCACATCGGCGTGATTCAAATTCTGGAGGAGAACGGCATTGAAGTGGACGTGATCGCCGGCTGCAGCATGGGCGCTTACATCGCGGCCGCGTGGGCGGTCGGTTGCGACGGCGGCAAGATGGAAAAACTCGCGCGCGAAAACGAAAAGCCCTGGGGCTTCTGGCGCCTGCTTGATCCCACGTTTCTCCCGCGGCAGGGATTCCTCCACGGCGACGCGGTGCGGCGGCGGTTGCAGCAGACGATTGGCAAGGCGCAGTTCTCCGATCTTGTCCGGCCAATGCGCGCGGTCGCCACCAACCTGGACACGCTGGATCGCGAAGTGTTTGCCAGCGGCTCCGTGGCGGAGGCGGTGCAGGCCAGTTGCGCCATTCCGGGCGTCGTGGTTCCGGTCACCATCGGCAGCGAAACGTACATTGATGGCGGCGTGTCCGATCCATTGCCGGTGGATGTCCTCAAGGAAATGCGGGTGGATCGCATCATCGCGGTCAACGCCATTCCGCCCTCCGCCTTTCTGCGTTGCTGCCGCGAAGTGGAACGGGAGCAGGCCGAGCTTTCAAAAAAGCGGTTCAACCTGCTGCGGAACATCAATCAACAAATCAACTATTTTGCGCGCGGCAACATCCTCGACATCATGATGCGCGCCGTGCATGGCGGTCAGATTCGCATGGCCGAGCTGGCGTGCGGCCATGCCGACGTAGTGCTGCGCCCGCTGGCTATTGATGCGCACTGGCACGATTTCAATCATCCCGTCAAATACATCGCCCTCGGGCGCAAGGTCGCATTGGAACATCTCGACGAATTAAAAGCGTTGGTAAAACCAAAGGCTACGCAGCATGAACACGAAGCAACTCACCACGAAATGGCCGCGCTTATCTGAAAAGCAAATCCGCAGCCTCCAGGCGGATAAACTGCGGCATTATCTTCAGCACGTCGTCGCGCCGTTCTCGCCGCATTACCGCGAGCTGTTTCAACAGCAGCGCGTGGATGTCGGAGCCGTCCGCACGCTGGAGGATTTGCGTCGGTTGCCGTTCACGTCCAAGACCGATCTGCTCAATTCGCCGGAGCATCCGCAGCAGGGCCGCGAATTTATTTTGCAGCCGGACGCCGCGCAACTCGCCCATCGGCCTTCCACGATTTTACGCGCGGCAATGGTTGGACGCGAAAAAGTAAAACGTGAATTCGAGCGCGAGTTCCGGCCCATTTTCATGACCTGCACCACCGGACGCTCCACGGAGTCGGTGGTCTTTCTTTACACGCAGCACGATCTGGCAAACCTCGCGCGCGGCGGCAGCCGAATTTATGAAATCTGCGAAGCGCGGCCCGACTTTCGCCTGCTCAACACGTTTCCCTACGCGCCGCACCTGGCCTTCTGGCTGGGGCATTACGGCGGCATGGAATTTGGCAACCTCGTCGTCAGCAGCGGTGGCGGAAAAGTTTTTGGCACCGACGGCCAGCTTCGCTTGATGCGGCAGTTGCAGCCGCATGTGCTCATGGGCATGCCGACGTTTCTTTATCACGTCCTGCGTCAGGCCGTGGACGAAGGGCTGCGTTGTCCGAACTTGCAATGCATCGTTCTCGGCGGCGAAAAAGCCGCGCCCGGCTTGAAGCTCAAGCTGGCGCAGCTCGCCCGCGAACTCGGCACCAGCGCGGTCAACGTCGTGGCCACCTACGGTTTCACCGAGGCGAAAATGGCCTGGACCGAATGTCCCAGCGCGCCTGGCGAGTCGAGCGGTTATCATCTCTATCCCGACCACGGCATCATGGAGGTCATTGATCCCAAGACCGGCGAGCCGGTGCCCGAAGGTCATCCCGGCGAACTGGTCTATACTCCGCTCGACGCGCGCGGCACCGTCGTGTTGCGCTACCGCACCGGCGACCAGATTGACGGCGGCCTAGTCTATGAGCCGTGTCCACATTGCCACCGCTCGGTGCCGCGACTGGTCGGAGAAATTTCCCGCAGCTCCGAAGTGAAGACCATGCGCCTGGACAAACTCAAAGGCACGCTCGTGGATTTCAACGTCCTCGAACACGTCCTCGACGACTCCACGCATCTCGATCTCTGGCAGCTCGAACTTTGCAAACGCAACAACGACCCGCTCGAATTGGATGAGCTGGTCTTGCATGTCCACAAAACCGATTCGCTGGACAATTTGAAATTCACGCAGGAGCTGAACCGCAGCTTCGTCAGCAAAACCGAAGTCCAGCCCAACCGGATTGTTTTCCACGACCGCGAAGAAATGGCCGTGCTGCTGGGCATCGGCACGCAGCTCAAGGAGCAAAAGGTCGCGGATCATCGCCCCAAAACCAACGGTGCCGCGCCACCCCAAAATGGAAAGGCCCACGCAATATGAGCACGCAACGAATGGTCATCGTGGACGGCGTCCGCACGCCGTTCACCAAGGCGGGCACTGACCTCGCCCACTGCGCGCCGGATGAACTGGGCCGCGTGGCCGTTAACGCGCTGCTGACGCGCACCGGACTCGATCCTGGACTCGTGGATGAAGTCATCTTCGGCTGCGTCGCGCAACCGGCGGAGGCGGCGAACGTCGCCCGTGTCATCGCGCTGCGCGCCGGCATTCCCGAATCGGTTCCCGCCGTCACGGTGCATCGCAACTGCGCGTCCGGCTGCGAAGCCCTGACTTTGGCCCATCAAAAAATGTGCGCCGGACAGGGCGACATCTTCATCGTGGGCGGGGCCGAAAGCATGAGCGGCGTGCCGCTGCTGTTCAAGCCCACGACGGCGGAAAAATTCTCCCGGCTGTCGCGGGCAAAAACTTTCGGACAACGAGTGCGGATGCTCGCCGCATTTCGCCCGGCGGATTTTCAGCCGCGCATCGGTCTGCTGCTCGGCCTCACCGATCCCGTGTGCGGATTGAACATGGGCGAGACGGCGGAAATTCTGGCGCGAGAGTACGGCCTGTCGCGCGACATGCAGGATGCCTTCGCGTTGGAATCGCACCAGCGCGCCGTGGCCGCACAAGGCAGACTCGCGGAGGAAATTTGTCCGGTGTACGTGAACGGCCACCGCCCCGCCGCCGCCATCGTCCAGGACAACGGCCCGCGCGCGAGCCAGTCGCCCGAAGCGCTCGCAAAACTCAAACCCGTCTTTGACCGGCGCATCGGCACCGTCACGGCGGGCAACGCTTCCCAGCTCACCGACGGCGCGGTCGCGCTGCTCGTGATGAGCGAATCAAAAGCGTTGGCGTTAAATTTGAAGCCGCTCGGTATGCTCACGGGCTATGCGACCGCAGGCTGCGATCCGGCGCACATGGGGCTGGGGCCGATCTTCGCCATCGCCAAGGCCGAGGCGCAAACCGGCCTGACTCTCGCCGACGCCGACTTGATCGAGATCAACGAAGCTTTTGCCGCGCAGTTGCTGGCCGTGCAGAAATGCGCCGCGTCGGGAATTTTCGCCCATCAACATCTGCATCGCCGCCAGCCGCTCGGGGAAATGCCGCGCGCAAAACTCAACGTGAACGGCGGCGCGATTGCACTCGGCCATCCCGTCGGCGCGACCGGCGCGCGATTGATTTTGACCAGCTTGAAAGAATTGCGGCGAAGAAAAAACAAACGCGCGCTCATCTCCGTCTGCGTCGGCGGCGGACAGGGCGCGGCCATTTGGGTGGAGGCCTTATGACACACTTTGCACAACCTGTGTCCGAAGTTAATCCGCCCGATTGGGGGCGTCCGCGCACCTCCCCGAAACAAACCGCGTCGGACGCCCCCTCTATTCATCGTGAGCTGACCGCCGAGCAAGTGTGCATTCTGACATTTGACCGCCCGGAGTCGTCGGCGAATATTTTCGACCGTGCCACGCTTGCCGAACTGGACCGGCATCTGGATTTTCTCAGTGCTGACGCCGGGTTGAAAGGTCTTGTCCTTGTCAGCGCCAAGAAGGCGATTTTCATCGCGGGAGCCGATCTGCTTTCCATTTTTGCCGAGACGCGGCCCGAGGCCTTGCGCGAATTGATCGAACTTGGACAGCGGGTCTTCAATCGCATCGCTGATCTTCCATGTCCAACCGTGGCGGCGATTCATGGCGCAGCCCTCGGCGGCGGTTGCGAAATCGCGCTTGCCTGCGACTGGCGCGTGGCCTCGACCGACGGAGTGACGCGAATTGGTTTGCCGGAAACCCAACTCGGACTTCTGCCCGCGTGGGGCGGCTCGACCCGCCTGCCGCGCCTGATCGGTCTGCCCAAGGCGCTGAAAATTATTCTCGCCGGAAAAACGCTCGCGGGCCGGCCCGCCTTGAAATGCGGAATGGTGGACGCGCTGGTGCCGTGCGAATATCTCCTGCCGGCGGCCTTGAAAAAAATTCGCGAAGGCAAACCGCGCCGCGCCCGGCGGCCCTTCATCAACAACGCCCTGGTCGCGACAGTAATTGCGGCGCGGCTGAAATCGCAGTTGCAAAAGAAAACGCGCGGCCATTACCCGGCGGTGACCAAGGCGCTGGAAGTGGCGACGAAGGGAATCAGCCGTTCCATCAGCGACTCGCTGCAACTGGAAGTCGAGGGTGTCGAGGAACTGGGCCGGACCGAAACCACGCGCAATCTGCTGCGACTTTTTCTCCTTCAAGAACGGGCGAAGAAATTAAAGCTCCGTGGCGGGCTGGAAAATGTAGCGTCAGCCATCCTGGCTGACGTAGAGCCGGGCTTCCAGCCCGGCGGAAAAAACCGTGTTACTGAGAAGGTCTCCGGGAAAATGGAGCGGTTTCAAACTGCGGACGATCTTTCCGGGCGGCAAGATGCCGCCCTCTACGGCAGGCCGGGAGGCCCGCCGCCATTTTCCAGACCGGCTCTCAGCGCGTCCGGCGTTGCGCCGGCTGCGGGAAGTTGCGCCGTCATCGGTGCCGGCGTGATGGGCGCGGGCATCGCCCAGTGGTTGAGCGCCAAGAAGCTGTCCGTGATTTTGCGCGACGTCAGCCCGGAACAAATCGCGCGCGGGCTGTCGAACATCTCGAAGCTGTATGCCGAGGGAACAAAGCGGCACACCTTCACCGCCGTGGAAGCCCGCGCCGGACTGGATCGCATTCATCCCGCCGCCGCCGAAGTCCCGCTGCGCAACGTGGACTTCGTCATCGAAGCCGCCGTCGAGGAGATGATGCACAAAAAGGAAATCTTCCGCCGGCTCGACGCGCTCGCGGGCGATCAGACGATTCTCGCCACCAACACCTCGGCGTTGTCGGTGGCCGAAATTGCCGCCGCCACGGTCCACCCGGAACGTGTCGTCGGCATTCACTTTTTCAACCCGGTACATCGGATGCAGTTGGTGGAAGTCGTCCGCGCGCCGCAGACCAGCCCCGCCGCCGTGCAGCGCGCAATCCAGTTCGTCCAGCAGATCGGCAAGCTGCCGCTGCTCGTGAATGACAGCCCCGGTTTTCTCGTGAACCGGATTCTCATTCCCTACCTGATTGAAGCCGGCCTGCTGTTCGAGTCCGGCGCGTGCGCGCGTGATCTGGACGAGGCCATGTTGGATTTTGGAATGCCGATGGGGCCGCTGCGGCTGCTGGATGAAGTCGGACTGGACGTGGCGCATCACATCTGCGGGACGCTGGCGGAAAAGTTTCACGGCAGATTTCCGGTGCCGTCGCTCCTGGACAAAATGGTGAAGGCAAAAATGCTCGGGCGCAAAAGCGGGCGCGGCTTTTACGTCCATGCGCGTGGAAAACAATCTCCGAAACTCAACCCGGAAACCGAAGCGTTCCGCTGCGGCAACTCGGCAGCGGGGCTGACTCGCGAACAATTGCAGGTGCGCATGGTGCTGTTGATGATCAACGAAGCGGCGCGCTGCCTTGAAGAAAAAGTGGTCGCCAGCGCGGACGACGTGGACTTCGGCATGGTGATGGGCACGGGTTTCGCGCCGTTTCGCGGCGGGCCGCTGCGCCACGCGGATGCGGTGGGCACGGCCCAGATCGTTGTCGCCATGCGGCATTGGGTTGACACGGGGGCGACGTGGTTCGAGCCGTGCGCCATGTTGCAGGAGCTGGCCGGACGCGGCGGAACCTTTCATTCCGATTAAGCAGGAAAATTATGAGCACAACAAAAATTCCCCTTCCCGAAGAGCCGGCCTCGCTGATTGACACTTCCAAGATGTCCGCCGGCCAGCGGGCCGCGCTGGAGCTGTCCGAAGCCGCGCGCGAAACCGCGCCGGAGCAGGCCAGCTTCGTCAGCAAACTATTCATGGGCCGGCCCGATCTCCTCGGCATCGCGCCGTTCCCCGAGCAGCGCGCCGAGGATCGCGACCAGGGCGACGCCTTCCTGCAACGGCTGGAAACATTTCTGCGCGACCGCGTGGATCC
>JAYWBR010000244.1:0-14575 GCA_043781315.1 Verrucomicrobiota bacterium | reverse complement strand
ACTATGATTCAACGACGGATAATCGTTGAACGCAATGAACGAACCGGGTAAAACCGTGGCATGAACACCGCCCAAGCCCTTGAGCGCACGCGCGCGGTCATTCGTCGCCAGCACAAAACCCTGGCCACGGAGCAAACCTATTTGCATTGGTTGCGTCATTACATTGCCGCCCTTCGCGAGATGCCCAAAACTTTCACCAGTGAGCAAAAGCTGGAACACTTTCTCACCGAACTGGCGGTGCGGAAGAATGTCGCGGCCGCCACCCAGAATCAAGCGTTCAATGCGATTCTTTTTTTCTACAAGGATGTGCTGGGGCAGCCGCTCAAAGCGGTGGACGCCTTGCGGGCCACGCGCCCGCAGCGCCTCCGCCATGCGCCGACGGTGGCGGAGACGCGCGCCTTGATCGCCGCCGTGCAACCCGTGGCGGGCTATCCCACCCCGCTGGTGACGCGGCTGCTGTACGGCTGCGGTTTGCGCGTCTGCGAGCCGCTGAATCTGCGCGTCAAGGACGTTTGCTTTGAGGAGGGCAAGCTTTTCATCATGGGCGGCAAGGGCCGGAAAGACCGGGTGGTGGCGCTGCCCTGCTCGGTGACGGAGGATTTGCGCGCTCAACTGGATTTTGCGCGGGCGGTTTGGAAACGGGATGTGGAAGCTAAAATTCCGCTGGAAATACCGCATCAACTGGGGGTGAAATATCCCGAATACAAATTTGCCTGGCAATGGGCGTGGGTGTTTCCGGCGCACTGGCCCTGCAAAAATCCACGCACGGGCGAACTCGTTCGTTACCGGATGCACGAGACGAACGTGCAGCGCGCCATCCGGGAGGCCCGGCGTAAAATCGGCGTGTTGGTTCTGCCCCACGAGCTGCGTCATGCCTATGCCACGCACTCGCTGGATCGGGGCGTGAACCTTAAGGCGTTGCAGGAGGCGATGGGTCATGAACGGATCGAAACCACCATCGGCTATTGCCACGCGGATGCCCTGAGTGTGCCCAGTCCGCTGTAAGGAAGGGGGAACTCCGAACATTCAACATTCAACGCCCAACATTCAAGGGGCGCGCGCTCAGCCTTTGGATGTTGAATGTTGAATGTTGAATGTTTCGACCTTCTTCTAGCTCAACCGCATGGGCATGACGACGTAGAGGAACGGCCCGTTGATCTTGAGGACGCCGGGGCTGAGTTCGTCAATGAGTTCGATGAACACTTCGTCGTCGGTCAGCGCGTTCAACGGGTCAATCATGTATTTCGGGTTGAACGCAATGGCCATTTCCTTGCCCTTGTAATTGATGGCCAGGCTTTCGCGGGCTTCGCCCACTTCCGGGGAGTTGGCGGTGATGGCGAGATTGTTTTTGCCGAAGGTGAGCTTGACGGAGTTGGATTTCTCGCTGGTCATGATCTCGGCGCGGCGCAGGGCGTGGACGAATTCCTCGCGCGACAGGCTGATGCGTTCCTTGACCTCGTTGGGAATGACCTGGCGGTAATTCGGATAGTTGCCTTCGATGAGCTTGGTGATGATCAGGACGGAGGCGCCCTTGTCGTCCTTCAAGGTGAAGGAGGCCTGGTTCTCAGTGTAACGGATTTCGACCTCGCCTTTGTCGAGCAGGAGGCGGTTGAGTTCGTTGACGGCCTTGGCGGGGACGATGAATTCGCCCTGGCTGTTGTCGGCGATGTCCACTTCCTCGTCCACGAGCGCGAGGCGGCGGCCGTCGGTGGCGACCATGGTGAGCTTGTGGTCTTTGAGGCTGAGGAAAATGCCGTTGAGAACGTAGCGGGATTCGTCGGTGGAGATGGCGAAGGAGGTTTTCTTCATCATCCCTTTGATCTTGTCCTGCGGGAGCGTGACTTTTTTATCGTCCTTGAACTTGGGCAGGGGCGGGAATTCATCTGCAGCAAGGCCGTGGATTTTGTAGAAGGACGCGCCCGAACGAACTGAGCAGACGTTCTTGTCGTCCACTTCGAGATCAATCTCGCCGACGGAAAGTTCGCGGACGATTCCGAAGAGTTTTTTCACGGGCACCGTGGCGGCCCCTGGCTTGGTCACTGTGGCGGCGACGCTGCTGGAGATGGTGACATCCAGATCGGTGGCGGTGAACTCAAGGCGCTCCCCTTCCGCGCGCAGGAGGACGTTGGAGAGAATCGGCAGCGTGGTCCGGGAGCTGACAACGTTTTGAACTGCTTGGAGGCCGCTGATGAGCTGGTCTTTCGTGATGGTCAGTTTCATGGATGCTTAATAGATGAATTCTTTTGTATAAAATCTCTTATTATTATGTGTTGTGAATATGCCAAATAGAATTCGGTGTCAAGGTCACGGCAACAACTTAGGACAGAAAAACGGTGTCCAACAATTATCCAGTTTCGTTTCAACACAGGACAAAGCTCGGGGTTGTTCGCATTGCTCACAAGTCATTCACAGAGAATGCCGGGGTTGTTGGGCCAGTTGCCCACGGCGGACGATCTCCGGAAGGACGTTTTCGACGAACGCCACTTCTGGCATTTTGGAATCGCGGCCCAAAGAAAAACGGACGAGTGAATTGGCCAGGCGCGCCTCCCCTCCCAGCGCGGAAATGACGTGCGACGGTTCCAGCGATCCCGCCGAACACGCCGAGCCGCTCGACGCACAAATGCCTTCCAAATCCAAACCGGCGAGCAACGTGATGCTGTCCGCGCCTTCGACGAGGAAGGAAACCGTGTTGTTGAGTCGTTGGTCGCGTGAACCGACGAACTGAACGCCGGGCAGGGAATCCACCAGCTTTAGCAAGCGATTGGACAAAGGTGAAAGGATAGAAGCATCAAACACCGGCACGCGGACAAACCGTTCCAGCGCTTCCACAAAACCGGCGATGGCGGGGAGATTTTCCGTGCCCGCGCGGCGTTCGTTCTCGTGGGCGCCGCCGATCAGGATGGGATGGGGTTGCAACGGGGAGCGGATGAACAAAGCGCCCGCGCCTTTCGGTCCGTGGAATTTGTGCGCGCAGATGGAGACGAAGTCGGCGTTGAACTGGTGGAGGTTGGCGAACGGTTCCTTGCCGAACCACTGGACGGCGTCCGTGTGAAACAGCACGCCGCGACTCCGGCACAACGCGCCCAGTTCCGCGACCGGCTGCACGGTTCCGATCTCGTTGTTCGCCGCCTGGAGGGAAACTAAAATTGTGTCGGGACGAAGTGCCTTGGCCAGACTCTCTACGGAAATGCGTCCCGCCGCATCCACCGGGAGAATCGTTAATTCAAAACTTTCCTGCTTTACCAGGTATTCGCAGGCGTGCAGGACGGCGTGATGCTCGACGGCAGAAGTGATGAGGTGGCGGCCTTTTGGCTTGAGCAGGCGCGCGGTTCCAAAGATGGCGAGGTTGACGCTTTCCGTGCCGCCACTGGTGAAAATGACTTCGCTGGGTTTGGCACCCAGCACCGTCGCCGCACGGTCGCGCAAATCATCCAGCCGCGCCCGCGCCAGCCGGCCGACATGATGCACCGACGAGGGATTGCCCCAGACGCCATCGAGAAACGGCAGCATCGCCGCCCGCACCTGCGGATCCAGCGGCGTGGTGGCGTTGTAATCGAAGTAAATCGTTTTCATGGCGCGAACGGAACCCGTCCAATTCGCGCCAGCAAGATGGGGCATCAAAAACGAGATGCGAGACAAAAAAGCCGGTGCCCAAAGGAACAACAGAAATGCGCAAAAGCAGACGGCGGTGCCGCCTTGAATGGAATAGTCTTCAACCCACACGATGATCGAGAAAAAACGAATAATTCCGTCCGCGCCCAAGCCGGCCCGCGCCTTCACCCTGATTGAACTGCTGGTGGTCATTGCCATCATCGCCATCCTGGCCGCGCTGCTGTTGCCGGCCCTGGCCACCGCCAAGGAACGCAGCCGCCGGATCAAATGCCTGAACAACCAGCGGCAGCTCGGCATCGCCGTGCGCATCTACACCGACGACAACCGGGAGCGGCTGCCGCAGTACAAGGTGGACGGCGCGTGGTTGTGGGATCTGCCGATGCCGATGGCGGATGGGATCGTCGCTTCCGGCGCGCGGCCACCGGTGTTCTATTGTCCGGGCCTCACCGCCGGCATCAGCGAGAACGAGATTTTTCAAAGCGCAATCCTGGGCGGCGGTTTCTGGAACTTTACCGCCACCCGCCGGGTGTCCGGCTACGGATTTTTGATCCGCCGGCTGGACGGCAACGGCGGTCAGGACAACTCCATGCCGGCCGGCATGGTTGCCGCCGGCAACAACGGCTGGCTGCTGGAGAAAATGAACCAGACCAACAACATTTCCGATCAGCCGCTCATCGTGGACGCCACACCCTCCAATCCCAACGCCCCGTATGATTTTGTCAACGGCATCGCCACCGCCAATCTGACCAGCGGCTTTCACCGGCCCGCGCACATGAACAAAAAGGAACCGGCCGGGGGCAATCTGCTTTACCTGGATGGCCACGTCGTCTGGAAAAATTCAAGGACATGAAGCTGATGTATAAAAACGCCGGATGGCCGGGCGGCCTTCTGGTATTAACTATTGGTTCGTCCTCGTCGTCGTTCTCGAATTGCCTTTGTTTCGAGGGACGAGGACGACGGGACAAAACCCTGACGCCCTCACCCGGCTTTAATCATGCACAGCACAAGCGGAGGCCGCCGAAAATTCCGTGGACTAAACACCTTGCCCGGCCCAAAGTCGAAAACAAGAAAGCGGAAAAATTGAACACCTCGCCCGCCCAACAAGTCGCGGCCTTCCTCGACCAGTTCGATCCCAAAGTCGCGCAAGTGATGCGCCAGTGCCGGACAGAAATGCGCAAGCTCCTGCCGGCCGCCAACGAACTCGTTTACGACAACTACAACTTTTTCGTCATCGGCTATGCGACCACGGAGCGCGCGTCGGATTGCCTCGTCTCCATCGCGTCGGCGGCGAATGGAGTCATCCTTTCTTTTTACAACGGCGCGTCGCTGCCTGATCCCGCGAAGCTTCTGCTCGGCAACGGAAAGCAAAACCGTTTCATTCGTCTCCCCACCACCGCGCCGTTCAAGTCTCCCGAAGTTTTTAAGTTGATCCGCACCGCCGCCGCGAAAGCGAAGACACCGCTTCCGAACAAAGGCGGCGGCCAAACGATCATCAAATCCATCTCCGCCAAGCAGCGCCCGCGACGACGTGCTAAAGGGGAAAACAAACTTGATAAGAAGTGAGGAGCGGGGCAGAGTCGAAAATATGGAAAAGTCATGACGATTACGCCCATACTTGCGTCAGATATGACCGGAGTGTTGCCGCTACTCATTGGGCTTATTTTACTCGGTTTATTATGCACCATTGCATTGCCGATAAAAAAATAATTGTCCGCGCATGAAGTACGAAGACCTCATCACGGTGGAACCCGGCAAGCGCAGCGGCAAGCCGTGCATTCGCGGGATGCGGATCACCGTCTATGACGTGCTGGAATATCTCGCTTCGGGCATGACGGAAGATGAAATCCTCAAGGACTTCTCCGAGTTGACGCGCGAAGACATCAAGGGGTGTCTGGCGTTTGCCGCAGACCGTGAACGCAAGCTGTTCCCCGCCGCCGCGTGACCATGACCTGAGTGGTGCGGAATAACCCGCAGCGTCTTGGACTGCGGTGGCAAGGCGGTAGCCGCGACACCGCTTTCGAGCGGATCGAACCATTTCACCAGCGGAATTATTTGGCGCGCAAAAGCGGCGTGGCGCTGCGCTTCCCGCCGCAGTCCAAGACGCCCTCCTCCGCTCGATGCTTCAGACCATTTCCAGGGTAAGAAGATTTGAAACCGTTTAGTGCCCTACACCTTCGTCCGAAAATATTCAATCGTCTTGGTCAGTCCTTCCGCGAGCGCCACTTTCGGTTCCCACTTCAAAATCCTTTTTGCCTTCGTGATGTCCGGCTTGCGCTGTTTCGGATCGTCCTGCGGCAACGGCTTGTGAACGACTTTGCTCTTTGAACCGGTCGCGCGAATGATCGCGTCGGCAAATTGCAGCATGGTCATCTCCGTCGGATTGCCGATGTTCATCGGCAGATCGTAATCGCTCATCATCAGGCGATAGATGCCTTCAATCAAATCCGCGTAGTAACAAAAGCTGCGCGTCTGCGTGCCCTGGCCAAAGATGGTGATGGGTTTGTTCTTCAACGCCTGGCTGATGAACGCCGGGACGACGCGGCCATCGTTGATCCTCATGCGCGGGCCGTAGGTGTTGAAGATGCGCACGATGCGGGTCTCAACCTTGTGCTCGCGATGATACGCCATCGTCATCGCCTCGGCGAAACGCTTGGCCTCGTCGTAGCAGCCGCGTGGGCCGATGGTGTTGACGTTGCCCCAGTATTCCTCCGGCTGCGGATGCACGAGCGGGTCGCCGTACACTTCCGAGGTCGAGGCGATGAAGAAGCGCGCGCCTTTGTTCTTCGCGAGGCCGAGCGCCTTGTGCGTGCCGAGCGAACTGACCTTGAGGGTTTTGATCGGGATTTGGAGGTAGTCAATCGGGCTGGCGGGCGAGGCGAAATGCCAGACGTAGTTCACCGGGCCTTCGAGAAAAAGAAATTCCGTGACGTCCTGTTCGATGAATTTGAAATTCTGGTTGCCGCCGAGGTGCGCAATGTTGTCCACGCTGCCGGTGACAAAGTTATCAATGCCGATGACCTTGTGACCGCGCGCGAGCAGCAGGTCGGTCAGGTGGGAACCGAGAAAGCCCGCCGCGCCGGTGACGACGGAAGTGGGCTGGGAAGTTTCGAGTTTCGAGTTTCGAGTTTCGAGTTGTTTCCGAGTGCGGCCCGTCTTGTTTTCATTCTTCATGCTTCATTCTCCGTTCTTTGTTTACTTCGCCCCCGTTCCGAGCAGGACGACGGGGATGGTGCGCAAAAGAATTTTCAGGTCGAGCCAAAACGACCAGGTGTCAATGTATTTCAAATCGAGCCGCACCCAGTCCTCGAAGTTCTTGACCTCGTTGCGGCCGCTCACCTGCCAGAGACAGGTCAGGCCGGGCTTCACACTGAGGCGGCGACGGTGGGCCAGATCGTCGAAGCGTTTCACTTCGTATTCGGGCAGCGGGCGCGGGCCGACGAGGCTCATGTCGCCGCGCAGCACGTTGTAGAGCTGGGGGAACTCGTCGAGGCTGAACTTGCGGAGGAAGCGGCCGATGGGTGTGATGCGCGGGTCTTTGGCGATCTTGAACACCGGCCCGCTCATTTCGTTGAGGGCGGCCAGCTCGTGTTTGCGCTGCTCGGCATCGGTGCCCATCGTACGGAACTTGAACATGGTAAACGGCCGGCCGTTCAGCCCGGAGCGCTGCTGCCGGAAGAACACCGGGCCTTTGGAGGTCAGCTTGATGAGCGGCGGGATGAGGAGGAAAAGCGGCGAGGACGCGATCAGGAGAAACAACGAGCCAAAAAAATCCAGCACCGACTTCGCCACGCTTTGCCAGGAAGCCTCGGGCGCGGTGCGGAACACCATCACGGGCCGGCCCAGAAACTCGTCGAAGCTCATGCGGGAAAGCTGCGTGCTGAAAAAATCCGCCACCAGCCAGACTTCCACGCCCTCCAGTTCGCAGGCTTTGATGGCGGCCTCGACATGCTCGAAGTAGGCGTGCTTGGCGCTGACGATGACGCCGTTGACGGAATGTTCGTGCAGCAGCTCGACGAGGTAGTCCACGGAGATTTCGCTCAGGTTCAGTTCGCCGGGGATTTCAATCCCGTTGGCATCCTGCTTTTTCAGTTCGCGGCGCATCCGTTCGATTTCATCCGCCGTGCCCACGAGCAGATAGCGGCGTTTGTGTTGCGCTCGCGAAAGCTGCCGCAGGAACAGGTTGCGGAACAGTTCCTCCTTGAGAAACATCAGCGCCAGGCTGACGGCGGCAAACCAGACGATGGCCCCCCGCGCAATTGGTGCTTCAGTGCGCAGCAAAAACATTGCGACTACCAGCCCCAACACCATCAGGGAACACGCCTTGAGCAACTGCCAGAGCGTGGTGCGGCGCGGACAAAAAATGGAGCGCTGGTAGAACCCCTGGGACTCCAGCACGAACGGCGCGGCGGGAATCACCAGCAGCAGCAGCCAGGCAAACTGCGCGAACGGGCTGACTTCATGCAGATCAAACAGCTCCAGGACAAAGGCGCTGGAACGCAATTGATACGCGAGCCAGAAGCTGACCGCAAAAATGCCCGCATCCATCATCTGATGGATTTGCATCTGGACTAGACGATCTCGACGAAGCATGAATTAAAAATAAAAACCGGGTTGCGAGCTTAAACAAAAGCGGGACGACACGCAAACCGCGCGCGCCGGGTCGCAAGGACGGCCGGGCCGTAAAACTACTTATTGTTGGCCAAGGCAGTGGAGCCGGCCGGGTGCGGCGGCAGTTGAAATTCCGGCACCGAGGCGGTGATGAGTTTTTGCACCCGCGCAAACGTCGCTTCTTCCTGACCGGGCAGACAAATTGTAAAATAACTCACGTAGGCCCAGCGTTGCAGCACGCCGTGCCGCAACAGGTCGCGGGCCAGCCAGAGGATGCGCGTCCAGTGATCCGCCGTCTGTTCGTTATCGGCCACGAACCAGAAAACATAAAGGCCGCGGATTTCCTGCGGCTGTCCGTTCTCGCCCTTGAAGGAATTGGCGAGCATCCATTTGGCCACCGCAAACTGGTACGGCTGCCGGCCGCCAATGGCCAGCGTCACATTCGTCTTGGAATCAATCCGCCAGCCCTGGCCCGGCAGACAATACTCGGGTTTATGAATGCTGGTGCGGTCCTTGCCCATCATGACAATGTTGGCCGTGATCCCGAAATCATTGGTCGAGGTGCGGTAGCGGCGGGAGGCGAAGCTGGTGTCCTTGGGCAGCATGTTGGTCACCACGTCGCCCTGCTCCAATTTTTCCGAGGTGAAGTCCAGGACGTTCTCCGGCAGGTCAATCTGCATGACCGTGGTGCCGGGTTGGGCCGCAGCCTTCACGCCGGGTGTGCCGAGCCGCTGATGGGTCTTGAGGTGATACAACAACGCACCGGCCGAGGCGATCAGCGCCAGCGTCGTCACCAGCAAAATCGCTTTGGTCTTGTTCATGCGGATTTTTCCTTGGCCGGTTTGGGTTCCTCCAGCCAGCGCCCGACATACATCAACCCAAAAATCGCCGGCACGTACGGCAGCAGGCTGATCAGGCCGCCCGGCCCGCCTTCATGCACATAATTGCCCGCTTCCTGCCCGCCAAATTCCGCCGCGAGAATGATCGTCAGCAGCCGCAACACATTCCCGGCCACGGCCAGCGGAATGATGAGCGCAAACAACACTCCGCGCCGCCACCATTGCTTAAAATTGATGAACGCCCCCACCGTGGCCATCAGGCCGACGGCCACCAGGCTGCGGATGCCGCTGCACGCCGCCGCCACTTCGTAGTGATATTTGTTCATCGGATCCTTGAGCATCGTGCCCTCACGGATCACGTCAATGGACAGCACCGTCTGGCAAATCACCTCGACGATTTGCGACGCCAGCAGCCGCAACGGGAATGTGATGGGTTCGATCAGGGTGGAAAAGGGAATCAAAAACACGAGCAGGAAAAAGGGAAAGAAGACCCGCACCAACCACTGCCAGCCCCACGCCATGCCCATCAAACCATAAATGCCCGTGAGCAAACCCACGATGGAAAGGCGAGGTTGCTGAATAAAAAATCCCACCACATGCAGGCCCACGCCCAGCGCCACCAGCCCCAGGCCCGGCCCCCAAAGCTTCAGCGGTTGCGCCACCAGTTCTTTTTGTTTCCACCAGATCAGTCCCAGCACCAGCGCCGGCACCCACATCCCGATGCTGTCATCTTGAAGATTCCCTTCCAGATCGCGGGCGGTGTAGGAGTTAAGCATCCAACGGAACAGTGACGGCGTGTCCACATAGCCCAAAGTGGGATTGCCAAAGAAATGAAACAGCGCCAGCCAGCCGGCCAGCAACGCCAAGAAAAACCCCTTGTTCGGGAGGCGGCCCCAGAATTCCACAAACTCCGTCTGGAACTGATCCAGAACCCCGACTGTTGGCTGTTCGTCCATGCGTGCTTAGATTCGAGCCTGTTGGATACTCTATTTCGCAGCCTTGCTCAATCTAATTTCCGGGCCGGAACGCTCATTCCGCCGTGGCGTTGTCATCTTCCTCCTCCTCGATTTCATGGCGCATCTTTCGCGAGATGAAGGGCCGGACAAAACCGTAAACGAGATACAGCGTGAAGAACGCCGGCAGCACGTAATACAAGATTGTCTGCCACAGCACGAGGATCAGGCCGAAGAACAGCGACGCAAAAAGGATCTTGGTGAACGTGCTGGTCGAACGCAGGCCCAGCGATTTGAACGTGGGATATTTCACCGTGCTGACCATCATCGCCGACAAAAACACCAGCACGACCGCCAGCAGATATTTGGTTTTTCCCAATGTCCGTTCATTTTCGTCCAGCTTGATGATGAGCAGCGTCAGCGAAGCGACCAAGCCCGCCGCCGACGGAATCGGGAAGCCGAGGAATTCCTTGCCGCCGCCGCTGCCCGCCATCGTCGCCAGACAGTTGAACCGCGCCAGCCGGAACGCGCCGCACAGCAGATAAATCGAGGCGATGAACCACCCACGTTCGGGGTGCCCCACAAACACATCATGCAACACCACGCGATGCACCAGAAACGCCGGGGCCACGCCGAACGAAACCAGGTCGGCCAGCGAATCAAACTCCCGGCCGAACGGGCTTTCGCAGCCGCCCATCCGCGCCACCCGGCCGTCGAACAAATCAAAAATGCACGCCAGCAAAATGAAGCCGAGGGCATACCGGATCTGTGAATACTCCCCCGCCGGAATGTCCGCCTCCACAATCTTGGTCAGCGCCACGAAGCCGCAGAACAAATTTCCCGCCGTGAGCAGGTTCGGCAGAAAATAAATTTTCAGCTTCGGCTCGGAAGCCGCCGGCGGGGTTGGGTTGGCGGGCGAAGACATAGCGCAAGCCTCACGCCAGCACGGCGAGGATCGTCTCGCCGCCGACGACGCGGTCGCCGAGTTTGATTTTGATCTCCGCCGAGCGCGGCAGATACACATCCACCCGCGAGCCGAACTGGATGAGGCTGATGCGGTCGCCGCGGTTGACTTCCGTGCCGGATTCCACCCACGGCACGATGCGGCGCGCGATCAGGCCGGCGATCAGGCGGATGCCGACCTTGGTGCCGGCGGGTTCGTTCGACTCGAACCCGATCAGCACGTTTTCGTTGTGCGTGGCCGATTCGGTTTTCAAGGCGTTGAGGAACTGGCCCTCCGTGTATTTGAAATGTTTGACCCGGCCGCCGACGGGCGCGTTCTGGACATGGACGTTGACCACGGAAAGAAAAATGGAAATGCGCTGGCATTCGCCGCCCATGAAGGCCGGTTCGCTGGTCATCCCGATCGCGTCCACCTTGCCGTGACCCGGGGAGACGACCGCGTTTTTATCCGCCGGCACGCGGGCATTGGGGTCGCGGAAAAAGTAGAGCGTGAAGACGGCGAACAAAATCCAAACGACGAACAGGACAATGGAAATGGCCACCATCGCGCTGCCGATCAAGGTGGCCAGCAGCCCGGCCAGCGGCACGAACATGACGAGCACCAGCGTGATGACGATCATTTTGAACGCTGATTTTCTGGCTTTGCCTGAATTTACCATGCGGGGAAGGTATGAAAAAACCGGCGGGTTCAAAGTCCAAAGTTGTTTCGCGCCTTGAACCTCGCAAGCCGGGCGGAAGATTACCCAAAGATTGACGGAGGACGAAGATTCGGATTTTCATCTTTGGCTTTCCCGCATCTTTGGGCGGGCTGGTGGCGACGTCCCCGCTCTTTCCCGCCGTTGCCAGCGGCCCGGTCTTGAGGCAGATTGCGGCCACATGAGTGTGCCGGGCAAATATCTCAAGGGCCAACTACTCCTCGACAGCGGGCAGTTGGGCGGCTCCTTTTTCCAGCGGACCGTCGTCCTGATCTGCCAGCACGACGCCGAGGGCGCGTTCGGGCTGGTGTTGAACCGGGTTTCGCCCAACAAGGTCGGCGAAATGGTCGTGGCGGATTTGCCGGAGTCGCTCAAGGAAAACCCCCTCTATCTCGGTGGCCCCGTGCAACCGACCGCGCTGAGTTTTCTGCACAGCGACACGTTCATTCCCGATGCGACCGTCATGCCAAACCTGAGCCTGGGTCATTCGCTCGACGAGTTGGTGGATCTCGGCGAAGCCTTTTCCGAAACGTGCAAGGTGAAAATGTTCGCCGGCTACGCGGGCTGGAGTCCGGGCCAGCTCGAAGACGAAATGAAACGCGAAGCCTGGCTGACGCATCCGGCCTCGTTGGAACTGGTCTTCGAGAGCGACCCCGCCAAGTTGTGGAAACAAATCCTCGGCCGGATGGGCTGGAAATATAAACTGCTTTCCGAAATGCCGGAGGATTTGTCGCAGAACTAAACGTAGTGTCAGGCATCCTTGCCTGACGTGGAGGGCGGCATCCTGCCGTCCGGAACAGGCGGGCGAGTGGGCGAGCGCTTTCGAAATCACGAGCGGCCGGGCGGCAGCAAGGTTTTTCCGCCGGGCTGGAAGCCACGGCTCTACGGCAGGCAGGATGCCTGCCGCTACGGTGCTCCTCGTAACTGCGGCATCGCGGGAAAAAATATGTGTTCAACAATTAGTTGCGTCGAAAATAACGTCCAAACATGAATCTTGATGAGCTGCAAAACGAGGTGGCAACTCAGTGTTAGGCAGCGTGCGCGCTAATTCTTCCACCGCACCGACATTCCCCAGCACCACTTTGTTCGGCTGATAAACCGAATGGGCTGCGCAAAAGTAGTTGAGGCAGTGGAATCCTGAAGTCGTCATGGACTGCGGCGGGAAGCGCAGCGCCACGCCGCTTTCGCACGAGCGGGAGTTGCTTGTGAGCTGAATGCGTTCTTGCGCCCGAAAGCGGTGTCGCGGCTTTCGCCTTGCCACCGCAGTCCAAGACACCCTTAGCCTTCGTGGCTGATTAGTGGGGCAGCGCCAAATTTTTCTTCACTTCAGCCACCTCACTCGTCGGTGCCTGACACGCGTTGCCCGTGCAGAGATAAACCAGCGGCTTTTCTTTCGCCGTCAGAGTCCGCGCGAATTCTTCCACCGCACCGACGTTCCCCAGCACCACTTTGTTTGGCTGATAAACCGAATGGGCCGCGCGCAGCAATCCGTGAAAATCCGTGGAACCCGTGTCTCCCACCACCACGACGCGCCTCGGTTCCTGCAACGAAAAATCCAGCGCCTGCAACATGCACGGCACGGCCTGGGGCGCTTGCTGCATTCGCTCGGCAAACAGCCGCAGGCTTTTTTCGGCGGCTCCGGAAAATTCCTGACGTCCCGTGATCGCGCCGAGTTTTAACAACGCCAGCATCGCCACCGAATTGCCGGAAGGCTCCGCGCCGTCGTAATCCTCCTTCACGCGCAGGATCAAATCCTTCGCGTCCGCCGCGCTCTGCCAGAAACCGCCGTGCTCCGCGTCGTAAAATTTCGCGAGCATCGCTTCGGCCAGCGCGTTGGCGAAATCCAAATGCTTCGGTTCCAGCGTGGCCTCGTAAAGCTCGATCACCCCGGACAGCAGCGACGCGTAGGCTTCGAGCAGTTGCACGTTGTCGCGCTCGCCGTCGCGCCAGCGGTGGTAGAGGGTGCCGGTAGGGACGCGTTCCACCGCGTCCGCATCTTTTCCTGTTTGGTCAGGGACGCGGTGGAACGCGTCCTTACCAACCCACAACTTGGCTTGGAGGAAGGCCAGATTCTTCTCCGCCGCGGCGCGATATTTTTCCTCGCCCAGCACGGCATAAGCGCGGGCGAACGCGCCGAGCATCAGCCCGTTCCACGAGGCGAGAATCTTGTCGTCGAGATGCGGGCGGATGCGCTGGTTGCGGACGGCGAGCATTTTGGCTTTGGCGGAAGTGAGCAGCGCCGCATCACCCGAACGAGCCGGGTCGGAGACCGGCGCTCCAACCGGCTCGACAATGCTTAACACGTTTTGATTTGGCAACGGTTGCGGATGGCTGTGGTCAATGAAGTTTCCGTGCTCGGTGATGCCGAAGCAGCGGACGGCCACGTTGAATTCCTCCGGCGTCAGCAGCGTGGACAATTCCGCGCGCGTCCAGCAGTAGAATTTTCCCTCGATGCCTTCGCTGTCGGCATCTTCGGCGGAATAAAAACCACCGTCTGGATGCGTCATGTCGCGCAGCACGTAGTCGAGGATGTCCCGCGCCACCGCTGCGTGCCGCGCTTCGCCGCTGACGAGAAACGCGTCGAGGTAAAGCTGCGCGAGCTGCGCATTGTCGTAGAGCATCTTCTCGAAGTGCGGCACGAGCCATTCGGCATCCACCGAGTAGCGCGAGAAGCCGCCGCCAAGCTGGTCGTGAATCCCACCCGCCGCCATCTTGTCGCACATGTGCAGCACCATGCGCTGCGCCTCCTCGTCGTGAGAACGCCGGGCATATCGCAGGAGCAACTGCGGCTGGCTTGGCTGCGGAAATTTCGGCGCGCTGCCGAAGCCGCCGTTGCGCGTGTCGTACGATTCCTTGAAGCGCAGGCCGGCGTGTTGGAGCACGGCGGCGGTGAGCGCGAGCTTGG
>JAYWBR010000243.1:0-5011 GCA_043781315.1 Verrucomicrobiota bacterium | reverse complement strand
GATGATTTTTCTGCTCCCGGATAAATTTCACCGCTTCATCCGTATAGCGTTCGGTGAGCTGGTCCTGGTCCTTGGGCGTGACCTCCTCAATAACCTGCTCGTCCCGCACCAAGGGCAGCGGTGGGCGCTTACCGTTGCCGAGTTGTCCGTCTTCCGGCCCCATGTCATTCGAGTACGGAAGTCCGAAATAATGATCGAAGCCGTGCCGCGTGGGAAGAAATGCGACGTCGTCACCCACATGCCACTTGCCGATGGCCATCGTGGCGTAGCCCTGATCCTTGAGGAGTTCGGCGAGGGTGCGTTCCTTTGGACTGATGCCAATTTTGCTGAGCGGGCCAAGCACGCCGGGCAGCGAAACGCGTTTGGCGTAGCAGCCAGTCAGTATTTGTGCACGCGACGGGGTGCAGACGGGCGCTGCGTAAAAACTCGTGAGCTTCATCCCTTCGCGCGCCATGCGGTCGAGGTTGGGCGTGCGGTTGACCTTGGAACCAAACGGGCCGATATCGCCGTAGCCCAGATCGTCGGCTAGGATGATGATGAAATTGGGCTGGTCCGATTCACCTGGTTTCGCCGACTGCCCCGACGTGGCTGTGGGCAACGAGATCGCGATCAGGAGTGCCACCAATGCGGCGGGCTGAAAAGGCGGTGAGGAAAAACTAAATCGGCGCAGGCTCATGCGCGTTATTAAATCGTAAGCCCACGCAAAGTCAACGGGGCGGGGCCTGATTCACTCATTTGGCCTACATGACGCCGAACGGATGCGCTTCAATGATGAAGTCTTGTTGAACACCTCGGCGGAGAATGGCTCCGGTTCTATTTTTTCGATTATTAATAAATGATGCACCGCCAAACTTCGCAAACGCGCCGCGATTTTCTGAAGTTCACTTCCATGCTCACCGGCGCCGCAGCGGCGGGTCCGTTTGTGTGGACTGGCCACTCAGCCCGCGGTGCGGAATCCAAGAACGACAAGCTGAACATCGCCTGCATTGGCGTGGGCGCGCGCGGGACGAGCGTTGGTCACGCCGCCGGCAATCTCGGAAACATGGTGGCATGCTGCGACGTGGATCGGGCACACGCCGAACAATTTGCCGCCAAGTACGCGGGGCGGTGCGCCATTTATTCCGATTACCGCAAGCTGCTCGAACGAAAAGACATTGATGCCGTGGTCATCG
Organism: Verrucomicrobiota bacterium; assembly: GCA_043781315.1. Taxonomy (GTDB): domain Bacteria; phylum Verrucomicrobiota; class Verrucomicrobiia; order Limisphaerales; family CAIQOK01; genus CAIQOK01. Next base: position 3,839 of record JAYWBR010000243.1, on the reverse strand, counting down.
GGACGCCGGATCATTGGCATGCGGCCATCGCCATCGCCGCGATGAAAAGCGGGCGGGATGTCTATTGCGAGAAACCGCTGACGCTGACGATTGAGGAGGGCAAATTGATCTGTCAGGTTGTCCAGAAAACCGGCCGCATTTTTCAAGTCGGCACCCAGCAGCGCAGCGACAACAAATTTCTTTCCGCCGTGGCGCTCGCGCGGAGCGGGCGTCTGGGAAAAAATCTCACGGCTACGTGTTCCATCGGTGCCGGAACTGTGGGAGGACCTTTCAAACCCAGTGCGCCACCCAGCACCCTGGACTGGGATATGTGGTTGGGGCAGGCGCCCAAAGTGGACTACACAACGGAGCGATGTCATGGTGAATTCCGTTGGTGGTTGGAATACTCCGGCGGCAAGTTAACTGACTGGGGGGCTCACCATGTGGACATCGCCCAATGGGGATTGGGTTTTGAAAACACCGGACCGGTTGAAATCGAGGGTCGGGGCAGCTTCCAGAATATTCCAGAGGACTTTGATCCAGTCGCCTTTTTTGCCGGCCGGCAAAAACTCGTGGAGGGCTATAACACGGCTACGACCTTCAGCGTCAAATTGACATTTGACACGACGGCCACGATCACCGTGCAAGATGGCCCCAGCAACGGAATCTGGTTCAAGGGAGATGCGGGTGAAATTTTCGTCAACCGCGGCAAGCTTTCCGGCCGGATCATTGATGAGTTGACGGACGAGGATCAGCAGTGGTTGAAGGCTGAACGTATCAGACTTTACAAGGGCATGCCGCAGCGCGGTCACATGGAAAACTTTTTCGCCTGCGTGAAAGAACGCAAGGAGCCGGTGGCGGATGTTTTTAGTCATCACCGCCATTTGACTTCCTGTCATCTCTCCAACCTGGCCATGCTGCTCAAGCGCAAACTGCGTTGGGATCCCAAAAACGAAGTCTTCATTGGCGACCCACAGGCCAACGCACTCCTCAGTCGGCCCCGGCGCAAGGGCTTCGAGATTCACACCTGACCGATTCCCGACACACCGCCCACACCTGTGATGTACAACCATCTGACTTTACCCAAGGCACTTTTCACGTTTGCCATGCTTGGTTTCGGCCTGAGCACTGGAACCAGTCTTCGCGCTGAGGAGCCGATCCTCGATCACCGCTTCAAGGTCGAGGTTCTGGCGGTCGGCATGCCGCAACCGTTGCAGGTCAAAGTCGCGCCGGATGGCCGCATCTTCTTCAACGAACTCAAGGGGGCGCTGAGAATTTGGAAACCAGACACGCAATTCGTGGTCGAGGCGGGGCGCGTGCCGACGTTTGCCGAGCAGGAGAACGGTTTTCTCGGCTTCGCGTTGGATCCGCAGTTCGCGAAGAATCAGTGGATTTATCTGTTTTACTCGCCGACCAACTACACCGGACAACGGTTGAGCCGCTTTGTCATGAGGGGCGACGTGCTCGACATGGCCGGCGAAAAAGTCATGCTCGAATTCGGCGAGCAACGGCGGGAGTGTTGCCATCACGCCGGTTCGGTGCAGTTTGGGCCGGACGGCAACCTCTACATTTCCACCGGCGACAATACGCACCCTGGCGGCGAGTCAGCCAACAACGGGCCGATGGATGAACGCCTTGGGCGCGAGCCGTGGGATTCGCAGAAGGGTGCAGCCAACACGCAGGATTTGCGCGGGAAGATTCTCCGCCTCCGCCCCACGGTTGACGGAGGTTACACGATTCCGAAAGGCAATCTCTTTCCGCGCGATGGTTCAAAAGGTCGTCCGGAAATTTTCGTCATGGGTTGTCGCAACCCGTGGCGCATGAGTGTGGATCAGAAAACCGGGATTGTTTATTGGGGGGAAGTAGGCCCGGATGCGGGCGGTGATACGCCCCGGGGCCCGCGGGGTTACGATGAGATCAATCAGGCGCGGGCACCGGGAAACTATGGCTGGCCTTACTTTGTCGGCAGCAATTTTCCCTACGCAAAATTCGACTACGCCACCAAGCAACTCGGACCGCTATTTGATCCGCTTAGTCCCGTCAACGAAAGTCCCAACAACACCGGCGCACGAATTTTGCCGCCCGCCCAGCCAGCGATGATTTACTGGCCGTACGGCCCGTCGGTTGAATTTCCCGAACTGGGGCAGGGGGGGCGTACCGCCTGCGCGGGTCCGGTGTTTCATTATCGGCCGGAGTTCGCCAAGACCGACGGCTTTCCGGAAGAATTCGACAACTGCCTGCTTTTCTACGACTGGCAGCGGCCGTTCATGAAATGGGCGCGGCTGGACAAGGATGCTAAATTTGTCCGCCTCGAGCCGTTCACCTCGGCGGTGGCGGTGGTCAATGACAAAAAGAAAATTGCTGAAGCGCAAAAATCGGGGGCGTTCGTGATCCGGCGGCCCGAGGACAGTCAGTTCGGTCCCGACGGCTGTCTGTATATGATTGATTACGGTGAGACTTGGGGCGCAAATCCGGATTCCAAGCTTCTGAAAATTTCCTATCAACGCGGCAATCTAGCTCCGATTGCCGTCGCGGCGGCCACACCCAACGCCGGGCGCGAGCCGCTCACAGTTTCACTTTCCAGCGCCGGTTCCAGAGACTACGAAAGTGACCCGCTGACTTTTGAATGGCGATTGTATCCAGAGAACAAGGTGATTTCCACCGCAGCGAATCCGAAAGTCACTTTGCCTCAGCCCGGCAATTACGTGGTTCAACTGCAAGTTACTGACGGCAAGGGCGGCGTTTCCAAGACCTCGCTGCCGTTGATCGTTGGCAATGCGTCGCCGCGGGTGCGTTTCCTCACGCCGCAAGACGGTGATTTCTTCACGCCCGGAAAAACATTGCTGTATGAAATTGTGGTCGAGGACGAGGAGGACGGAAGCTCCAAGAATTATGGAGAATTGATGGATGCGCGTACCTCCGTCAGTGCCCGCTGGGCCCGGAGTGTTGAAGACGAGGAGAATGTCGAACCCGGTCTGGCCATGATGCGGCAGGGCGACTGTTTCAACTGTCACTCGGTCAGTCAGAAAATTGTCGGTCCGGCGCTGTTGGACATCGCCAACAAATATCGCGGCCAAGCCGGCGCACTCGATGCCAGCGTGCAGCGCGTCATTAAAGGATCGAGCGGAATCTGGAGTCCCGCCCCGATGCTCGCGCATGAGCAACTCACGGCGGATCAGGTTCAGATCATGGTTCGCTGGGTTTACAGCCTTGAACCCGGCAAGACCGGTGCCGACCTGACGCGCGGGTTGGTCGGGAAGATTTCCGTGCCCGAAGATCCGCAAAACCACCTCGGTTATCTGGAGGCCAATTACCTGGATTTGGGCCGGGCGCCGGCCGGATCACTCATGGGCAAAGCTTCCGTCACGTTGCGCAGTCGCCGGATCGAGGCGGAAGACGGCCGGGACATTTCCGGCGCGGAAGTTCAAAGCGGTGGCAGCGCCAGCGGAAAGAAATTTCTGCGCGTGGCCAGAGATGGCGCCAGCCTCCGCTGCGCGTCACTGAATCTCGGGGATGCGGCCAGCGTCACTTGTCGCGTGGCCTCACTCGCGCAAAGTGGCGGGGTTGAACTGCGGCGTGATTCGGTGAAAGGCGAAGTGCTGGCGCGGCTGGAGGTGCAGCCCACCAGTGCCTGGAATAAATGGCAGGAGATCACTGCGCCAATGAAATCCATACAGCCCCGCACCGACGTGGTTGCCGTTTTCGTCGGTCCTGGGCGGACCAACTGGATGAGTCTGGATTGGATTCAATTCAACCCGAACTAGTCGGCGGCAAATTTCCGGGAAAAATTCGCTCCACCCATTTGGCCTACATGACAGGCCATTATTTTTTGGCAGCATCCCGCCACGTTGGTTGTAAAG
>JAYWBR010000242.1:0-5022 GCA_043781315.1 Verrucomicrobiota bacterium | reverse complement strand
CTGGCGCTGCAAGACGGGGCGGTGATTGCCGCCATCTGCGACAACAGCGGATTCGGCCCATTTCTAACCGGGCCCGCGAATACGGTGACGGGGCAGTGGTATCATCTCGCCTATACCTTTGATGACGCCAGCAAACAGCAGGTCCTCTACGTGAACGGGCTTGCGGTGGCGAGCGGCACCGCCAACAAGACGATGAGTTACGACACGCATCCGGTTTTGCTGGGCGCTGATATTGAAAACGGAGTCCCCAGCTTTTTCCACAACGGACAGATTGACGAGGCTTCGCTGTACAACCGTGCGCTCACGAGGGACGAAATCCTCACGATTTACAACGCTGGCGCGGCTGGCAAACAGTCGCTCACGCTTCCGCCGCCGCTCCTGCACATTGAAAAAATCACGGCTGTCACCGCGCGCCTTTACTGGTCCACCAACTACCCGGATTATCATCTGGAATACAACCCCAGCCTGGGCACAACCAACTGGGCCGCGTCCGCGCTGACGCCGGTGGTCACGGACACAAACTTCGTGGTCACCAACTTGATGTTCGGAGCGCAGAAGTATTACCGCTTGAGCCGCCTGCCCGCGACCTACACGCCTCCACCGCCATCGCTCACGATCCAACGCGCTGCATCGGGATTCGTCCGCCTGCTCTGGTCCGCCGAGGACGACCGGACGTTCACGCTCCAGGTCAACACAAACCTGACCGCGACCAATTGGGTGTCCGCGTCGCCGCCCGCCTCGATTCTCGGCTGGGACAATGTCGTGACGAACCCAATCAGCGGCGCACAAAAATTCTACCGCCTGTTCAAACCGTAGCGACGTTCCAGGCGACGTGACCACCCTCAGCAACACCGCCAGCAAACTGGATGCGCGGACGACGAGCAACCGGCTCTATCGCGTCCGCGCGCTTCCATAGCTGGTCTGTTTGTTCAGATTGCGGCTGACTAACCACCGGCCAGCACGGCGGTCAGCGCCTGGCAGCAACGTTCATTTTCCGCCGGCGTGCCCACGGAAATCCGAATCCACTCGCCAAGCTGGTAGCCGCCCATCGGGCGGACAATCACGCCTTGTTTTTGCAATTGCTCGAACACCCGCTGTCCGTTGCCGACGCGAACCAAAATAAAATTGGCCACCGACGGAACAAATTCCAGTTTCAAATTGCGGAAGGTCTGCTCGTAAAATTCCAACCCTTGGGAATTGTTCGCCCGCGTCTTCCGGGTGTGTTCGTCGTCATCCAAGGCCGCCAGCGCGCCGGCCTGGGCGATGGAATTGATGTTGAACGGCTGCCGGATTTTTTCGAGCGCCGTGATCAATTCCGGCTGGGCGATGCCGTAACCGATGCGCAGGCCGGCCAGTCCGAAAATTTTTGAAAACGTCCGCATGAGCAAAACGTTGGGCCGCTGGCCCGCGCGAATCCCGGCAATGAAATCCGCCGCGTCATCAAGGAACTCAATGTAGGCCTCGTCCATTACGAGCAGAACGTGCGCAGGAATTTCATCGGCGAACGCGACCAATTCGGTTTTGGAAACGGACGTGCCGGTCGGGTTGTTGGGATTGGCGACGAAGACGACGCGGGTTTGCGACGTGATGGCCTGGAGCATCGCGGGCAGATCGTGACCGTGGTTTTTGGCGGGAACGGTGACGAGGCTGGCGTTGAAAATTTTCGTCACCAGCGGGTAGATCGCAAAACAGTATTGCGACACCACGACTTCTGCGCCGGGCGCGAGCAGGGCGTGGCCGACGAACTCGATGATTTCGTTGGAGCCGTTGCCAAGGATCAAGTGGGCAGGGGAGACGCCCAGTTTTTCCGCGAGCTTTTGTTTGAGCTTGAAGGCGTTGCCGTCCGGATAAAGATTCAAGCTGCCCAGAACTTTCTGCATCGCGGCCAGGGCGGCGGGCGAGGGGCCGAGCGGATTTTCGTTGGAGGCCAGCTTGATGATGCTCGCGGCGGGCAGGCCGAGTTCACGGGCGACATCTTCAATGGGGCGGCCCGGCTGATAGACGGGCAGATCTTTCAACGCCGGATTAACAGGGTAGGGGAGGGACATCAGAGTGACTCCAGAATTTTGGGCAGGTTGACGTTCTTGGCAATCAAATCACGGATGAGGGAAATTTTTTCGGCGTCGGACGGGCGCGTCTTCACCGTCAGGTCATGGACAATTGACGCGACTTCATAACTGTCCTGAGTTGCCAGCAGCACCGGCACGGGCATGGCTTCGATGATTTTTAACAAGGCTCCGGTCGGCCGCACGTTGCCGGTGAGGACGACGCCGGCGATGCGGTTGATGGGATGGCCGTCCAGACTGGTAATGGCCGCGAGAATGATGTCGTCCCGGCCGCCAGGCGTGATGAGCAGGGCGCCGCGTTTGAAAAAGTTGAGGGCGCGCTCGGCTCCCATGTCGCCGACGATCACATTGGAAATGAGGCCGCGCCGGTCGCCGCCGGTGTTCAGGAGTTCCGCGCCCAATTCTTCACGGACCAGCTCGACGGTCGGGCTGGAAAGCAGGCTTTGGTGCGGAATGACGCCAAGCAATTCGAGTCCCTTGCGCTTCAAGCCGCGCCGTGCAAAATCCGTGACCAGATCCATTTTTTCGCCGAGCACCTTGTTGAGAATGACGCCGATGATCTCGACACCTTCCTTTTCAAACAGCGCCTGGTTGAGGCAGACCTCGTCAATCGGTTTGCCGATGCCGCCGCGCGTGACGATGATGACCTTGGCACCAAGAATTTTGGCGACCTGCGCGTTGGACAGGTCGAAGACCGAACCCACGCCCGCGTGGCCGGAGCCTTCGCACAAAACGAATTCCTTTTCCCAGGCAACGCGGTCGAAGGCTTTCTGAATTTTTTTTACGAGCGCCTCGTTGTTGGACTGCTGAAGGTATTTGCGGGTGAAATCCGGCTCCACCGCAATGGGACTCATGTCCACCAGCGGACAGTTCAGCCGGTACACGCTGTCCATTAGCACGGTGTCCTCGTCAATCTTGTGATCGTCCACTTCAACGAAGCGCTGGCCGACGGGCTTGATGTAGCCGACGCGGGGAAAATGCTGCTGCAACGCGGCGATCAACCCCAGCGAGGTGGTGGTCTTGCCGTCGTTCTGCCGGGTGGCCGCGATGAAAACGCGGGGGGTGTCAGTGTTCATGCAAAGGAAAAGTTCTGCGTGCCGAGGGTGTGGCGAAGAATCGCCGGGATCAATGATCGCCAGGCAATTTTTCACCCGCGCCCGGATAGAGCTTGCCGTATTCAATGGCCTGCACGCCGACGATCGCCGCGACACCCAGAATGTCGTGCGAGCTGGAACCGCGCGAAACATCCGCCGCCGGCCGGTCCAGGCCGAGGAGAATCTGGCCGTAGGCATTGGCCCGCGAGACGTGACGCACCAGTTTGCTGGCGATGTTGCCGGAATTCAGGTCGGGAAAAATCAGGACGTTAGCCTGGCCGGCCACTTTGCTCTCGGGCAATTTGCGCGTGGCAATTTCCGGAATCAGGGCGGCGTCCACTTGGAGTTCGCCATCGAATTCGGCCTCGACATTTTTCGCGCGGGCCTTTTGCTGCGCCAATGCGGTGGCGGCCTGGACGCGGCCAATGCTCGGATGCATCGCGCTGCCTTTTGTTGAAAAAGAGAGCAGGGCGGCGCGCGGCCGGATGCCGAGAAGCTGTCGCGCCAGTTGGGCGGTGGAAACAGCAATGTCAGCCAGTTGCTCGACGTTCGGCTCGGGAATGACGCCGCAGTCCGCCATGAACAAAACGCCGTTCTCGCCGAACCGGGAATCCTCGACCTCCATGATTTGGCAGCTTGAAGCGGTCGTCATCTGTGGTGCCATTTTCACAATTTGAAACAGCGGCCGCAAAACGCTGCCGGTGGTGTGACTCGTCCCGGAGACCAGTCCATCCGCCTGATGCATGGCCAGCATCATCGCGCCGAAATAATTGGGCTGGAGCATGGCCGCGCGCGCCTCTTGAACTTGGAGACCTTTGGCCTTCCGCAGCGCGGCAAAGCGTCGGGCAAAATTATCGGTCTCCTCGCTCTCCGCCGGATTGATGATGCGGATGCCTTCCAGCGAGAGATTCAAATCCTCCGCCAGTTTTTTGATCTGCGTCCGGTCGCCGAGCAAAATCGGCGCGCCCAGCCGCAAGGAATAAAACTGGCGGGCGGCCTGGAGCACGCGCGGCTCGGTGCCTTCCGGAAACACAATCCGTTTCGGATGGCGCTGCAATTTTTCAATGATGTTGCCGATGAATCGCATGGCGGAAGGTTAGCGGGGGGCGTTCAGAGCGCAATCATTCAAAAGGCGGACTTAATCCACTAAATTATTTCCAAGCAAAAAAGAACCACAAACAAGTAAAGATAACAGACATTGTTTGTGGTTAATTATTTAGCGGTGAACGCTTGGCTATTTCAGTTTCGCCAGCACGTCTTTCACGGCGTTGAAATTCGGCAGGTCTTTTGGTGTCGCCGTCTGTTCGCTGTATTGGATCACGCCGCTCTTATCAATCACGAACGCCGCGCGAGCTGATGTGTCGCCGACGCCGGCGAGCATGGGAAACAAAACATCGTAGGCCTTGGTGGTGGCTTTGTTCAAATCACTGGCCAAGGTGATGCCGATCTTTTCCTTCTGCGCCCACGCGGCCTGCGCGAACGGGCTGTCCACGCTGACCGCGATCACGTCGGCGTTCATGCCGGCGTAAGCCGAGAGTCCAGCGGTGACATCGCACATTTCCGTGGTGCAGACGCCGGTGAACGCCAGCGGGAAAAATAACAGCACGGTGTTTTTCTTGCCGAAATTGTTGCTGAGTTTGACCTCCACGTCCGCGGGAGATTTGGATTTCAGGGTGAAGTCAGGAGCTTTGGTGCCGACAGATAGAGCCATAATTTTAAGTGTTGGTTAATTGTTTTTGTTCAACTGTGAAAACGACGCCGAATACTAGCGTGCAGCCGTCCGGTGTCAAATAACGATTCGTCGAGGGCAGGGGTCTGGCTTTTGATCTCGCGGCGCAAGGGTGAACTCCCCTGCCCTTTCT
>JAYWBR010000241.1:0-14700 GCA_043781315.1 Verrucomicrobiota bacterium | reverse complement strand
TTAGTTCGCCAACAGCTGTTGCACAGAGATCCCGCGCAGTTCAAACAGGCGGCGGATGGTGTCTTCGATCAAATTGTTCGGGCAGGACGCCCCGGCGGGGTTCGTGTCGGCACCTTCCGTGAGCCGGAAATTTTGTCGGCAGAATCTTCCTTGGCCGCCGTAGCCTTCAGCCCGCCGGCTTCATTCTTTGGGATCTACAAGCGGCTCTGGCGGCGTTATTGGCGGCAGAACGGGGGCGGTTATCGCGGCAGGAGGGGAACCGGTTTCGATCCCGGGCTGAAGCGGTTTGCGTGCGGGTCTTCCGAAAATGGGTTTCCGTAGGACGGAACGCTGCGCGGGTTTCCGGCCCGGCTTTGGTGGAGCAGGCTTTTTCTTCCTCGAAGCGGCCGCGCGCGCAATGCAGGCTTCAAGGCGTTTGCGCGCCCGTTTGGCTTCTTTGGCGGCGCGCTTGGCCGCCTTGCGCGCGAGCTTGTAGGATTTCTTCGCTACTTTGTAGCGGTCCTTGGCGAGGCTGGCGACCTTCCGGGTGGTTTCTGCTTTTTGGCTGGCGACGTGGGCGGCGGCTTTGGCGACCGTGATGTCAGCGGTCTTGGTTCGGGGCGGCGCGGTCTTGGATTTTTTTGTTTTCATATTGATATGGCGCAGCATTGGGGCGGCGGCGGCACTGGATTAATGCCGAGATTGCCGCCAATGCATTGCCGAAGGCAAGCGCCGGAATGTTACTTTTTTATCCCGGCCGATGGCAGCGCTGAAAACGGTCTGTCTGAACCCGGGTCAGGGCAACGTAACGGATTCGTCACCGTAATGGCATGGTTATGCCACGGATAACGGGCATAAATATGGCGACGCACGATCTTTGGGTGCTCGTGCGGTGCTTGAGTCCTTTGTGTTCAGGATGAGCGGGTCGCAGGAATTGGGTGCCTGCGGCCCGCTAACATTTACAAACCCGATTCGGCCATGAAAAAAAGAAACGCACGCAGTTTAAATTTCTTTCTCGAGCTTTTGATTCTTCGCGAGCGGCACCGCCCGCAAACGCGGCGGCTGGCCATCCGGTTGCACCTGGCCGAGCCGGTCGCGTCCGCTTCCGTGCCCATCCGGTTCCATCGCCATTGGCTGGGTGCAAACTAGCCGCTGGATGGCTTTGGCAAAAACGCCGTCGGCAACGCGAACCGCCTGAACCACCTCGCCGTGCTGCGCCGCGCGATTGACGAGGACGTGGACTTGCGGGGTTTTTACGGCCGGTTCTTGCTGGACAATTTCGAGTGGCAGTTCGGCTACTCCAAAAATTCGGTCTGATCGGGGTGGATTATGCTGACGCAAAGCTGACCCGCACCATGAAACCGCCCGACGAAATTCACCGCCAGGTGTGCCTGGGGAATCCCATCGGCCTTTGATTACCGCCGGCCGGCGTGACCCAAGCGGCTTGAATCCTCAATGGAATCAGGCATTACATTATTGTCGTCCGCCCCAAAGGCGCTCGATTCCGACGCTTGCCCCCAGCAAATCGTTGTGTGATCAATTTTCGAGCGTGCGCCCGTCCACCCTTCGCGGCTGGCCGCAGGCTCTGGTTGGCCTTGCCTAAACACCTCGCTCTTCTGTTCGCTTCGCCTGTCAACCCTTGCCTAGTGCGCGGTAACATTTTCCTAGCCCGCCGCTGATTTCGCAGGAATAGGCCGTTTTTGCCCGCTGGCACCGCCGTTGCTAAACAGCTCGGAAACTTGTGCATGATTGACGCATTATTCAACCAGCCAAACTATTTGGCGGCGAAAAAGACTCTGGACGCAGTGGCCCTGCGGCAGGAGGCCATCGCCAGCAACATCGCCAATCTCGAAACTCCCGGGTACCAGCGCCTCGACATCGCGCCGAATTTCCAAGCGGAACTTGATCACGCCTGTGCCTCGCGTGATGCCGGCCAGTTCGCGGCGCTCAGACCCACGCTCGCGCCCGATCCCACGGCGCAGCCGAACGGCCGCGACGGCAACACGGTCTCCCTCGAACGCGAACTGATGCTGATGAGCCAGAACACGCTGACCAATGCGCTCGAAACCCAGCTTGTCTCCGGCACCTTCTCCAAACTCCGCATGGCCATCACCGGGAAAACCTGACGCTTATGATTCAAATTTTATCCGGCATCCAAAACACCGCCGCCGCGCTCGACGCCGAGCGCACGCGGATTGACGTGATTTCCCAGAACATCGCCAACGCCAACAACACCCACGATCTCAACGGCAAACCCTATCAGCGGCAGGTCGTGGTGTTTGAATCCGCATTGAAGCAGGCGATGAATGGCGAACCCGCTTCGCAGTTGCCCGTTCTCCAAGTGGCACGCATCGAACGGGATTCCCGTCCCGGCCAATCCATTTACTCCCCCGGCAATCCCGACGCCGACGACCATGACATGGTTGTCATGCCCAACATCAGCATCTCGGAGGAAATGGCCGACATGATCAACGCCTCGCGTTCCTTCGAGGCCAACCTCGCCGTCGTCAAAAACGCCCGTCAAATGGCCATGCAAACGCTCGCCATGGGCCGCCACTGACCATTCAAAATGAAAAATTCAAAATTCAAAATTGAAGCCGCGGCGTATTTTTCGTTTTTCAATTTTCAATTTTAATTCCCATGTCACCCATCTCCGCCATGCCTTCCGCGATGTCCGGCCTCGACTTGATGTCGCGCGCCCCGCGCATCGCGCCGGCGGAGTTGCAGACGCTGGGCCAGCCGCAGGAGATATCCGGGGTGCAACCGTCCGGCGATTCCTTCGCGGGCATGTTGGGCAAGATGGTTTCGGACGTGAACGCCAAGCAGCACGCCGCCGGCGATTCTGTCGCCGCGTTGCAGGCCGGGCAGAACGTGCCGCTGCATCAGGCGGTCATTGCGATGGAAGAGGCGAATGTTTCCTTTCAGCTCATGGTCGAGGTCCGCAACAAACTTTTGGAATCCTATCAGGAGATCATGCGGATGCAGATTTAAGGGTCGTATTCAGGGAATTATTAAATGAACAAAAATCTTGGCAAGCTGGTCCAGCAGCTCGGTGAAATCTGGAAACAACTCGGCACCAGCCAGCGTGTCAGCGTGCTCGCGGCAACCTTTGTGTTGATCGCGGGGCTTTCCACCATCGCCTTCTGGTCGTCGCGCACTGAATACGGTCTGCTGTACGGCCGCCTGGCCGACGGCGAATCCGCCAAGGTCATCGCCGCGTTGGACGAATCAAAAGTTCCCTACCAGATCGGCGCGGGCGGCAGTTCGATCCTGGTGCCGGCCGACAAGGTTTACGCGATGCGGATGCAACTGGCGAACAAGGGCATTCCGCGCGGCGACGGCGTGGGCTTCGAGATTTTTGACAAGCCCAACTTCGGCATCTCCGATTTTGTGCAGCGCGCCAACTACGTCCGCGCCGTGCAGGGCGAACTGGGCCGCACCATCAGCCAGCTTGACGAAATCGAATCGGCGCGCGTGATGATCGTGCTGCCGGAAAACCGCCTGCTGCTCGACAAGGACAAATACGCGACGGCTTCCGTTTTCGTCCGCGTGAAAGGCAATTCGCAGCTCCCCACGCAGTCCATCAATTCCATCCGCTTCCTCGTTGCGAATTCCGTCGAAGGTCTCAAGCCCAACCACGTCACCGTCGTGGACAACCTCGGCAACGTGCTTTCCGAAAACACCGACAACGATTCGCTCACCGGCCTGACCAGCACGCAACTCACCGCGCGCCGCAACCTCGAACAATATCTCGCTCGCAAAGCCCAGGATCTCCTCGAAAAAGTTCTCGGCCCCGGCCAGGCCATTGTCCGCGTCTCGGCGGACATCAACTACGACACGATTTCCAAGACCGAGGAAAAGTTCGACCCCGATGGCCAGGTGATTCGCCAGCAGACGAAGAACGATGACAGCGTGGATTCTTCCACGAGCAACTCGTCTTCGCCCGTCGGCATTTCCGCCAACACCTCGACGGAGACCAACAACGCCGCCGCAGGCGGGCCGATGAATAATTCCAAGACCCGCAAGATCACCTCCACCGTGGATTACGAGATTGGAAAAACCACGAGCAGCACCGTGCAGGCGGCGGGCGGCATCAAGCGCATTGCGGCGGCGGTCACGGTGGCTTCGCGCATGGAAGGCACGGGCGCAGATCGCAAGCCCGTCAACCGCACGCCGGAGGAAATCGAGAAACTGCGCCGCGTGGTCAGCAACGCCATCGGCGTGGACGCCACACGCGGCGACTCCATCTCGCTCGAAGAACTCGCCTTCAACGACACGTTCGCCACCGAGGTCACGCAGAATTTGGAGAAGCAGCAGACGCATGACATGTGGTTCAACCTCGCCCGGGGCGCGGCTTATCCCGCGCTCGGTGTGCTGGCGTTGCTGATCCTTTTAAAAATGTTCAAGAGCACGCCGATCCAGGAAATCCCCATCGGCGTCCCTGTGGGCCGGCTCAACGGCCACGGCAAGTTGAATGGCAATGGCAACGGCGCGCACTGGCCGGAAGACGCCGAGCCGCGCACCGTCACCGTGGACGTGCTCAACAAGCTCATCAAAGAAAACCCCGCGAACATGACCCAGGCGATCCGCGATTGGATGGCCAAGGGCGGACGCGCCACCGAACAATGAAACGAAACCAAAACGCTGAAATGCTGAAAACTGAAATGCTGAAATTTCAGCGCGTCCGCACGGCAGCCTTTCAGCTTTCCAGTATTTCAACTTTTCAGCTTTTTCCCTTTTGACTCATGCCTGCCGCCACCGAAAATCCTGAAGCCGCCGCCGCCGAAAACGGCGAGCTGAACAAGACGCAGCAGCTCGCCGCGCTGCTCGTCATGCTCGGCACCGACAGCGCCAGCGCGATCCTCAAGCAATTTCAACCGCGCGAAGTCGAGGCGATTTCCCGCGAGATGATCCGCTTCAACCTCATCAGCCGCGAAACCCAGGCGTCCGTTCTGGAGGAGTTTTCCGATGTGGCCATCTCCGCCAGCACCTGCGTCACCGCCGGGGTGGATTACACCCGCAACACGCTGGAAAAGGCGATGGGCACCTTCAAGGCCGGGGACATGATGGGCCGGTTGCAGCCCAACCGCGCGCCCGGCGGAGCGATGCAATCCATCTCGGAAATGGATCCGCGCCACTTGTTCAATCTTGTCCGCGACGAACAGATGCAGACCATCGCCTTTGTCATCAGCTACCTCGCGCCGGACAAGGCGTCGGTGTTGCTTAGTTTGCTGCGTGAGGATCAGCGCGATCAGGTGATCGAGCGGCTCGCCTCGCTCGCGCCCTCGCCGATTGAAGTTGCCGAAAAAGTCGTGGAAGTTTTCAACGCCAAGCTCGGCGTCAAACAAACCCGCGCGCTCACGCAGTCCGGCGGCATCACCCCGGCGGCGGATATTCTCAACGCGATGGACAAGACCGTCAGCCGCTCGCTGCTCGAACTCATCGAGGGCCGCAACGCCGAGCTGTGCCAGGCCATCCGCAAGAAGATGTTCACCTTCGAGGACTTGATCCGCCTCCAGCCCGCGCACATCCAGCGGATTCTGCGCGAGACGGACATGAAGGATTTGACGTACGCGCTGAAAAAAACCAGTGAGCCGCTCAAGAAACTCATGCTCGGCAACATCTCCCGCCGCGCCGCCGAAACGGTCAACGAAGAAATGGCCAATCTCGGCACGGTGAAGTTGAAAGAGGTCGAGGCCGCGCAGTTCCGCATCATTGACGCGGTCCGAAAACTGGAAGCCGAAGGCGAAATCGAACTAGGCGACGGAGGCGCCGAAGGTGAAATGGTCTAACGCAAAATCAAAAGCTGAAATGCTGAAAACTGAAATGCTGAAATTTCAGCGCGCCAGCCTTTTTGATTTTAGCGTTTCAGCGTTTCAGTATTTCACAATTTTAAAATGAAATGGTCCGACACCATCCCGTTCCGCCGGCCGCTCCGCGACGCCCGCCTCCTCACCGGGGCGCCGTCGCAGGAGTGGCAGGAATTGTTGAAGCAACGCGAGTCGGCGGCGTACGAACGCGGCCAGGAGGACGCCGAACGCGCGTTGAGCGCGCAACTCATGCAGCAACGCACCGAGATGGCGGAACTCCAGCAAGGGGTCGTCGAAGCCCTCCGCAACGCCTTGCCGCAAGTGGTGCTCGAAGCGCAAACCGCGTTGGTGCAGCTCGCGTTGGTGGCGGCGGAGAAGCTGGTTGCCGGTCTGCCGATCTCCCCCGAATTGGTGGAGGCCGTCATTCGGGAAGCGTTGCAACAAGTAGAGGACTCGGCGGAAATCGTCATCCAGTTGAACCCCGACGATCTCGCGCTTTTGCGCAAGAACAACACGCCGATTCTCAAAGGCCTTCCCGATTCCGGCCCGCTGCGTTTCATCAGTGCCGCCGAAGTCACACGCGGTGGCTGCCTGGTGCAAACCCGTTTCGGCCTCCTTGACGCCCGGCGTGAAACCAAGCTCGCCCAACTGAAACAATCTTTGACCGCATGAGCCGAAAACAAAACGCTGAAATGCTGAAAACTGAAATGCTGAAATTTCAGCGCGCCCGCCTGTCCGCTTTTCGGTTTCAGCATTTCAGCTTTTCAGCTTTTCAGCTTTTCAAATCATGACTACGAGCACCGTCACCCATTTGGAAACCGCCTTGCGCCGCGTCCGCGACACGCGCGTGACGGAGACGGCGGGCCGCGTCGTGCAGCTCATCGGGCTGGTCATCGAATCGGAAGGCCCGCTCGCCGCCGTCGGCGAAGTGTGCATCATCCGCTCGGGCCGCAACGACGGCGACACGCTCGCGGAAGTCGTCGGCTTCAGAAATCATCATTTGCTGTTGATGCCGCTGGGCGAAGTGCGCGGGATTCATCCCGGCAGCGAAGTCATCGCCACCGGTGCGCCCGTGCGCGTCGCCGTGGGCAACGCGCTCAAGGGCCGGGTCATTGACGGACTCGGTGCGCCCTTGGACGGGCGCGGGCCGATCATCACCGACCAGCACGTCGGCCTGCATCTCCGCCCGCCGCATCCGCTCAAGCGGCAGCGGATTGACAAAGTTTTTCAGACCGGCATCAAGGCGCTCGATACCTTCACGCCGCTGGGTCGTGGACAACGGCTGGGAATTTTCGCCGGCAGCGGTGTCGGCAAGTCCACCTTGCTCGGCATGATGGCGTCGCAGGCAGAGGCCGACGTGAACGTCATCGCGCTGATCGGCGAACGCGGTCGTGAAGTGCGCGAGTTTCTCGAACGCGATCTTGACGAAGCCGGGCGCAAAAAGTCCGTCGTCATTGTCGCCACCTCGAACGAATCCGCGCTGAACCGAGTCAAGGGCGCGTTCCTCGCCATGTCCATTGCGGAATATTTCCGCGACACCGGCCAGAATGTTTTGCTGATGATGGATTCCGTCACGCGTTTTGCGATGGCGCAACGCGAGATCGGCCTGGCGGTCGGTGAACCGCCGGCGACGCGCGGTTACACGCCGTCAGTTTTTTCTTTGTTGCCGCAACTGCTCGAACGCGCCGGCACTGGCGAGCAGGGTTCGATCACCGGCCTGTTCACCGTGCTGGTGGAGGCGGACGACATGAATGATCCCATCGCGGATTCCGTGCGTTCCATTCTTGACGGCCACGTCGTGCTGACGCGCGAGTTGGCCACGCAGAACCATTACCCGGCGATTGACGTGCTGGAAAGTGTGAGCCGCTTGAACCGCGACCTGCTGGAGCCCGCGCAGTTGAAACTCACCGCCGCCGCGCGCGAGCATCTGGCCAACTACCGGAAGAACGCGGACCTCATCAACATCGGCGCGTATCCGGCGGGGAGCAGCGCGGCGATTGACCAGGCCATCGCGCTGCACGAACCGATGAACCAATTTCTGCGCCAGGGCGTGACCGAGGGTTTTCGCCCGGCGCAAAGCTGGCCGCTGCTCGAACAGACTTTGAACACTGCCGTAAAACCGCCGGTAAAAAATCCCCTGAACAAATAACGAAAGGTCACCATGAAATCATTCCGTTTCCCCCTCCAATCCCTGCGCGTGCTGCGCGAACAAAAAGAGCAGGCCGCGCAGAAACATTACGCCGAGGTGCTGCGGGCGTGCGAGGACGCCGCCGCGCGTGTCAAAGCGGCGGGCGACGAATTGAGCGCGAGCTGGACCACGCTCGGCAAGGAACTGGGCGCCGGGGTCACCGCGATGGAGTTGCTGCGGACGCGGGCCTGGTGCAATGCGCTCGAACTGCGGCTCAAGGAGCGCACCAGCGTTCTCGAACAGGCCCGGCTCGCGGTGGATGCCGTGTGGCAGGAGATGTTGAACGCCACGCGCGACCGCGAGGCGCTGGATCGTTACTATAAAAAGAGCCGCCGTTCGCACGACCGCAAAGCCCAGTCCGAGGAACAAAAACAAATGGATGAACTGGCGATGCGCACCGCCGACACGCGGTCGCCGCTGGAGTTTGCCGGGCACGCGAAAGGAGAGTAAGGGACATGAAACTTTTGCAATCAGCCTGGATGATCTGCCTGCTCGCCACCCTGACTTATTTGGGGACCACGGCGGCGGTGTTGAGCTCGGTGCAACTCGAAGCCGAGGCGTCGGTCGAGGAGGAAACCGAGGTTCAGAAACTTCAGCCCGGCAACGATCCCTCATGGAAATTTCACAACCCGGAATTCGAGCAGTGGGTGACCGATTTGCGGAATGAAAAGGCCGCGCTCGAAGTGCGCAAGACGCAGTTGACCGAATGGGAAACCCGGCTGCTGGCCGAGCGCCAGGAGCTTTCGACCGTCACGCAAAAAGTGGCCCAGTTGCAGGCGGAGTTTGAGAAAAACGTCGTCCGCCTCAAGGATCAGGAAGGCAAAAACCTCAAGCGCCAGGCCAAGGCGGTCGCCGAAATGGCTCCTGATACCGCCGCCAAAATGCTGGATCAAATGACGGACGACGACATCGTCCGGCTCTTCTCCGCCATGAAAAACGACCAGGTTACTTTGCTGCTCGAAACGTTGAGCAAACAGGGTCTCGGTCAGACCCGCCGCGCCGCTGCGATCACCGAACGGATGCGCCACCTGCTGCCTGACACCGCCGCCAACCCAGTGCCCGCCACCACCCCATGAACACCTTTGACTTCATCCTGCCCGCCAGCCGCAACGCGGTGTCCGCCGAACGGGAGAACACGCTCGCGCCGCCCGCCGCCAAAAAATCCGCCGAGCCGTTTGATTCGTTAATGCATCGCGCGCTGGCCCGGCCGGTGCCGTCGCCCGAGGAAAATAATTCGCCGGTCAGAAAGCCCGCGCGCGAGATCCGTCCCCGCCCGGCGGACAAAGCCGAGCCGGCCAGCCCGCGCAAAGTCAAGGACGCCGCACCCCAGTTCGTGTTCGTTCGCAACGATCCTGCGGGGCCGGCGAACGCCGGTTCCAACCTTTCTGCCACCGCACCCGAGGCGAAAGGGGACGTTGCGTCCAAACCCGATGCCGCTCCAGCCGCTCCGCCCGCCGCCGCCAACCCGGTTTCACCAGCGGATGATTCGACGGCCGCCGCCATGCAGCTTCTGGCGGCGGGGGCAGGCGCAGATGTCCTGGCTCCGGCACCGGTTTTGGCGAACAGTTTTTCCACGACCGGCAGTCAGAGTCCAGGGAATGACGCCGCCGCCGGGTCAGCCGTTGGCACCGGCAGTTCGACGAGTGCGTCGGGTGCCGTTGAAAAAAATGGCGAGGCGCGCGCGAAAGCAGCGGCAGAGAAGGGGAAAGAAATTCCCGGTGCCGCATCTGACCCGGCAAAAAAGACCGAGGCAACGGACGGCGCAGTGCCGATCACGGCGTTGTTGGACAAGGCTGAGAAGGTGGACGAAACCCCTGCCAACATTGCCAATTCTGCGACCGCCAAGCCGCACGCTTCACCGTTGGAAACTACTGGCACATCCGCTGCTCAACAGGCTGCGACGATGAATAAAGCTGAACACGAGGCGAAAGTTGCCGGGACACCCGAGCCGAGTCTGGCCGGTGTGACCGTGATGAGCGCCCTGCAATCAGCCGCTCACGCCAAACCGGCGGCCCGGGCCGCGGCGCGCGTGGAATCGTCCGAAGCGCCGACTCCCGCGAATTTTTCCAGCGCCGAACGCACGCCCTCGACCGCCGAGACTTCCTCCACCAATTTGATCTCCGCCTCCTCCCAGACCGAGTTGCGCACGCGTGCCTTGGATCGCACCCACGACATTCTCGCGCTGCAAGGTTTGCGGCTCAAGGAAACCAACGCCGGTTCGTTGTCGGTCGTCATCAAGCCCGGGGCGGGTGTCCAACTGGCGCTGCAATTAAAACAGACCGCCGACGGCATCGAAGCCCAGGCGATTTTGCAGCAGGGCGATTTCAAGCAGTTGAACCAGCACTGGGCCGACCTCCAGCAACGCCTGGTGGAACGCGGCATCAAGCTGGCCCCGCTCGGCCAGGATGGTTCCTCGATGAACAGCGGTTCCGAAAATTTCCAACGTCCCTCCCAGCAGTCCGCCGAACAATATTCGCTGTCCGCCGGAGCCTTCGCCGAGTTTGCGAGCGCCGGCGCGGCCACCGCCCGCCCGGTGCCGGCCGTGGCGGTGACCGCGCGCGGCTGGGAAGGCTGGGCCTGATTTATGTCGTACCTGCCACCAGTCAATGCTCCTGCGGTTTCCAACGGACTGCCGGAAACCCCCACGGCCACGGGTTCGCGCACGCTGTCGCAAAATGATTTTCTGAATCTGCTGATCGCGCAGATGAAGGCGCAGGATCCGTTGAATCCGCAGTCGAACACGCAGATGGCCGCGCAGATGGCGCAGTTCACCTCGCTGCAGCAATCCGGCACGATGTCCAACAACATTGCGACGATGCTCCAGCAGCAGCAGGTGTTGCAGGCCAACTCCATGCTGGGCGACACCGTGACGTTGCAGGTGGATGCGAAAAATACCGCGACTGGCGTGGTGCAAGCCGTGCAGATGAACGGCGGCACGCCCAAGATTGTGGTCAACAACACGGCTTACGATCTGAGCCAGGTGCTGACCCTCTCCCCGACGGTCGTCACGCCCGGCCAGACTCCGGCGACGGCGGACACGGCGGCACCGGCCACCGACCGGGGTTACGCCGCGCCGTGAGATTCACCGAGGAAAAATTTATGATGCAATCATTCAACCCCAAAGCCGGCGCACGCGGGAATTGTCGTGTGGTTCGCAAACACATCGCCCGGTCACTGATCGGCCAGACCGTGGATCTGCTGGTGGACGCGCACACGATTGTGCATGGCGTCGTCACCGGGGTGATGACCGAGGCCGGCGCGCCCAAGCTGGTCGTGGGCGGCACGGGCTACGATCTGAATCAAATTTTGACGGCCATGCCCGCCACGCTCGCTCAACAACTCCAACCGCAACACTAAAATTATGCTTCGCTCACTCGACTCCGGCATCAGCGCCCTCCAGCAGTTTCAACAAAGCATGGATGTCATCGGCAACAACATTGCCAACGTGGACACCATCGGTTTCAAAGGCGCGAACGTGCAGTTCGCCGACTCCTTCAGCCAGACCCTGTCCGCCGCCGGCACGGCCGGTTCCATGCAGGTCGGCACGGGCGTCGTCACCAGCTCCATCGCCAACAACTTCGCCCAGGGCGCGGTCAGCAACACGGGCGTGGCCACGGATCTGGCGGTCAACGGCAATGGTTTTTTCACCGTGAAAGATTCTGTGGGTGGGGCGACGTTCGTCACCCGGGACGGTCAATTTAAAGTGGATCCCTCCGGTTACCTCGTGACCACCACCGGGCTGCGGGTGCAGGGTTACACCTCGTTTGACAGCAGCGTTCCGCCGGTCGGCACGCTGGGCGACATCCAGATCACCAACAACGTCGCCGGCTCCGCCGCGACGATCACTTCGTACGGTTTCGACACGCAGGGCAAAGTGAACGTGCGTTTGAGTGACGGCACCCTGCTCGTGCGCGGCCAGGTGTTGCTGACCAGCTATCTCAGCCCGGAGCAATTGACCAAGGAAGGCAACAATCTCTACTCGGGCATGACCGGCGCTGGCGCGATTGTCTCGAATGGCAAACCGGGATCGAGCGGTCTGGGCACGCTCGTGGCAAGCTCGCTGGAAATGTCCAACGTGGATCTCGCCAGTCAGATGTCCTCGCTCATCACCACCCAGCGCGCCTTCCAGGCCAACGCCAAGATCATCACCACCAGCGATGAAATGCTCCAAGACCTCATCAACCTGAAACGCTAAACTCTATGTCAGCTCCTGAAAAACCTGCCGAAGGAACTCCCGCCGCCCCGGGCGCGGCCGCCGACGGTGGTGGCGTCAAAGCGCTGCTCCCGCTCATCCTGTCCGTCGCGCTCATGCCGGCGATCGCGTTTGTGATGACCAAGTTCGTGCTCATCCCGCAGTTGCAAAAGGGCATGACCGTCAAAGCCGTCACGCCCGGCGAACATGCCAAGGCCGGCGAGCACGGGGAAAAGGGTGAGAAATCCAAGAAGGAAAGCGCGGGCGCCAAACGCGAGAATGTGGAAATGACCAAGCTGCTCGTGAACGTCGCCGGCACCATGGGGGCGCGCTTTCTGCAAGTCAGCATTTCCGTCTCCGGCACGGGCGGGGAGGAATTCAAAACGAAAATGGAGGAGCACAAGGCGCAGCTCAAAGACATGACCATGAGCACGCTCGCCACCAAGACCATCACTGATCTGGAAAAACCCAACGCGCGCAATCTCATCCGCACCGAACTCATCACCGGGTTCAACAACATCCTGGGCGATTCGATGGTGCAGGAAATTTACTTCACCGATTTCGCGATCCAATGAAGA
Source organism: Verrucomicrobiota bacterium (assembly GCA_043781315.1). Classification (GTDB taxonomy): domain Bacteria; phylum Verrucomicrobiota; class Verrucomicrobiia; order Limisphaerales; family CAIQOK01; genus CAIQOK01. The sequence continues at coordinate 1,953 of JAYWBR010000241.1, read as the reverse complement.
AAAACGCAGAAAAGCTGAAAACTGAAAAGCTGAAAGTTCAGCCGCGTCAGCCGTGTCAGCATTTCCCCCGATGAATCCTCCGCCCACCACTCCCGGCGAGGCCGCCGCTCCGGCGGTTGCGGAAGTGCCCGTGCTGACGCCCGCCGGCACCCGCGCCCAGCACAAGGCGGACGACATCCGCAAACACGATTTCCGCCAGTCCGGCTTTCTCGCCCCCAGCGAACTTCGCCGCATCAAGCAGCGCCACGAGCAGTTCATCCGGGGCGTGGCCGCGCGGCTCGCCATTTTTTTGCGGCTTGAATTCACGTTGCAGCTCAGCAAGGTGCAGATCATCAGCTATCAGAAATTCACCGAGGCCTTGACGAGTCCGACGCACATCACGCTGTTTCGCACCGATCCGTTGAAAGGCGTGGGTTTGCTGGCGATGACGCCCGTCATCGGTCTGGCGTTTGTGGATCGGCTGCTCGGCGGTCCGGGAAAATCCCCCGAATCCACCCGCGACCTCAGCGAACTGGAAGTCGCGCTCATTGACCAGGTCACCACGCTCATTCTCACCGAGTGGTGCAATCACTGGCCGGAAATGCACGAGTTGCGCGCCTCCTTGTTCGGCCACGAGAACAACAGCAAGTATTTGCAAACCGCCACGCCCGACACCGCCATGCTCGTCCTGGGTTTGGAAGGCGGTTTTGGCGAAAAACTGGAACCCATCCAGATCGCTTTTCCTTTCGCCACGGTCGAGCCGCTCCTGCGCCTGCTCACACCGGCCATGCCCGATTCCGACACCGCGCCGGTGCGCAGCGGCAAACCGAAGTGGAGCGCGGGCTTTAATGATGTGAAGATTCCCGTGGTCGCCGAGTGGCACGGACTGACCATGTCCGCCAGGCAGATCACAAAATTGAAAGTGGGTGATGTTATCGCGCTTGATCCCGCCGTCGCGGCACAAGTCCAGCTACGCTTGAGTGCGATTGCCAAATTTACCGGGCGCCCCGGAACGTGCGGCGGCAAATGGGCCGTGCAACTGACCAGCGCCATTGTTTCCTGAATCAAAAATTAATGAACGCCACTCTCGAAAATCCCCCGAACATGAATCTCGTCCTCGATGTGCCGGTGAGCCTGACCATTGAACTCGGCGGCTGCCAGTTGCCCATGCGCGAGGTGCTCCAGCTCAACGTCGGCTCTGTCGTGCAACTCGATCAGGCCGCCGATGCGCCCGTCGAAATGAGCATCAACGGCAAGCTCATCGCGCGCGGCGAAGTCGTCGTCATCGAGGAACGCTACGGCGTCAAAATCACCGAAGTCCTCGGCAACCCCGTCACTGCTTGAACAAATCCACCCACTCGCCCCGCACGCATGAGCCGCGATCGCCAGCCAGCTTCGTCCAGTTCCAGACGCTTTCCGCGCTGCGCAATGCGGATGATTTTTTTCAGCGCGTGGTACCTCAGCGCCGCGCCGGTGTTCGCTCAACTCACCAATTCCGCAGCCGCTCCGCTCACGGTTCCTCCGCTCCCTGATCCGACGTTTTCCGTGCTGCGCATCTTCGGTGCGCTCGCGCTGGTCATCGGGATTTTTCTCGGCGGCGCGTGGTTGTTCCGCAACTGGCAACGCCTCACCCAGCAGCGCGGACGCACTCCCAAACTGAATCTTCTGGAAACCCGCTCGCTCGGCGGACGCCACACGATCCACGTCGTCGGCTATCAACAGGAACGCTTTCTCATCGCCGTCTCGCCCACCGGCGTGAACCTCCTCAGTCATCTGCCCGCTGCGGGAGACGAGGAACCGTCGTCGGCAGGAAATGCTCCGGCCAAGGCAACCTTTGCCGGAACCCTTGCGCAACTGGTCAAAGGGAAATGAACATGGGAACATCGAACATCGAACATCGAACATCGAACATCGAACATCGAACATCGAACATCGAACATCGAACATCGAACATCGAACATCGAACATCGAACA
>JAYWBR010000240.1:0-14700 GCA_043781315.1 Verrucomicrobiota bacterium | reverse complement strand
GTAAAATTTCCCAGGCCTTGTGCGCGTAATCGTCGGGATTGTTTGCGCCAAAATCTGCGCGAAGTGATCCGGGAGCGACGGCAGATTGACCCAGATTTTGCGCGTGGGCGGCGCAGTGGCAGAAGTTGTTTTTCCGGGCGGAGCCGCGGCAACTTTTTCAGGGGACGTCGTGGCCGTGGTGTCGGCCGTGGTAAATTCATTCGTGGCCAGCCACACGCGCGCGGTGCCAACCACGACGGTGTATTTCACACCGGGCTTGAGCGCGGTGACGGTGGCGGTGTGATCGGTGTCCGGGGTTTTGTCGCCGGGTAAAATTTTCGCGGACGGCGAAATCTGCACACGCGTTCCGGCGGACACATCGGTGTGCCAGTGTACCACGGCCGAGTTGTTGGCAGTTTCCACCGAGGGGAGGTCAACGATTTCAACGCCAGTGGCCAGCAGGGCCGACAGGATTGAAGTCAGGACGAGCAGGAGGGTGCGCATGAGGATTCGGAGTTTTGCTCGATTCACGTTTCCTGCGGCTGGCTGAAGAACAGGCGGAAGAATTCCCCGCCCGGCACGCCCGGACGGACCACTTTCCAAAACGCGCCTTCGATGGTGGGAATTTCCTGGGTGGGCGTCCAGTTGTTCGGGGCGGCGGTGGGCCAGCGGAGGACGACGTTGTTCCCCTGCTTTTCAATCGTCAGCACGGCGGCATTTTGGATGGTCAGCGTCAGGCCGGTGAGGTCGTGGGCATCGCCGTTGCCGCCGTTGCCCACCAGGAAGTCGAGGGTCTCGGACGTGGAGGTGTTCAGCGTGAAATCAAAAACCTGCGCCTGGCCCAGGCCGGTGAGGGTGCCGTCAAACAGGGCGGTCGTACCATCGCGGATGTGAACATCGGTCGTGGTGGCCTGCACGCCCGTGAAGCGGCCGGTGACGCGCCAACAGCCTTCGCTCGGCGCGGTTCAGCGAACCGCCGACACGGCGGTGCCGGGACCGGGCCGCAGTACAACGGTGCCCGGTGGAACGACGGCATTGTCGTTCGTGACGGTGGTGCTGCTGATGTTCTTGTAAATGCCCGGGGTGGTGTTCGCTGCCGTGCTCCATTGATTCCAGCCGGACACGCCGCCAAAATTATTGGTGGCAAGGGTCAGCAGATTGAAGCTGCCGTCGAGCGCGGGCAGGGTGCCGTAACTCCAGGTGCCCTGGGGATTGGTGGCAATGGAAAAATCTGCGGCCACATCGCACGCGTTGACGCGCGCCGCGCCGGACAGACAGAGCAGAAGAAAAAACAGACGGTTCACTTTCATAATTGTTGACGATCAAAAGCTACCAACCAAGTGCAAACTCGCCCGGAAACCAGGTCTGGGTGCGAGGGGGTTCAACTTATTCCAACGTGAGAAAGTTCGTCTGCTGCGCGCCCACCAGCAGCGCGCTGGCGGAACCGATGGCCACCACTTGCAGTTCGCGCAACGTGTCGCCGACATGCACGGTCTGGCCGCTGATGATCGCCGAGGGCCGGGGCGGCGTGTAAAAAATGGCCTGCAAACGGAGCGGGGCCGCAGCGGGCGGAGCCGGTGGGGCCATGGGCTGGGCCGAAACAACGGGCGGCGCAACTGCCGGCGCGGGATCTTTCAAAACCACGGGAGTCAAATCTGTTGGCGGCGGTGATTTGGCGGCGACGGTGAGGCCCAGCATTTCTGATTTCACCGTTGGCGGTGCGGACATTTTTCCACTGTCGTGTTTCGACAGCCCGAACGAAAACAGCGCGGCTAAAATAATGGTCAGCAAGGTGGCCGGCAGCACGAGGCCGATCCTGTTTTTTGACGGCCGGGTCGGTTCAACCGGGCGCAGCGGCAAATCCGCCACCGGCGCGGGCGCGCGGCGGTTGTGCGCTTCCGTGGCGCGTTTCAAGGCGTCGTTGACGAGACTCATGCGCCCACCTCGCCTTCCAATTCCTGAATCGCCTTACCGATGACGCGGTAGTCGAGTTCCTCGGTCTGATTGACGTAGCCCGCGAGCAGCGCTTTGTCGCAAACCGCGTTGACGAGCCGGGGAATGCCGCCGGTGTAATGATGAATCCGCCACAGCGCCGGACGCGTGAAACGGGGCGCGCCCTTCGCGCCGGAAACTTCGAGGCGATGCTTGATGTATTGGGAAATTTCTGACTGGTTCAGTGGTGACAAATGGTAACGCACCGTGATGCGTTGCCGAAGCTGGCGCAGGCTGGGTTGGTTGAGCCGGTCGCGCAATTCCGGCTGCCCCATCAACACAATTTGCAGCAGCTTGCGGTTGTCCATTTCCAGATTCGACAACATGCGAACCTGTTCGAGCAGTTGCTCCGTCAGATTCTGCGCCTCGTCAATGATCAGCACGGCATCGCGCCCGTGTTCCACCTGCCACAGCAAAAAATTGTTGATCGCCGCCACCGTATCGAGCCGGTCCAGGCCTTTGACATCCAGGCCGAACTCCGTGGCGATGGCCTTCATCAACTCATCGGGGTTCAGGATGGGATTCAGGATGAGGGCCGTGGAAAAATTATCGTTGAGCTGTTCGAGCATCGCGCGGCAGAGCGTGGTCTTGCCCGCGCCGACTTCGCCGGTCAACTGCACGAAGCCTTTGCGCTCGCGGATGCCGTACAGCAAATGGTTGTAAGCCTCGCGATGCTTTGCGCTGTAAAACAGGAAGCGCGGGTTCGGCGTGATGTCGAACGGCGCTTCCGTCAGACCGTAATACTCGAGATACACGCCTTGCACTTAGCAAGTGGGATGCCCGCCGGGAAAACCCCCGTGTTCGCAGTGAACCACCACCAGCCATGTCCTGAACCGAAACTATTTTGCCCAGTAAAAGTTCAACCCGGCAAAATTTTCACGCGACGCTCACTATTTTGGACTGCGGTGGCAAGCGCAGCGCGACACCGCTTTTGGGGAGGTGAACCATGAAATACACGAACCACACGAAAAGGAATTTCAACATCGCCAGTGGAAGATTTTATTTCGTGGTTTGAATCTCCTTCCGAAAGCGCCGTCGCCGCTGCCGCTCTGCCGGCGCAGTCCAAGACGAGCCACCAGTCAGATCATTTCACGGCCAGCGGAATAACTTGCGCCGCGCCCACATTCGTCCCACCCCGCCGATACCCCTGCAAATCCAGCGTGACGTGCGCGTACCCGATTTTTTTGAGCGCCTCGGCCACTTGCGCCGACAGCTCGTTGCCTAAAAGTTTGGCCAGCTCCGTTGGGCCAACCTCGATGCGGGCGAGCGCCGGGCTTTTTGCCGCGCCGTCTTTCAACGCACCGTTCAATTCATGATGCCGGACCCGCACGTCGTAAAAACCGAGGTCGCGCAAAACATATTCGGCATCCTCGATCATCCGCAGTTTCTCCGGCGTCACCGCTTCGCCGGTGGGGATGCGCGAACTCAGGCAGGCCATCTGCGGTTTGTCTGCCGTGGGCAATCCCATCTGCGCCGAAAGTTGCCGGATCTCCGCCTTCGTCAGGCCGATTTCTTTCATCGGCGCACGCACTTGAAATTCCGCCGCCGCCTGCGCGCCGGGCCGGAAATCCCCGACGTCGCTGGCATTTTCGCCGTAGCAGATCACGGCGAACTTTTCCGCGCGGGCGATGGGCGTGAGTTCCTCGAACAGCTCGTGCTTGCAAAAATAACAACGGTTGAGCGGATTGGCGAGGTAGCTGGGATTGTCAAACTCCGCCGTCTTCACCACGCGGACGGGAAAATGAAATTGCTCGCCAAGCTGCAACGCCTCGGCCAGTTCACGGCGCGGCAGGCTCGCCGAGTCCGCGATGACGGCGAGCGAGCGTTCGCCCAGCTCCTCATGCGCCACGCGCGCGAGGAACACGGAATCCACCCCGCCGGAGTAGGCGACGACACATGAACCATAGCTGCGCAGGCGCGCACGAAGTTGCTCTAATTTTTCCATAGGCACGGGAAGACGATGCCACCGGTCGCTGCCGATGTCGAGCCGGAGCACGATCTGGCGGAATCGGGGAACGGAGAAAAAATTTGAACGAAGAAATAAAAAAGGGAGCGCGCCCGGAGGAGGGGACGCGCTCCCAGAATTCGGTGTTCTGGTTAATTGTCCTTGGCCTCGCGGCGGCGGAGCAATTGTTGGTCGGCGGTTTCCTGCTGCGCCTTGGGTTCCAGGCCGCAGAATTCCCGCCAGCGGTTGCGGCAGTCGCCCAGCCCGGACCGCATGAGATACATAATGTCCACCGTCTCGTGCGCGGCTTCGCCAGTCTGGCTTTCCTGGGCGAAGATGTTGGCCGCGTGGACGGCGGCGAGCAGGGAGAAACCTTTTTCATCGGAACGCCCGGGTTCGTGGTGCCAGGCGATGGCTTCGAGAATCGGCAGCGGCAAGCCCCAGGTGGCGAGCAGGCACGCGCCCAGTTCGGCGTGCGAGGTGCCGAGGATTTCCATTTCCGCTTCGCGGGCCGTGATGTTTTTGCTGACCTTGAGCTTTTGTACGGTGTCGTACATTTCGGGGAGATTTCCGGCCAGGATTAGCTTGCCGATGTCATGCAGCAGGCCGGCGGTGAAGGCGGCTTCGGCGGTGCGCGCATTTTTGGTTTCAGCCAGGGCGATGGCCCGGGCAAAGGCGCCCACCTGGATGCTGTGGCCCCAGACGGGCTCGGGCGCAAAGCCCGGACACTTGGAGGCGGCGTATTGGGAGAACACTCCGGCCAGCAAAATCAAGGCTTTGATGCGCTCGGCCCCGAGAACCATGACGCACTCGGTGGGGTCGCTGACTTCGCGGGTCAGGCCGAAGAACGCGGAGTTCACCACCTGTAAAATTTTGGCGGACATGACGGGCTCGTGCGAGATGAGCCGGCCAACGACATCCATCGAGCCGTTTTCCGATTTCAACTCGTTGGTCACTTCGGTGTGGAGCTTGGGCTGGGCGGGCAGCTTGCGGATCTGGGAGACGAGTTTTTTGATGGCCTCGTTGCCCATCCAATCCTGGATGCAGGCGCTGCGTTTGATGGTGGACAGGAGGGTGGCTGCGTCGGCGGCCTCGGGCACCAGCGTGGCGCCGGTGCCTTTCCACACTGCGGCGGTGGCCCGATCCAAGGTCTGGCAACGCACTAGGCAGATGCTTTGGGCAAGTTCCGTTTCCAAGGCTTTGAACAACTTGGCGCCGTCGGCCACTTTGCTGTCAAGAACCAGGGTGTCGAACGAACCGCCGGCCCATTTTTCCACGGCCTGACCGCAGTCGGGAGCCAGTTCGCATTTCCAGTTGGCCTGCAGACAGGTCAGGTCGCGCTGGGTCTGGCCCAGCCACAATTCATCGCCGCCGACGAACAGCAGGTGCCTCGGGCGGCCCGGGGAAGGCGCGGAGAGGCCGGATTGAGCGGAGTAGGGCGAGGGCTGGCCGTCTGGAACCGGGGCGGGACTTTTTGCCTTGGGCGGTTCCGGTGTGGGGGTGGCAGCGGGCGGTGCTTTGGACACGGCGGCTTTCTTCAGAGAATCAAATAAACCCATGATGCGTGTTTCTTAAATTATTTTGGACTGCTTAGATTTGCTGCTACCCGTTTTCATCGGCAAAAGCCGCGGCGGGTTTAGAAAAAAACGTTTGGGGAAAAATGTATTTGTGTCCTTCGATCCGGTGAGCCAGGCCCGGGCCGGTTTGCGCAAAATCTGCGCAGCGCGGTTCCGGCGGGCAGCAATTGCGCAGCGACAGAAGACCATTACCCAAATAAAAGCAGTCTTTGCGCTGGCACGTTCCTTGCAAGACTGCGCTCTTGCATTAACTGCGGGCGCACTGGAGTGCAGTCTCGCAGCACCAACAAACCAATAAAAATACTGCGAGAAAAAACGGTTATGAAACTAAAACAAATTCTAAAAGTCTGCGGCCTCACTGCCGCGTTGTGCCTCGGTGTGGCCAACCTGCAAGCCCAGGATAACAATGGCGGTCAGGGCGGCGACCAGGGCGGCGGTCGTCGGCGTGGCGGCGGTGGTCCTGGTGGCGGCGGTGGCGGAAACTTTGATCCCGCCGCGATGCAGCAACGCATGATGGACAACGTCCGCGAACAACTCGGCTTCACCAACAACACCGATTGGAGCGCGGTCGAACCGCTCGTTCAAAAGGTCATGGAGGCAAATCGCGACGGTGGCATGGGCGGCGGCATGCGCAGGATGTTCCGCAATCGCGGCGGCCAGGGCGGCGGCCAGGGTGGTCAGGGTGGCGGACGCGGCGGCATGTTCGGCACGCCCAGCCCCGAAGAAGAGGCGCTGCAAAAGGCGCTGGATGACAATGCGCCGTCCGGACAAATCAAAGACGCGCTGGCCAAATACAAAGAATCGCAGAAGGGAAAACAAGCCAAGCTGCACGCGGCCCAGGCGGAGTTAAAAAAAGTGCTCTCGATGAAACAGGAAGCCCAAGCAACCTTGCTTGGCCTGGTCGAATAAGAAATTCATAACCGAGAAGCTGACGTTCCGATCATGAGCGAAAAAGTTATCCTCGATTCTCCAGCCGCGCCGTTGCTGGAGCGGATGGTGGCCACCCGCCAACTGTCCGCGACTGACGCGCAGGCGCTGGCCGCCGTGAAGCCGTCCGTGCAGACCGAGGAAGACGTGCTCCGCTGGCTGGCCGGTGAATACGGCCTCACGTTCACGACCTTGGAGGACGTGGATCCGGATCGTCAGCTTCTCTCTCTTTTTCCCGCGCGCCTGTTGTTGAAGGAAGAACTCCTTCCGCTCAAGCGCACCAACGGCACGGTGGAAGTCGCCACCAGCCGCCTCTTCGCCACGCAAGGTCTCGACGCGCTCAAGACCTTGACGGGGTTGAATCTCAAGCCGGTTCTCGCCACCACCGAAGCCATCCAGCGCGAAATCAAAAAACGTCTCGGCGTCGGCGCGGACACCATCGGCACGCTCGACGAGGAAAAAGGCTTCCAGGTCGTTGATGAAAATGCCGAGCACAACGATTTGGATGAAGCCGCCGAAGACGAGGCGTCCATCATCCGCTTCGTCAACCAGGTGTTGAAGGACGCCATCGAACTGCGCGCGTCCGACATCCACCTCGAACCTTTCGAGGATGAATTCCGCATCCGCTATCGCATTGACGGTGAATTGCAGGACACCTCCGTCCCCGCGCAGTTGAAGCGCTTCCAGCCCGCGATTGTTTCGCGCGTTAAAATTTTAAGCCATCTCAACATCGCCGAGAAGCGTTTGCCGCAGGACGGCCGCATCAAGATCCGGCTCGATTCCGCCGAGGTGGACATCCGCGTCTCGGTCATTCCGATGCTGCACGGTGAAGCCGTTGTGATGCGTCTGCTCCGGCAGAACTCCACGCTGCGCGGCCTCGGCGACATCGGCATGGACACGCGCGAGGCGGACTGCTTCCGGCGTGTCCTGAAAATGCCGCACGGCATCATCCTCGTCACCGGCCCGACCGGCAGCGGGAAAACCTCCACGCTCTACACCGCGCTCAACGAGATCAACGATTCCGTCCGCAAGATCATCACGATTGAAGACCCGGTCGAGTATCAGCTCAAAGGCGTCAATCAAATCCAGGTCTCCGAAAAAGCCGGCCTGACCTTCGCGCGCGGCTTGCGTTCCATTTTGCGCCACGACCCCGACGTGGTGCTGATCGGCGAAATTCGCGACCAGGAAACCGCGCAGATTGCCGTGCAGGCATCGCTCACCGGCCACTTGGTTTTTTCCACGCTCCACACCAACGACGCGCCCGGAGCCGTGACGCGGCTTGTGGACATGGGCGTGGAACCGTATCTCGTCGCGTCCTCGCTCGAAGCCGTGCTCGCACAACGTCTCGTGCGCGTGCTCTGCAAGCATTGCAAAGTGGCGGATGCTTCCGCGACGGCGCAGGCGCTCAAGGCGCAGCTTGGCATTCCCGCAGCCACCACAATCTACCGCTCGGTAGGTTGCCGCGAATGTCGCAACACCGGCTTCCACGGACGCCAGGCAATCTTTGAATGGATGGACACCGACGCCGAAATCCGCCAGCTCGTTTTGAAGAACGCCTCGTCGGATCAAATCCGCGATGCCGCGCATCGCGGCGGAATGCGGACGCTCGCCGAGGACGGCTGGCGGCTCGTGCGGCTGGGCGTCACCACGGTCGAGGAAGTTTTGAGCGTCACCACCGCCAAGGAAGTGGCCCACACGACGGCGAAGCACGAGGCGGCGAACAGCAGCGGGGAAACGCCGGGCAGCATTGCCGTTAAGAGATGAAAAATTTGAAACATCCAACATCCAACATCGAACACCGAACATCCAATGGAGGGTCGTCTGGCGTCATTGGATGTTGGATGTTGGATGTTCGGTGTTGGATGTTTTCCTAATTCCCACATGCCCACTTTCACCTACCGAGCATTACAGTCCAACGGCACCATCGCCGAAGGCGTCCTCGACGCGTCCGGCCGGCCCGACGCGTTGCGCCAGATGGAAACGCTCGGCCTGCGGCCGGTGAATCTTTCGGAGAAAGCCGGCGCGGTTTCCAAAAACGGCTCTGCCTCGTCGAAGTCACCGGGCAAAGGCTCCTTCAAGTTTGAAGCCAAGAAAGTTTCCGCCAAAGCGCTGGAGAATTTCACGCGGCTGCTTTCCAGCCTGCTGGCGGCGGGCGTGCCGTTGAGCCGCGCGCTGGTCATCCTCTACAAGGAATCTACCGCGCCCGCGATTGCCGCCAAGTGGAAGGAAATTCACGACTCGGTGGTGGACGGCATGTCGCTGGCCGATGCGATGGCAAAATCCCCCGATACTTTTCCCCGCGTCTATGTCGCGATGGTCGAGGCGGGCGAGGCGGGCGGCTTCCTCGACGTGGTGCTGGCGCAGATCGCCGATTTCCAATCGCGCGAGAAGGAACTCAAGTCCAAGGTGCTCACCGCGATGATCTACCCACTCATCCTGCTGTTCCTCGCGCTGGTCGTGCTGACGGTGCTGCTGGTATTTTTCATTCCCAAGTTTCAAAAGGTCTTCGCCAGCGTCCACGGCTCGCTGCCACTGATCACGCAGCTCATCATTGGCATGAGCACGCTGCTGCGCTCGTACGGCATTTTTGTTTTGGGCGGAGTCATTGCCATCACCCTGATGACGCGCGCTTGGTTCACGTCGCAAAAAGGCAAACGCATCTGGGAAGGCTTCATGTTGAAGGCGCCGTTAATCGGGCCGCTGGTCTCGCAATTCGCGATGGCCCGCTTCTGCCGGATGCTAGGCACGCTGCTCGGCGCAGGGGTTCCGCTGGTGCATGGCCTGAACGTCGCGCGTAAATCCATTGGCAACCAGATTCTCGTGGACGCCGTGACGCAATCCATCGAACGCGTGCAGCAGGGCGGACGACTCGGCCAGAGCCTGGCGAGTTGCGGACTTTTTCCCGGCTCGATTGTGGAAATGATTTCTGTCGCCGAGGAAAGCGGGCGGCTGGACACTGAGCTGGTTCGCATCGCCAACGTGACCGAGGTGGATCTGGACCGGCATTTGAAAACCGCCGTCGCGTTTGCCGAACCGTTGATGTTGTTTTTAATCGCCGGTTTCATCGGCGTCATCTTCGTCGGCATGTTGCTCCCGATTTTCTCCTTGCAGGATTACATCAAATGAACCGTCAACGACCACCAACCATGAAAATCCAAATCGTAAATCATAAATCGCTAATCGTAAATTCCCGCCGCGCTTTCACCCTCGTGGAAATGCTGCTGGTCGTCACGATCATCGGCATCCTCGCCGCGCTGGTGGTGCCCAAGATCATGGGCCGCAGCGAGCAGGCCCGCATCACCGCCGCGCACGCGGACATCTCGGGCATCAAGACCGCGCTCGACGCGTTCGAGGTGGACAACGGCTATTATCCGAAAGGCAACAACGGCCTCGGCGACCTGGTGGCCGCCCCGCGCGATGTGAAGAACTGGCATGGGCCGTATCTCGAAAGAATTCCGCAAGATCCGTGGCTCAACAACTACATTTACTCGTATCCCGGCAAGCACAACGCCAGCTCCTATGACCTGCTGTCCGTCGGACCGGACGGCAAAGAGGGAACGGAAGACGACATCGGCAACTGGGCAACGAAGTGAATGAAATTACGAATTGAGAATAGCGAATTACGAAGGGCGGACGTTGCTTCCGCCCATTCGTCATTCGTCATTCGTCATTCGTCATTTTCCCGCGCCTTCACCCTTATTGAATTGATTCTCGTGCTGGCGCTCCTGGGCATCATCACTTCGATGGTCGCGCCGGCGATGTCGAACTTCGTGCGCGGTCGCGCGCTGGACGCCGAGGCGCGGCGGTTGTTTGCGCTAATCCACGCTGGGCAGAGCCGCGCGGTCAGCGAAGGGATGCCGGTGATGCTGTGGGTGGACGAAAAGAAAAGCGCCTACGGACTCGAAGCGGAAACGTCCGGCCAGAATGGCGACGCCAAAGCCGAGAGCCTGACGCTGGACGAGACGTTGCAGATTGCCGTGGTGAACACCGGGGCAACGACGCCGGCGCAGTTTCACAATCTGCCGGCAATCCGGTTCACGCCAGACGGGAACATTGATGAGAAGAGTCCGCAACAATTGCGGCTGACGGATTACGCGGGGATTTCGCGCTGGCTGGTCCAGTCGCGCAACCGGATGGGTTATGAAATTCGCGACACAGACAAATAAATTGCCGATTTGGGATTGCCGATTGCCGATTGAAAGGCAGGCAACCTCGCGCCGGCGTTCAATCGGCAATCGGCAATCGGCAATCGGCAAGTCCGCCTTCACGCTGGCCGAAGTTCTCGCGGCGCTGCTGTTCCTGGCCATCGTCATTCCGGCGGCGGTGGAGGCGTTGCATATTGCCAGCCTCGCGGGCGAGGTCGCGGCGCGCAAAGGCGCGGCGGCGCGGGTGGCGGACCGGATTTTGAATGAAAGCATCGTGACGACGAACTGGAATCACGGCACACAAAATCAAACCATCACGGACGGCGCGCTGGAATTTCGCTCGACGCTGACCAGCGAGAACTGGCCGCAGGGCAACATGCAACTGGTGTCGGCAGAGGTGAAGTTCACGGCCAAGGGCCATGACTACTCGGTGAAGTTGAGCACGCTGGCCAGTTCGCCAACCAGCGGCAGCGGCGTGGGATTGCAGCCATGAAATTGAACCGCCCCACCTCGACGCCCCGTGAACCCAAAGATTTGGGCAAGCCAAAGATTGAAATTCTGATCTTTGGTTTTCCCAAATCTTTGGGCCGGTTCAGCGCAACGCAGAAGGCGCACGCCTTTACGCTAATCGAGATGATCCTCGCGGTCGGTATCGCGGCCATCGTGCTGATTTCCATCAACGCCGTGTTCTTCAGCGCACTCCATTTGCGCGAGGCAACCACAAACGCCGTGGACGAAGCGACGCCGTTGGAACAGGCGTTCACCTTGATCCGCCGTGATTTGGAATGTGCCGTGACCCCCAATCCCAATCCCAATGCCGTGGTGAGTTTGAGCGGGAGTTTTCGCACGGGCAACATCGCCAGCGTCGGCGTGGCCGACACGGTGAACGCGGAGATTTACACCGCCACCGGCGCGCTCCAGGAAAATGAACCGTGGGCGGACATTCAGCGCGTCACGTATGGTTTGAAAAATCCCACGGCGGCGGCGGGGCCGGGCAAGGATTTGATCCGCACCATCACCCGCAATTTGTTGAGCAGCACCACGCCGCAGATCGAGGAGCAATGGCTGCTGGGCGGCGTCGAGAGCGTGCAGTTTGCCTGCTACGACGGCACGCAATGGTTGGCGGAATGGGACACCACTTCGGTGAGTTCGATCAACACCAACCTCCCGAACGCCGTGCGCGTGCAGATTCAAATGGTGGGCAAAGGCGGCGTCAACGGCCGTCCGTCGCCGAGCGAAATGGTGGTGCCGATTGATTCGCAGTCGCGGACGAACAGGACTTCGTAAAATGAAACTGAGAGAAGAAAAGCGGAAGGCGGGAAAGCGGAAAGCGGAAATAAAAAATCCGCACGCCGATTCGTTTCCGCTTTCGCGCCTTCCGCTTTCCGCTTTCGGGCAAAAAGGTTCCGTCCTCATCGTCGTGCTGTGGATTGCCATCGGGCTGGTGAGTATCGCGCTGTATTTTGCCAACGCCATGACCTTTGAACTGCGCGCTTCCGACAACCGCGCTTCCGGCCTCGCCTCGGAACAGGCCATCGCCGGCGCGGCGCGGTACGTGGCGACGGTGCTTTCCAATCTGGCGACCAACGGAACCGTGCCGGAAAAAACCGAGTTCGCCTGCGAGGCCGTGGCGCTGGGCGAGGCGCACTATTGGATCATCGGACGCGACCCCACCGGCGCGGCGACTTCCGATCCGTATTTCGGGCTCATTGATGAAGGCTCCAAGTTGAACCTCAATCGTGTCGGCACCAACGTGCTTTCTTACTTGCCGAACATGACCACGGATTTTGCCACGGCGATCACCGACTGGCGCAACACCAACGGCAGTCTGACCCTCGGTTACGCGCAGCTCGGCTACGAACCCAAGCACGCGCCGTTTGAAACCGTGGACGAACTCCGCCTCGTGGACGGCGCGACCAGTGCCCTGCTGGCTGGCAGCGATCGCAACCGCAACGGCATTCTCGACGCGAGCGAAAAATCCACCGGCAGTCTCAGCGAGCAAACTTCCGGCTTGCTGGAATACCTCACGGTTTACAGCCGCGAGCCAAATTTTCATGCTGACGGCTCCTCGCTGACAAACATCACGGTGCAGGCCGAACTGCGCTCACTGTTGAGCAGCGCGTTCGGTTCGACGCGCGCCGGCCAGATCATGGGGACACTCGGGTTCGGCCAGGGACAGCCACCTACGTACTCGAGCTTGCTGGGATTTTATCTGGCCGCCGAGCAGCGGGGCGCATTGAGTTCAACCGACTTCGCAAAAATTTACGATGACGCCACCGTCACCACCAACGCCTTCACGCGGGGCCGCGTGAACGTCAACACCGCCAGCGCCGACGTGATGACGGCCTTGTTCATGGGTGTGGGCGTGGATCAGAACGCGGCCCAAAGCGCGGCCGAAGACTTGGTGAACCATCGGGAGACACACGCTGACACACTCGGCAGCATCGCGTGGATCGTGGACGCGCTGGGCAACAACAACGCGGTCATCACCGCGCTCGCCAGCCGCGATCTGGTCACGACCAAAAGTTTTCAATTCACGGCGGACATCGCGGCGGTCGGCCCGTTCGGGCGCGGGTATCGGCGGGTGAAATATATTTTCGACATCAGCGAAGGTTCGCCCAAGATCATTTACCGGCAGGATCTCAGCCGGCTCGGCTGGGCGCTCGGCGAGAAGGCGCGGCAAACGCACGTCACGATGGACACCAAATGACCACGAACCATTTTACGAAAACGGCCGTAGTGGCACGGGCGTCCCACCCGTGTGTTTCAAAAAATTACCGGTTGCGGGGTGAAACGAACCGCACGGGCGGGACGCCCGTGCCACTAAATTAAAAATGAACAATGTTTTGAAAGTCAATTTCGCGAAGCGCAAAAAACTGACCAGCCTGCTGGGCTTGTCGCTCGACGGCAGCCGGCTGGAAGGCGTCGTGTTGAAGCGCACCAACGGTTCGCTGCAACAATCACAGCCCTTTGCTGTCATGCTGTCGCTTGATCCGCTGACCGCCGCGCCAGAACTGGTGGGCCGCGAGATTCGCAACCACCTCGACGCCGTCGGCGTGCGCGAACGCTTCTGCGTGGTCGGCGTGCCGGTGAAGTGGGCGCTCACGGCGTACACGGAACTGCCCAAGATGGACGACGCCGACGTGGAAAGTTTTTTGCAAATGGAAGCCGAGCGGGGCTTTCCCAGCGATCCTTCCACGTTGCGACTCTCGAACTCCAGCAGCGTGTTGCCGGGCGACAAACAACTGGTGACGATGGCGGGCATTGCCAGCGGCCAGCTCGAAGCGCTCGAACGGGTTTTGGTGGCGGCGAAGTTGAAGCCGGTGAGTTTCAGCTTTGGTCTCGCCGCCCTGCAACCGCCGTTGGCGAGTGCGACGTCGGCAGGCGTGCTGGCTTTGGCCGTGGGTGAAACCCAGGTCTCGCTGCAAATCACGGGCGGCGGCGGCGTGGCGGCGTTGCGCGCGCTGGAAGGCGCGGTTGAAAATGAAGGCGGACGTCGCGTGTTGCAGCCCGATCTCGTGGGCCGCGAGGCGCGCATCACGCTTGGCCAACTCCCCGCCGGTCTGCGTGAGAAAGTAAAGCTGGTCCGCATCTTCGGCCCGCGCGACCTGGCGCAGCCGCTGGCCGACGAAATGGAGCTGCGCTTCGAGCCGATGGGCTTGAAGGTGGAAGTCGTGGCTGCATATGCGCCGAATGAATTTGGCGTGACCCTGCCGCCGGACGCGGCGCTCTCGGCCGCGTTCAGTCTGGCCGCGCGCTGGCTGACGGGTCAGGCGCCGGAGTTTGAATTTCTGCCGCCGAAACCGACCGCGTGGCAGCAGCTCAATAAAAAATATTCGTCCGGCAAACTGCGCAGCGTGGGCGCGCTGGCGGCGGGCGTGGTGCTGCTCATCGGCGGATTTTTTGCGTATCAACAATTCCAACTGGCGAGCCTGCGTTCCCAGTGGTCGAAGATGTCCGCCGAGGTGCGCGAGTTGGAAAATTTCCAGGCGCAAATCCGGCAGTATCGGCCGTGGTTCGATGATTCGTACCGCAGCCTGAGCATTTTGCGGCAGGTCACGACGGCGTTTCCCGAGGACGGCGTGGTCACGGCCAAGCTGGTGGACATCCGCGAAGGCGGCGCGGTGAGCTGCTC
>JAYWBR010000239.1:0-5050 GCA_043781315.1 Verrucomicrobiota bacterium | reverse complement strand
CCATGCGCAGGAAATTTTCCGCCAGCGGCTGATCGGTGATCTCGTCCGCGTGCGTGTGGACATCAATGAAACCCGGCGCCACGACCAGTCCCGTGGCGTCAATTTCCGTGCGCCCCTTTTTTTTCAATCCGCCCGATGGCCGCGATGCGCCCGCCCTTCACCGCGACATCGGCGAAGAAGGCCGGATTCCCCGAGCCGTCCACGATGCGCCCTTCCCGGATCACCACGTCATAGTCCGCCGGCCAGGCCAGCCGGGGCCACAGGAGACCGCAGGTGGCGAGGAGCAAAAATAGTTTTTCCATAGCGCGCCTTTCTAGTTTCTAAAATTCAATCGCGTCGTTCATCTTGCCGCATTGCGAGCAGCGGGAACGATCCACGTCCGGGTCGTCGGTATAGACGCAGCCGCATTTCTGGCAGCGGAAAATTTTATCCTCGCGCACCGAGGGCTTGAACCGGCGCTTGCGCAGTTCGGTGTAGATGCCCAGGCACGAGAGCGCGCCGAGCAGCACCAGCACGTACGTCAAAATGAGAAAGGAGGTGGACATTCAAGGCGCGGCCACAGGGGCGTTGGTGGCGGCGGGCGGCCGCAGGTGCCATTCGAACGTCAGGCTGCCCGCAGTCAGCGCGCCATTCGCAGCGGGCGCAAACTGCGCGGACTGGGCCAGGGCCAGCGCGCGGGCGTCGGCGGCTTGTTGTTGAAGGCCGCCGCCCGGCGTGAGCAGCACGGCGGAAATGACCCGGCCGGCCGCGTCCGCCAGCACTTGCACCACGCTGTCGCCAACCAGTTCGGAGCTTTCCCAAACCGGGAGTTCCAGCGGCGCGAGCAACGGACGCTGCGCCAGCGCGCCGCCGATCCGGCAGGTGGATGGCGGGGCGGAAGCCGCCAGCGGAAAAAAAACGGACGGGCGGCGGGCCGGTTCGATAGCGGGAATGGTTTCAAACGCCGGGGCCGGGTTGGCCGCAATGAATTCCTTGAAGCTCGTGCCCAGCCTGGCGGTGGCAAGCGGCAGGGCGAGCGGCGGCTCGGTCCAGTCAGCTGGCTGAAAGTTCAAGGCGGAGGCGCGGTTCAACCAGGCGTCGCCCGAAAACCCCCGGGGATGCGGGAGCACAAACAACGTCGGGTCGCTGATAGCGAGCAGATCGAGGGAAACATGCTCCCGCAAATGAATCAACGGCACCGCGACAGTTCGGCGCGGCGTGGCGGACGCGGATTTTTCCAGCAGGAAAATCAGCGCCGCCTGCAAGTGCAGCACGAGCGCGATCGTCAGCCACCAGCGTTGGCGCGACCAGGGACCTCGCTCGACCGATGCGGGCGTCATGGCAGGGCGGCGGCAGGTGTAAAAACGCGCGGCAACGTGGCGAACAGGGCATCCCGGATGCCCGCGTCCCGCGCGAGCAAGGTCAGGCGCATGAGATGATCGTAGGCCACTTGTTTGTCCGCCTGCACCAGAAGCGTCAGCGGCTCGGAGGATTTTTTCGCGGCGAGTTGGAGGCTGGCTTTCAACTCAGCCGGCTCCATCGGCTGGTTCTCAAAATAAAACCGGCCCGCCGCGTCCACGGCCACGGCGATGGTCGGGCGATCCGTGCCGGCCAGGTTGTCGGCCCGGGGCAGTTGCAGTTCCAGCTTCACCGGCACGCCCGGCGTGTAAATCAGCGTGCCGAGCACCGCGAAGATCAGGAGCAGAAAAAAAACCGAGGCGAACGGCGCGAAGTCCAGATGGCCCCGGAAAATTCTGGCGCTGCGGGGGAATTTCATGGCGCAGGCGGCACGTCGGTGTCCGTGACGATGTTGGCGATCTCCGTGGCGGCGCGTTCCATGTCGAGCACGATGGCGTTCACGCGGCTGACCAGATAGTTGTAGCCCGCATGAACCGGAATCGCGACGGCCAGGCCTGCAGCGGAATAAATCAGCGCGGTCTTGACGCCGTCCGCCAGATCGCCCACATGGGCGGAAAGCCCTTTGCCCTGCATCTGATGGAAGACCTCCATCAGGCCCAGCACGGTGCCGAACAAGCCCAGCAACGGCGCGAGCTGCGCGATGGTGGCGAGCAGATTTAATTTTTGTTCGAGCTGCGGCACTTCGATCAGGCCGGCTTCCTCGATGGCTTCGCGGATGCGCTCCCGGCCGTGGTCGCGGTTGAGGATGGCGGTCTTCACGAGCCGCGCAACCGGGCCGGGCGTGGCGTCGCAGATGGCGATGGCTTCGACGACGTTTTTCCGGCGGAGAACGTTGCGGACGCCGTTGAGGAATTCCGTGGAATTGATCTGCGCGCGGTGGCAGTGCAGGAAACGCTCGATGAACACGACGAGCGCGACGGCGCTGGCCAGCAGGATCAACCACAGCGCCAGGCCTTCTTTGGTAAACAAAAGCTGCACGAATGACATGGGGACGTTATACGTTTTTGCGCGCGCAGTTCAAAGGCGAAAGTTTGGGAACGTGAAACGTAAAACGTGAAACGTGAAGGGCGAAGCATTACCCTCCGGTTTTTCACGTTTCACGCCTCACGTTTCACGATTCCGCTTGCTTCCGCAACGCACTCCCCGAATCTTCTGCGCATGGAAAACCCTGACCAGTTACGCGAACTTTTTCGGATGCAAAAATCTCTGAACGAACGCATCGGCGTGAAAACCGACGGCATGAGCGAGGAGGAAAAAACCAAGTGGCTGCTCAACTACACCCGCGCCATGCAGCAGGAAATGGCCGAACTCACCGACAGCGTCCCGTGGAAGTGGTGGGCGAAATATCAGAAGTTCGACGAGCAAAACGCGCGCGTGGAGGTCGTGGACCTGTTTCACTTTCTCATCAGCATGGCGCAGGTGCTCGGCATGAGTGCGGATGACGTCTTCGCCGCCTACGTTAAAAAGAACGCGGTGAATTTCCAGCGGCAGGACAGCGGTTACGTGAAGAAGGACGAGCACGATTCCAAACACATTTAACAATTGTGGCCGCCAAACTTAAAACTCCCGTCCCGCCGCGCTGGCGCAAGGACGTCGAAAGCATCCTCATCACCGACGTGCAGCTCGCCCGCCGCATCCGGCAGATGTCACGCGAGATCGAGCGCGATTTCACGGGCCGCGAAATGGTCATCGTCTCGCTGCTCACCGGGACGGTCATGTTCCTCGGCGATTTGATCCGGCACATTTCGCTGCCGTTGCGCCTGGATTTCATGGGCGTGTCCAGCTACGGCGCGGGCACGGAGTCGGGCGAACTGGTGTTCACCAAGGAGCTACGCCTCGATGTGCGCGGCCGCGACGTGCTGCTGGTGGACGATATTTTGGACACGGGAAAAACCCTGCGCCGCGTGCAGGAAAAACTCTGCCTGCTCGGGCCGCGCCGCATCCGCACCTGCGTGCTGCTGAACAAAAAAGCGCGGCGCGTGGAGAAGGTGAAGGCGGACTACATCGGCTTTGAGATTCCCGATTTTTTTGTGGTCGGCTACGGGCTGGATTACGCCGAGCGCTACCGGAACCTGCCGTTCGTGGGCGTGCTGCGGCCGGAGATGTATAAAAGCTGAACGCGACCGCGGAAGGAATTCCCATCGCTTGGAATCGCCGTGCCGAGGGAAAATGCCGGCACCCGCCGGCTTTTCCGAAAAGTTTGGTTCCGACTAGGGCTGGCCCTTGGCCGGCTCCTCGGCGTCCGCCTCGTCTTCCGGCTCGACATCGTCCGCCGCGTTGGGATCCGGATTTTCGTTCGGATTTTTCGCGCGCTTGGCCCGCGGCAGCGGGCTGATCATCACCGTGATGCTTTTGCCGATCAGCTTGGGCTGGAAATCGGGATGGCCGAAGGGCGTGATCTCCGTGATGAACTTCTGGATGACCTGGAAGCCGAATTCGGTGTGGGCCATTTCGCGGCCACGGAATTTCAGCGCGACCTTGACCTTCATGTCTTCGCACAGGAAATCAATCGCGTGGGTGACCTTGACGGACAGATCGTGCGGGTCAATGCGCGGGCTGAGCTGCACTTCCTTCACCAGCGTGGCGTGCTGATGTTTCTTGGATTCCTTTTCCTTCTTGGCCTGCTCGTAGCGGTACTTGCCAAAATCCACGAGGCGGCAGACCGGCGGCGTGGCGGTCGGCGCGATCTCGACGAGGTCCACCCCGTTGAGACGGGCCTGGGTCAAGGCGTCGCCCAGCGAAATGACGCCGAGCTGTTTGCCGTCCACGCCGATGACGCGGACTTCGCGGGCGCGGATTTTCCCGTTGATGCGGACGAAGGCACTCGAAGGGGTGAAGTTGCGGGAAGGAAACGGGCGGCTCAAGAGCCCCCCACCGGTTGAAACTTATTCATGCAGATTTGTAACGGACATACCAATCGATTAATTATGCCGTAGTTAAGCAAAGCTTTGAAATAGCGCAAGGCAATAATGGCAGCCAGAACGCCCCGCTTCGCGGCGAGGGCCGGCCCTCAACTCGCGGAGATGATTCCTAAAGTCATCGCCTCGCGGCTGATCTTGGCTCCGATTTTCTTTTTCAGCACCTCGATCTGTGCAAACCGTTCGCGCTCCAACCCCGCTTCGACAAGACATTTTTTGACCTGCCACCAACCAACGTCCCAGTGTTCGACTTTGAATTTCGCAGTCGGCAGGTCTTTGAACCTGGCAAAGAACGCGCGGTAAATCTCCCGGCCCATCGCCAGCAACTCCTCGCCCTCGGCGTCCAGCTTTTGGTCGGCCAGCCAGGTGGCGATAAAGCGGTCTTCCGTGTCCGCCGTCAACGAGCGCGTAATGTCGGAGTCGGATACATCCCACTTTTTTACGACCGCATGTCGGAATGGAAAGAAGTGGTTCGTGATCTGGAAAACCTTTCCTTTGTAAGCCACGTTCCGCAATGACGCGGTTTGGTTTGAGTCCGCAAACAAACTCCACACCACACAGCGGCGCGTGAACGCCACGCCGGGCTTTTCTTCCGGCTGCAAAAACTGGTCACGGTCGTTGATCCAACTTTTGCGGACGCTCTTCCGCACCGCATGAACGATCATCGCCTTGTCAAAATTCTCCGGCACCACGGACAACGCGCCCGCACTGACATACGGCCCGGAAAGCAGCGC
>JAYWBR010000238.1:0-5099 GCA_043781315.1 Verrucomicrobiota bacterium | reverse complement strand
CGTGATGCGTGAAACGTGAATCAACCGGAGGCGGTCCTCGCCGTTGTTCACGTTTCACGCATCACGTTTCAACCCCGGTCAGCGGCCCTTCTTCTTGCCGCCGAGCAGTCCGGCGAAGGCGCTTTTGGAATCTTCCGCGTTCTGGCGGACCTTCAACTGGCCGAGGATGGAATGCCAGCCGATGTAAATCTTGTGCCACTGGCTCTCGATGTTGCGCAGCGCGCCCTCATTCATCTCGCTGAGAAAACGCAGCGACGGCGCGTTGCCGATGAGGGTGTGGACCTCCTCCTTGGTGGGCGAGTTGACTTCCACGCTGGCGAGGATGAGTTCCAGTTCCTGCACCAGGACACTTTTGGTTTCGAGAAACTGGCTTTCGTCTTCGACGCCGAATTTTTTTCCGCGCCCGATGTTGAGGTAGCGGCTGAATTGTTTCCAACATTCCAGATGGTTTTCCATCTGGGCGATCAATTGATCCATTTTTTTGGCAGTGCTCATAAGGGTGTCAGGTGGAGGAGGTGTCAGGGAACGAGGCGATCCTTGGGGACAGAAAAATAATGGCGCCGCCGCGCATTTCGCGGGCGGTGATCTGGAGGCTGGCGAAGTGCAGGTTCAGCTCGGCCAGCGGCAGATGCTTCGCCCGCGCTTCACGGAACAAGGTGAGCACTTCCTCCGTGATGCTTTGCAACACCGGGCGCGGGCAGGACGAGGAGACCGTGGTGGTGACGATCTCGCCGTTGCTGTCCACGGTGATGCTGCCGGTCGGCAGGCGGTGGACGGCGGGGCGGGGTTTGGAAAATAAATTTAAGAGTCCCATGATCCGGCAAGTTTTTTGGTTTGTTCGAGCAACCGGCTGGCGTCCGAGTTCAATGGCCAGGCGGTGAGGAAATTTCGGTTGTCCCACGGCAGCAGCAGGAGGCGGCGATCCATCGTGCGGCCTTCGAGGTGGGAGAGCGGGCCGGCGTCAAGTTGTTCGCTGAGCCGCTTGCAGGTTTCGTCCACCAAGCGGATGACGGTGGCGACTTCGTTCGTCGCCTGGGTGCCGCACCCTTCGGCGTCGCCGGTGGCCGGCACGGAAACCACCCAGTCCCCGCCTTCGTGGGTCAGGGCGGACAACCGCGAGATGTTCTGGCGGTCGGCGGCATCGCCCGAGAGGCCGGCGGCACTGCTGATTTCATCAATCGCCTGGGCGGATTCGAGCAGCAGCATGTTGACTTCTTTGTGGATCGTCCGTTCACGATCCGGCTCGGCGGGCAAGGTTTCAAACGTGCCGGTTTTCCATGCGATGATTTTTCCAAAAGCCGCTTCGCCGCGGGCGCCGTCCGTCTCGGCGTCGGTGAGTTCGCCGCCTTGAATCCAGATTTTCCCGACGAGCGAACCGCGCGTGACGCGGAGCAGGACGGAGCTTTGCGAGAGACATTCCATCTGGATGATGTCCATGAGGCTCTTGCTTTGGACCCCGCGAAAGCCCGCGCTGGAATCGCGGCCGAGCAAGGACTCCAGACATTCCATGAACATCTGCATGTTCTGCTGCGTGTCGGGTTTCAGCCAGAACAGATCCACGCCGAGGGCGTAGGCACGGGAACGAAATTCCTCGTCAGACAAACCCGTCATCACCACGGTGCGCAGTTCGGGAAAACGGCGGCGGACGATGGACAGCACCTGGAGGCCGTCCATCTTGGGCATTTTCAAATCGCAGATCAGGAGGCGGAACGGCTCGGCATCGAGCATCGTCAAGGCGCGCGCGCCGGTGGAGGCGACGCGGACATCCGGGCGGCTGGGCAGTTTGGACAGGACCTCCTGGTAGAGCGCCAACACGTCCAGGTCATCGTCGAGCAATAAAATTTTATGCCGGGGATCCATGACGATTCAAACTCGCGCCGCCGCCGGACTAACTTTTTCAAAAACACAATTCATTCACAGCCCATTAAGCAAACCCTATTCCGTCCCGGGTCGGCGGCGGGGAATGATTTCCTAATGAGGTGTTTCCGGGGCTTTCCGTTCCCTCATCCGACGGGCGGTCCGAAGATTTATGAAAAAGCTGGGCGGCGTGCGGGACAAGACAGTCCACTCATGGGACATTTTTTGCGTTGACCCGTGCCGATTCAAGGGGCCGCCGCGTGGCATACTTCCTGCCCCTCTCTCCAACCGAAGCAGTCGTCAAGCGACGGGTTGGTTCAAGCCGCTCACGAGCGGGGGAATGACCGTGTGACGGGTCGGGCTGCTCATACAAATGTTTACGTTTCTAAAAAAACTTTTAGTCGGCAATACGGCCGGCAACAACGCGGACACGTCCAACATCCAGGTGCGGCAGAACCCCACGCAGCCCGCGCCGTTTGCGCGCCGGACTCGGCCCGTGGTTGAGCCAGCATTCACGCCACCGAAAAACAATGGCTCCGGCGCGGGCCAGGGAACCTTGCGCGATACGCGGCCTAGTTCGGGCGGCGTGCAAGGGGTGCAATTGCTGTTGCAGTCCGTGGTGAACGGGTTGTCGGCCGAGCTGGCTGGCCGGGTGCGGCAACAGGCGCTGGGCAATGCCGTGATTTCCGTCCCGCTCGATAAAGTTCTCGCGCAGCTTGCCAACGGCTCGGTCAAAATAACTTTCGGCGAACTGCGCCGCGCCGCGCCGACTTTGTTTGCCGAACAGAATGACAAGGACCAATCGCTGGTGGCTTTGCCGCTGGCCGAGATTCTGGCCCAGTTAAATCCTGAACTGCTGCCGCGCCGGCAAGGCCAGAAGCGCATTGAGATTTCGGACGAAATCCGCAGTCCGTTTGGCGATACCGGCGGCCAGTCGCTGGTTTTCTCGGTGGGTCCCGGTGAAACTTCACCGGCCAGTCCGGTGCGGGCGGTCACGCCTGCGCCGAGCGCGCCTCCGGCCCTGCCGGCGAGTTCGTCTCTGCCGCCGACGCGTCCGTTGGCGATGGCTCCCGCGCCGGTGCCGTTGCCGGCTGCGCCGGCCATTCCATTTCGCAGCGTTCCCAGTCCTGCGCCGGCACCGTTGCCGATCCCGGCTCCGGTGCTGGTGACCAGTCCGAGTGTGATGGCAATGTCGCCGCCGCCAGCCGCACC
Organism: Verrucomicrobiota bacterium; assembly: GCA_043781315.1. GTDB lineage: Bacteria > Verrucomicrobiota > Verrucomicrobiia > Limisphaerales > CAIQOK01 > CAIQOK01. Next base: position 2,030 of record JAYWBR010000238.1, on the reverse strand, counting down.
TGTGCCGGCCGTGCCCGTGCAACCGTTGGCCGCGCCAACCGCCGAAGTGGCCACCGTCAGCCTGCCGCTGGCCGCCGTCAGCGCGGGCTGGCCGGAATCGTTGCGGTTGGAAATTGCGCAGATGAATCTGACGGGCATCGCCATCGCGTTGCCCTTGGAGGCGCTGAAAGCCTCGCTGCAACGCGGCAAGGCGTTCTATCCGTGGAAAACCTTGCGTGGCTGGTTTGCGCCCGCCTTGGTGCCGTACGTTTCAGCGCACGACAACACCTCGGTGGAACTGCCGCTCAATGTCGTGGCCCCGCTCTTCATTTCGCGGCAGCGTGATCTGGCGCAGGCGAAACAAAAAGTGGCGATTGACGAAACGATCCCGAATTTATTTTTCGGTTTTCCGCAGACCGAAGCAGCCGGTCCTGCCGGGACGCCGCCGGTGAGCAGCGCGTGCGCGGTCACCAAACCGGTGGACACCAATTACTATTCGGCGGGCGACAGCCAGGAAGCCGTGTCGCCCACCGGCACCACCATCATCCCCGCCAAACGCAACGGTCCGACGGGCACGGAGTTTGTCGGCAAGTGCGCCACGCCCAATGAAATCGTCTCGCGGGCGGCGGCGTTGAACGGAGTTTCCGGCGCGCTCGTGGCCTTGCCCGACGGCCTCATGGTCGCCAGCAAACTTTCCCCCGATCTCAACGGCGACACGCTGGCCGCGTTTTTGCCGCAGATTTTCGGCAAGGTGAACCAATGCACGAAGGAGCTGCGCATGGGCGAGCTGAACAATTTGAATTTCACCGTGGGCAACGTGCCGTGGAAAATTTTCCGCGTGAACGCCATTTTCTTCGCGGCCTTCGGCCGCCCTGGTCAACCCCTTCCCACCGCCGAACTGGCCGCGCTGGCCGGCGAACTGGATCGCAAAAAGTAGTAATCAATTCACCTATGGCAATCATCAACCAAGCTACCAAAGAACTTCAGGTTAAGATCGTCTATTACGGCCCCGCCATGTGCGGCAAGACGACCAACCTCGTCCAGGTGCATGACCATGTGCAGACCGCCGCCGGCAACAAGGGCAAGCTCGTCTCGCTGGCGACCAGTTCGGACCGCACGTTGTTCTTCGACTTTCTGCCCATCGAGGCGATGTCCATCAAGGGCTTCAAAACCAAGTTCCAGCTTTACACCGTGCCCGGCCAGGTGATTTACAACACCACGCGCCAGCTCGTCCTGCGCGGCGTGGACGGCGTGGTCTTCTGCGCCGATTCGCGGTATGAAAAAATGGCCGAGAACGTGGAAAGTTTTCAGAACCTCGAAGAAAATCTGCGGGCGTTGAAACTGAATCTCAAGGACATCCCGTACGTCCTGCAATACAACAAGCGTGACCTGCCGAACGTCGCGCCGGTTGAATACATGGAGTTCCTCCTGAACAATCGCGAGGTGCAGGTGCCCTCCTTCACCGGCGCGGCGCACAAGTGCGAAGGCGTCTTTGAAACCTTAAACATGATCACGCGCATGTTGCTGAACAAGTTCATCGCGCAGGGATCACCGCAGTACGCCTGACCATGGCCACGTTGCCCCAACTGCTCGAAGAGGACATCCACTCGCTGGATGGCACGCTGAGTGAGTTGCTCGATCAGAGCGACGCCACGACCGCGCTGATCATTGACAAGGGCGGCTTCCTCATCACGCACTGGGGTGATGCGCGGCAATTTGACCTGACCACCATTGCGGCGCTGGCCTCGGGCGCGTTCATGGCCAATCAGACCATCGCCAACCTGGTTCACGAAACCAACTTCAACAGCGTCTATCAGCAGGGCGAAAAATTCAGCATGTTGGTGATGGGCGTGGACGAGGAAAGCCTGCTGGTGATTATTTTCAAAGCGACGGTCAGCGTGGGCGCAGTGAAATACTTTGCCACTCCCGCCGTGCAAAAACTGGCCTGGCAGTTCAAGGTCGCGCACGAACGCGAACCGGGCGCGGGCTTCGATCTTTCCGTCTTGAACATCGCCGACAGCGAAAGCTTGTTCCGTCGCAAGGAGGCGTGA
>JAYWBR010000237.1:0-5099 GCA_043781315.1 Verrucomicrobiota bacterium | reverse complement strand
GTGTTGCCGCTCAAAATCACCGGCGCGATCAATGACACCAGTGCGAGCAACGACGGCTCATCCGGTGCCAGCACCACGACCACGCCCATCGCTTCCGGAGTGGTGAAATTAAAGTGTGGCGACGCCACGGGATTCACGCTGCCGAACACCTGCGGGTATTTGTCCGTCCAGCCAGCGAAATGCACGAGCCGGTCAATCGCCAGCGTCACTTCGCGTTTCGCCTTGGCCACGCTGACGCCGGTGGAACGCGCAATTTCACTGACCAATTCGCTGGCGCGGGTTTGCAGCATCTCGGCGGCGCGATAAAGAATCTGCCCGCGATTGTAAGCCGTGGCCTTGCTCCAGCCGTCCACTGCGCCGCGCGCGGCCACGACGGCGTCGCGGAAATCCTTGCGCGAGGCATGGGCGAAATTGTCGAGGTGTTCGCCCTTCGTGGATTTCGCGGGCAGGTAGCGGCCGCTCTCGCTGCGCGGGAATTTTCCGCCGATGAAAAGCTTGTAAGTTTTTTTGACGTCGAGGCGCGTGCTCATATTGCCGGCACAGCTTAACAAGGGCGCGTGCGCGTGGCAACCCGCCGATTCGCACCCGGTCATTCAGCTTGCTGGGGTTGCGGTTGGAGGATAGATTCCTCGCAACCAAGCCAATGAAAACGGTCACCTTAAAATCCCCCGCCCAGACGCACCGGACGGTTCGCTACGGATTCACTTTGACCGAACTCCTGGTGGTCATTGTGGTCATTGCGGTGTTGGCGACGCTCCGCGTTTCCATGATCGCCAGTGCCAAGAATCAAACCAAGATCGGGCAGTGCGCCGCCAACTTGCGGCAACTCGCGCTGGTCACGCAAATCTACGCGAATGAAAACAAGGACAAGCTTCCGGTCTGGTCCGGCGGGAACTGGGCGTGGGATCTTCCCAGCGCCACGGCCAGTTCCCTGCTGGCCAGTGGCGCGCAGAAAAAAACGTTTTACTGTCCTGGAACCGCACCGCGATTCACTGATTGGGAAAACTATCTCGCTCCCGGCACTGCCATCAATGGCAATCCAGCCTGTCTTTGGAACTTTGGATATAATGCCGCAGCCAACACGGGGATTCACATCATCGGCTATGTACTTGCCTTTAGCGGTCCGAGCGGGTCGGGCATTGCTCTGGCCTCGACGAACCAAAACGCCACGATGCTCCCCGAACCAGTGCAAATTTCCTTCTCAGGCTTTCTTCGGGCTCCCGCCTCGAAAGACCGGGTCTTGGTGGCAGATGCGACAATCCAAGACGTTACCTCAGGAAGTTTCACCGATGTGGTCGGCGGCTTTTATTTGCATCACCTCAGTCCGCACTTGAAAGGCACGCGTCCTGCCGGCGGCAATCTGGCGTTCAAAGACGGCCACGTTCAGTGGCGCAAGTTTTCCGACATGTCCCTACGAACTGTGCAAGGCCAGAATTTCTGGTGGTAGTTTGAAGCACTTCAAGTTTCACATCGCAGCATCGAGGGAGAATTTTCCGACCGGAGGTCAGTTGACTTCGGTAATCCGATAAAACCGGCTGGGCTGGTTGGCGGGCATAATGAAATATCCCTGGCTGCCGGTCACTGCAACATTGCCGGGCAGGCTCAGCCAGGTGAGATCAGTCAGGTTGTCCCGGTATTGAATCTGATAACTCGCGCCGGGCACTGCGATCCACGTCAGCGCGACGCTGTTGGTGGAAATGGTCGGCGCGATTTGCAGTTTGAAAACGGACGCCGGATCGGTCGGGTTCGTGCCGGTCAGATATTCCTGCAAGTTGGTCAGGCCATCGCCGTCGGCGTCATCCTGCGCGCGGGAGCTGTCGCCCGCCTGGCCGGTGGCGTGTCCAAAATATTTCAGCATCCAATCGTCCGGAATTCCATCTCCATCCGAGTCCGCCAAAACCAACGGCGTCAGTAACCCGGCGAAAACGTCCTGCACCCGGTTCAAGTCGCCGGCAACCAAACCCGCAGCCCAGCTTCCAAAGGCGACCGCGCGACCGTCAGTGTTGATCGCCGGCCGCGACATCCACGAACTCCAACTGGGCAGGCTGGACGAGCCCACGGAGATGAGGGTGTTTGATCCGGTGAGCCGGTCGTATAGAAAAATATTCGGCGATGGATTCGCGATGCCACCCGCGATGTCCGTAGCGGCACTGCGATAGACCACGAAGCGCCCGTCGCCGCTGATGGCCGGGGAATCCGACGACCCGTTGGCGCTGCCGGTCCGGCCGCTGTTCAGGCTGACGAGAGTGAGCGTGCCAGTGGAAAGGTCGCAGAGATAAATGTCGTTGACCCCATTGGTGTCGCCAACCGCAGCGTTGGTCGCCGTGGTGAAGGCGAGGTATCGCCCGTTGGTGCTCCATTGACTGCTGCTGTTGATCAGCGGCGCGCTCAAGATCGAAAAGACATTCGTCCGGCTGGCAAAATCGTACACGAAGATTTTTTTGGACACCTGATACACCAGTTGGGTGCCGGTCGGACTCAGTACTGCGGAAGCGACTATGCTTGTGTTGGTGTAAATGTTGGTTTTTGCCTGAGAGTTCCAAACACACAATTGTGCGGTCGTCCGGAAATAAGCCAAATAACGGCCATTCGCGCTCATGGTTGGTGCGAAGTCAGAAATCGAAGTCCCGGCAGGCGAGACGATCACGCCGGAATTCAGGTCGCACCAAAATGTATTCGGCCCGGTGCCAGTCAGTCCTGCGGCCAAATTGCGCGCTTTGCTGAGGAAAGCAACGTAACGGCCATCGCTGCTGATGACCGCGTCGGAAGTATCACCGTCGCCGGGGATGAGGCCGTTGGTGCTGATGGTGACGAGGCGGTTCGTTCCCGCCTGAAGGTCGCGAACAAAAAGGTTGTTGAAGTAATTCGTCGGAACATTGCCCACCAGATTCGTGGCCGTGCTGATGAACGCCACAAAACGTCCGTTCCCGCTGATGGCGGGATTGGTCGAAAAACCACCGCGGGCGGGATTCCCGTCGGTTCCAGCACTGACGAGGACATTGGTGCCGGCAACGCGGTCGGCGACGAAAACATCAAGGGCGTTGTTGGTGTCATTGGCAACGAGATCGTCCGCGTACGTCGTGAACGCGAGCCAGCGGCCGTCGTCGCTCATGGATGATTTCGAAATCCAACTGGAGTTGTCGCCCGTTTGTGAAATCAGTCCGGGGAGATGCAGTGAAACCAGTTCGTTGGTTCCGTTCGCCAGGTCGCGAACAAACACATTGCCCGGCGGGTTTTTGATGTCGCTCAACTGGGTATCGAAGGCGACGAACCGCCCGTCGGCACTCAAGGTCGGGGTGTTTCCATTGCTGTCCACCGACCCAACGCCGTTGGTGTCCACATCCACCAAGGTTGTCACGGCCGCCTGTAAGTCGCGAAGATAAATATGCGTGCCGTTCGAGACGACGTTGCCGGTCAGGTTCGTGGCACTGCTGAGAAACAAAACAAACTGACCGCCGGGGTTCAACACGGCCCCGTCCGAATAAGAATTTGTCGGCAGCCCGCCGCTTTGATTCACGCTGACGGCCACGTTCGTGGCGAGTTGGGTATCCCACAACTGAATGCTCGTCGAGGAAACGGGCGACTTGTTGGTGATGGTGTACGCGATGAACCGGCCGTCCGAACTCAGACTCGGGCCATAGGTATCATCCCCAAACGGCCAGCGCGGAAAGGCATTCGTGGCGATCACGGAGTTCGATCCCACCGCGAAGTCGTAGCGAAACACAATCGCCTGCGCTAGGCCAGGCGCGGCCGGTGCGGTCGCGCCATTTGTCCAACCCGCCTTGTACGCGACAATGGTTCCGTCGTCGCTCAACGCCGGATGATACGACGGCATGTTGTTCAGCCGAAGAATATTTGAAACCGTCAACAGGGCGTTGGTGCTGACCCAGGTCATGGTGCCGGTCAAGGCATTGAAAGCGTAGATCTCGCCCTTGGAAGCGGTCGGCACCCCGGCGGCGAGGCCGTTCGCCGAACTCGAAAAAGCGATGACGTGACCGTCGGGGGTGATGACCGGCTCGGCCATGAATGAACCCGCACCGAATGCGCCCGTCGTCACGAGCGTCGTCGTCTGGGCGACCAGATCGCGTAGGAAAACATCGGCGATTCCGTTCGTGTCGCCTGCCACCAGATTAGTGGCCGCACTGACGAACGCCACGTAGCGCCCGTCCGGTGTCATAACCGCTTCCGTGGACGCTGCGTTTGCCCAGCCTCCGTTTGTGGCAATGCTGACCAAAATGTTTGATGCGGTTTGCACGTCGCGGACAAAGATGTCGGTGACGCCATTGGTGTCGCCGGGCAGCAGATCGCTGGCGTCACTCTGAAAAAGCACGAAACGGCCGTTGGTGGAAATCTGAAACGGCACCGAGCTTTCATTGCCACCGCCAGTGCCGGCGTAGTTCGCACTGACTAAAACAGTCGTGTTGCTGGCCCGATCGTGCAGAAAAACATCGAGATAGAACAGGCTGTTATCGCCCGCCACCAGATTGTTGGCGCTGCTGAAGAAAACCACGAACCGTCCATCAGCGCTCAGCAGCGGAAAGGCTGAGCTGTCATTTCCGCCGACTGACGACGCCAGGGAGTTGCTGCGTTTAGAAAGCAATTCCGTCGCACTTCCGTGACCGGCCAGGCCGAGCAAGGTCCAACACAAAACCATCCATCCAAAGGCGGGACGAAGCCTGCGCGAAGTCGGTGGTGGAGTTTTCATCTTACGCACCAGAATGACATGGCTGCTGGTGCTGTCAAGAAAACGGAAAATTTCCCGCATGGACATTTCGCTGTCTCCGCCGCATCATGGCGCATGGCTTTTTCTCAATTAGGTCTGTCACCTCAGATGCTCGAAGGCGTCAAGGCAATGGGCTATGTGGATCCGACGCCGATTCAACTGCGCGCGATCCCGCTGATCCTTTCCGGCAAGGATGTCATCGGCAGCGCCCAGACCGGCACCGGCAAGACCGCCGCCTTCGCCCTCCCGATCCTCTCCAAGCTCGGTCGGCACGAGCCGCGTCCGCGCGTGCTCATCCTCGAACCCACGCGCGAACTCGCGGCGCAGGTCGAGACGGCCATCCGGGATTTCGCGCGCTTCACGGATCTGACGGTGG
>JAYWBR010000236.1:0-5100 GCA_043781315.1 Verrucomicrobiota bacterium | reverse complement strand
TCGAGCGTGCGTTCGTGATTGGCCTTGATGCTGGCGCGGAATCGTTCGGCGTGGGTGGCGAGTTCCTTGGCGGCGGCGCTGGCGGCGTTTTGATTCTTCGCGGCGGTGGCATGCAGGACGGCCAGCACGTCGGCGCGCAGGGTGTCGTGCATCATGTCGGCCTGCAACTGGTCGCGCAGGGCGGTGCTGGTCAGGACCAGGGTTTCCTTGTTCGCGTTGCTGCGGTTGAACTGCCAGTTGACGATGCCGGTGAGGGCGGCCAGCAGCACGAGGGCGTTGGCGACGAGCAGGAGGATTTTTTTGCGGAGTGACAGTCTCATGGTTTTGTTATCGGTGCGCAGCCGTGAAAGTTAAGCCGAATCCATGCCGTTGAACTGCGGCCGGCGCGCGGCATTTATGCCGCTTCACCATGCGAATTGCCGGAGTCACCAGATTCATTTGAACCCGAACGCCGAAATCGAAAAGGGAGCGCGCCCGCCCCGGGCGCAGTTTTCCGCGCCCTCGCGGAAAACGGACGGGGTGCGACATTTTCCAAACGATTCGGTTGCGGCACGGCGTCCCCAGTGCGGAACGCTGGGCGCGTTCCGCCACGCCCGGGGCGGGCGTGATCCCCGAACCTCGGAGTTCGGGTTGAACCCACCCTTCAGTGCGGACGTTGAAGCGGCATAAATGCCGCGCTCCTGCGCGCCAACCGCCGCCGCGTCGCTCGCCGTCCGTTTCCAACTGCATCGTCCCGGTTAAGCGGAGATCAAAAATCCTTGAACGTGACCATGCCGGCGGCGGCCTCGGGCATGGGAATTTCACCCTCAGATTGAATCCGACTGGAACTGGCGCGCGGTGCCGGCGGGCGCGCGGATTTTTTTGCGGCGCGGACGGCGGCGGGCCTGCCTGGGGCTGAGGTGGCCGGTGCGGGCGCGGCATCTTCGCCGACCAGATGTTTCAAGCTGGCGATGCCGTGGCCCAAGGATTCGGACTGTTCCTGCAATTCCCCGGCGGCGGCGGCGATGGTGGCGGAACCGGCGGACGCGCCCTGGGTCACTTGATCCAGTTGCGCGACGGCGCTGTTGATCTGGGTGAGCCCCAGGGTTTGTTCCGCGGTGGCCCCGGCAATTTCATTGATCAATTCATCCATCGCCCGCGCCTTGGTCACGATCTCGGACAGACTGGCGTTGACCTGGGCGCTGATCTGGACGCCGTGCTGGCTCTTCTGGACGGAGTCTTCGATCTTGGCGGCGGTTTCTTTCGCGGCAATCGCGCTGCGTTGCGCGAGGCTGCGGACTTCATCAGCGACGACGGCGAAGCCCATGCCGGCCTCGCCGGCGCGGGCGGCCTCGACCGCCGCGTTCAACGCGAGCAGATTGGTTTGAAAGGCGATCTCATCAATGGTCTTGATGATCTTGGCGATGTTGTCGCTGGAAGATTTGATGGCTTCCACGGCGCTGGCCATGGCCTGCATGTTGGCGGCCCCGGCTTCGGCGGCGGCGCGGGTGTCGTTGCCGAGCTGCTTGGCGGTCTGGGCGTTGGCCGCCGTGCGCTTGATCATGCTGGTGATTTCTTCCAGCGAGGCGCTGGTTTCTTCGAGCGAGGCGGCGGACTGGCTGGCCCCGGCGGCGAGTTCCTGGCTGGCCGAGACGACACTGGCAGAAGTGGTGTTCGCGGCGGCGGCGGTGTTGGAAAGTTCGCGGATGATTTTGCGGAACGGTCCGGGAATGCTGCGGGCGACCAGCCAGGTGAGCAACGCCAGCACGGCGAAACCCGTGACGGCGGCGATCAGGAGCAGGCGGTGGAACTGGGCGACGAGCGCCTGGTTGAGCGCGGTGGTTTCGGATAAATTGCCATCGATGCCATCGGCGACGGCGGACATCCGGCCTTCGAGCACGTCGAACACTTTTTGAAATTCCGGCAACTGGGCCTCGGCGGCGGCGGCGTCCTTGAAGGCGGCGGTGACGAGGGTTTCCGCGCTCTTGATGTAACTTTCCAGCGACGCTGCCACCTCTGTGATCGCGCTGGTGGCCTTGGGCGAAAGTTTCAATTCGTGATTGGCGGCGACCATCTCGCGAAAATGCTTGGTGTGCTCGGCCAGTTCCTTGCGCACCTGTTCGCCAGCGGCCGCATCCTTGGCGGTCACGGCGTGGAGCGCGGCGAACACGTCGGCCAGGAGCGCGTCGTGCATCATGTCTGCTTCCATCTGATTGCGGAGCGCGCTGGTGATCACGGTCATCTGCTGCTGGTTGGCGACGACCTGGCTGAACTGCCACGAGGCCACGCCGCCGACAAAGGCCAGCAGAGCCAGGGCGGCCACGGTGATGACGGACAATTTTTTTATCAGGGATGTGTTCATGTGGGGAGGGAGTCAGGGGTTTGGTTTAGAAATCGTTGAATGTTCCACTGCTGGCGGCGCTGCGGGCATTTGATTGATGCGTTGCCCCGGGGAAAGGCATCTCGGCGGCGGCGGCGGCTTTGGTGGTGGCGCGGTGGGATTTGGCCCGGGCGACCACGCGGGCGACCGGTTGCGGCTCCGGGGCTGAAGCGTGCGACTCAACAGCGGCAGCGGGGGTCGTGCCGTCCACGAGAAATTCCAGTTCGGCGATGGCGTCTTTGAGGCCGTTGGCTTGTTGGCGCAGACCGTTGGCGGCCTCGGCCATGTTGGCGGAACTGCCGGCGGCCTCCTGGGTGGTCTGGTCAATCTGCGTAATGGCGGAATTGATCTGGCTGATGCCTTGATTTTGCTCGCTGGCGGCGGCGGCGATCTCGTTGATCAGCTCGTCCATCTGGCGGGCCTTGGCGACGATGTTGCTGAGGCTGCCGGCCACCCGGGCGCTGTATTCCACGCCCCGGGAACTTTTGCCGATGGAATCTTCCACCAGCGCCGAGGTTTCCTTGGCGGCCTGCGCGCTGCGTTGGGCCAGGGCGCGGACTTCATCGGCGACGACGGCGAAACCCATGCCGGCCTCGCCGGCGCGGGCGGCTTCGACGGCGGCGTTCAAGGCGAGGAGATTGGTTTGAAAGGCGATCTCGTCAATGGTCTTGATGATCTTGGCGATGTTGTCGCTGGAGGCTTTGATCTCACCCATCGCCTGGCTCATGCCCCGCATGTCGTTGGCGCCGATGTCGGCGGCGGCGCGCGTGTCGTTGCCGAGCTGCTTGGCGGTCTGGGCGTTGGCCGCAGTGCGCTTGATCATGGCGGTGATCTCTTCGAGGGACGCGCTGGTTTCCTCGAGGGAGGCGGCTTGTTCGCTGGCCCCGGAGGCCAGATCCTCGCTGGAGGACGCCAGGGTGGTGCTGGTGCTGCTGAACATCTCGGTGTTGCCGGCGAGCGTGGCGGTGACCTGGCGCAATGGGCGGGTGAGGCTCACCGTGACGAGCCAGACGAGGCCGATGGCCACGGCCAGTGCGATGGCGGTCAGTCCGATTTGCGTCGTGCGTAGCGTCTGAAACTTATGGATGCGGCTGTCAAGGAGCGCGTCCAGTTCGGCGGCGCCCGTGGTCCAGAGGGCGGCGAGGCTGGCGCGCGCGGCGTGACCGGCGGTCAGCACGGCGGGCGCGGAGATCGTTTTGTCCCCGGCGGCGAGTTTCTCGATCAGCGCGATGAAGGGTTCCGCAACGGCGGTGAACTCGGCGATCTTGGGGCGGAGATTTTTTTCGAGCGTGGGACTGGTGCCGTAAAAATTCTGGTCTTCGTTGAGCGAGGTGTCGAAGCTGCCGTTGGCGCGCCCGAGATCGGATTCCTTCAGCATGGCGGCGGCGACGGCGAGCTGGGTACGGGCGGCGGCGTGGTCGTTGGTGGAAGCCAGAGTGTCAACGGCGAGCGCCATTGTGGAGGCGAGCCGGTCCTGCATTTGCGGCAGCGCGCACAGGGTGGCGTCCATCAGGTAATAAGTGTCGAGGTCGGGATCGAGGATGAGATTGGAGAGATCGCCGACGTGGGCAATCATCATGCGGACATCGGCGACGAGATGCGTGTGTTGCGCGACGCTGTCCGCCGGGGCGAGCTGGGCGGCGGATTTTAATTTGGTCCATTCCGCCGCGACCGTTTCCGGCATGACGTGGGCACGTTTGCGTTTGGCGAGTTCGCCGGGGTTGAACCCGAGGTCGTCACCGTGGCTGGCCTGCACGCCGGCCAGGCTGGTGAAGGCCTGGTCAATGGCGGATTCGAGGGCGGCGACCTGGGATTTATCCGCTGATTGCAGGGCGAACTGATGCTGCGGCAGAAGTTGGAGCAGCGCCATGAGCGGCCGTTGGTATTGGTTGCCGTAGTTTTCCCACCGGGCAAAGTGGATGTTGCCGTTGACTCCGTTGACCATGAGGAAGGCGAGGATGCCGATGGGCAGCGAGTAGAACGCGCTGATCAGCGTGAGCCGCCAGGTGATGCGGATGTTGCGGAAGGGATTTTTCATGGCTGGTTTTGGCGATCGCGATGGGGGAGGACGGTTGGGGCATGATGGGCAGGTCTGACGGACGGCTCCGCGATCCACCGCTGGGCGCGGGCAGGCCCGGACAGTTTTTCGATGGCGGCCGATTTCATATTGATGGTTTTTTTTGTTGGTCTGATTTGAAAGGGCAGCGGCGCGCGGGCTTCACCCTTTTGCGGCGTGGGCGAGTTCCTCCGGGCTGACGGCGGAGACGACGCGGTCAATGTCGAGCAGCGCCTTGACGGTGCCTTTGACCTTGGCCATGCCGAGAATGTAGTCGGCCTGCACGGCCCCGCCGAAATCAGGCGTGGGTTCGATGTCGGCGGCGGTGAGGTTCACGACTTCTTCCACGGCATCCACGATGAGGCCCATCATGGTCTTGGTGTTGTCGGGCAAGGTCACTTGGACGACGACGACGCAGGTGAGGTCGGTGTTTTCAACCTTGGCGAGCCGGAATTTCAGGCGCAGGTCGGCGACGGGGATGATCTTGCCGCGCAGGTTCAGCACGCCCTTGATGTAGTCCGGCATCTGCGGCACGGGCGTGATCTCGCACAGGCGGATGATTTCGCGCACCTTCAAAACGGGCAGGCCGTAATGTTCATGGCCGAGGACGAAGGTGAGATGTTTGCCGGCGAGATGTTGCATGGTGCCGGTCGTTTCGAGCGTGGCTGTTGGCATATTTTTATTT